>JACCRY010000229.1 GCA_013813265.1 Parachlamydiaceae bacterium
AAGTTAGAGGATGTTTCTTGAATTTTTCACTGCGAGGGTCTGGAATTCTTTCTGCCAGTTCAATGATTTTTAGCTTATTTCCTAATAAAGGGTTAGCCGATTCGTTCTCAGACATTGGTATTACCATGTTTTTAATGTGGAGATACCAAACTACAATCTAACCTTAAAATTTTCAATCAATTTTTATAATGCAATCGCCCTGCCACACACTTCCTTTAAAGTTAAAATATTTAGAGGGTTATGTTTTTTTAATTCGGCGTAATGAATTTCGAAGGAATGGGTATTTCTACCCCTTCCTTCGAAATTTATTTAGCTGTAGGAAGCTTCTCCCCGGGGGCGATGATAAAAAATGTACAAAGTCGAGTTAAAGACCTGTAGGACGTCGCAAATAGCGTCGATGAAGTATATACCAAATCAAACAACAAATTGCGACAACCCCCCAAACAATCAAACGTGGGATAGTTAATAATTTATAGGGGGCTTGCCAAGGAAGACCCATACGTTCGCCTGCAGGCCATAAAATTAAAGAAGGGGCACCTTCAAGGTTACCTTGAGGAACAAAACCAAAAATACGGCTATCACCGCTCATTGCATGGTTATCGCCTAAAACAAGATATTGTTTTTCCGGAACCGTAACACCAAAAGCACGTATAAAATCAGCATCTAATTTCCCTTCTATATAAGGTGGTCCATAATCTTTAAAGGCAGTATAGGGTGTTTTTTCGGTAGAGTTTGCCTCTTTTTTTTCTTCACGTTCGTTAAAGTCAGTTAAGATAGGATCGTCTTTTTGAAAAAGTACTCCTCCCAATGCATAAAGATCGCCATCACGGAAATAGGCATACCGTGAAGGTGCATTCCACTGGTTTTTTACAGATGGAACATAAGCATTATGCATTTCAATGCCTAAATTATAAAGCTTTTCCACATTTTTAGGATCATGACTATACAACGGATTATCTTTATTGGCTTCTTCTAACAAAGCGGCGATGCCTAATTTCTGTAAGTTGCCCTCATAAAATTCATAGGTTCCATCAGGCACGCCTGGAAATGTAGGAGACTCTGCTCCAAATTTAGGGGAATCAACACTGTAACGTGTTGCCCGTCCATTCTTAAAAACGATGCGAGCTGTGTACATCATATCCATGAGACGATCTAGATGTTCTTGCTGCAAAGGTATCACAGACTTTAACGAAGCAAGCTGTAAAGGATGGTGCGAATTTTGGGAAATCAAGGGTTGTGGATAAGTTAAACTGGGATGGTGACTGAGCTCCAAGTAGAGTACTCCTTCAGGGAGATCTTTTGCATCAATACCATTGATTTCTTTCAATTCCTTCGCATCTAAAAGGCGTGCCATTGCAAAATTGCGAATTCCAAAAAAGTCACTGAAGGCCTTTGGAGATTTCTGTAGTGAGCGTTGAGAAAAAGGATCATCCTGAATCCATTTTTTCCCATCTGATACCTCGCCTTTAATGTTTTGCCCATTGACCATCATTCGCCCAATGGGAATATTCATTTGGGAAAAGCGCACTTCTCGTTGCCCTACTGCCGACAATTCGCCAGAAAAACGCATAAATGGAATATGTTCTAAACTGAAATGTGTATTTTCACGCATCCAAGGGGCATCAAGAAGTTCATTGATCAGATTTCCATCTTTATCAACGCCATAAATTTTTCCCCCATAAAAATAGAGACTGTCTCCGGGCTTTCCAATAAGACGTTTGATCAAGCGTTTTTTATAAGGAATGACACCCATAAAAATGGTGTCTTCGTCAAGTTTATCAATGCCTTCACTCGTGAACGTTATGGCACTCCCTCGCTGTACAAGGGATGGATCGAAGTAAAGATGGCCGGTGTTAAGGGGGATATTAATTCCAAAGGCTGTTTTAGTAACCGCAACACGATCTTGCTCACGAAAAGCAGGTCGCATGGATCCTGTAGGAATTTCATATAGCTCAAACCACACCTGACGTACAACGGTAGCTAATAACAATGCTACAACAATCGCAATCACTATTTCTTTCAGGTAATCTAGCCATGATTTCTTGCAGTAGTTTTGAGTAAATTTCTCTAACTCCTCTGCTGGAGGTGAGGCAATATTTCGATCATTTGTAGCAATAGCATTTTCCAGAAAGATGATTTTTTCCTTCATGACTGCTTCTTCATTTAAGGACAACTCTTTACGGCGTTTCTTAAAACAGCTAAAGGCTTTTTGTAAGATAGCACGAGCTTTATTTAGGCTTAGTGTTTTCATAATTTTTTAAAAGTATAAGGGAGTGAAAGGGGTGTAGTCAACCCTGAACCAGAGTCGATAATACGAACTTTAGCGCTTCCAACAAGACCGCTAATTTGTAACCAATAAGGAAAATAAGATGGATAGTTCATGCCTTTTTTAGGCAAGTAAACTTCGATCGTTTTCCCGGATAGATCAGTGCCATCTTTTGGCCATTGTGCCTTCCAAGCATCAAAGTCAACACCTTGAATCTCATTTCCTTCTACAACCATTTTAGGTTGCCAAAATGGGCGTTTATCCTGTTTTGTTTGAACAAGGCAAACACCAATACGACGACGTTGTTTTTCCGAAATATAGTTAAATCGCAAGTTTAAAAGAGTAGGGAAAAAATTATTTTGAGCAGACATCTCATACCAGCTACCGCGGGTAAAAGAGAAAAAATTTTTTAACTGTCCGTTTGCAAGGTCTACTGTATATAAAACCCTTGAGCTATTTCCTGCAAAACCCTGAGAAGCCCATGTTCTCCATAAAAAATTCTGTCTAGGAACTTTTGCAGCAGGAATTGAAATTTCTTCAATTGTTAGCTGATTTGAGTCCTTATACTGAATATGCAGTAAGCTGTAATTTTTACCCTGAGCAGTAACTATGAAATCGCCAGGCTGTGCCCTTCCTAAATTATCACGCAGAAAAAGAAAATTCTCTTCTGCCGACAAGCCCGAAACTATAAATAAAAAAATTAAAAACGATAGTAAAAAACCTTTAATCACGTTTCCCCGATGTTATCCTGTTCACAAGTATAGCCAATTTTACCATTAGAATCCAATAAGATCCAGTAGTATATTGATTACTTTGCGATTGCATGGTGGCGGCTATAAAAATAATAAAGTAGCAACCCAATTGCAAGCCAAAGGATCAGCCGCAACCATGTTTCAACATTCAATGAAAACATCATAATCATACATGTTGCAATTCCTAGAAGTGGAAAAAGAGGTACAAAAGGGACTCTAAAGGCACGAGGATATTCAGGATGCGTATAACGCAAAATGAGAACACCAGCGCACACAAGTGAAAAAGCCAAAAGGGTACCTATACTCGTCATATTTCCAACAACAGAAAGAGGTGCAAAAGCACTCACCAGTCCAACAAGCGGGACCAAGATCAAGCTGGCTCCCCAAGGAGTTTTCCATTTTGGATGCACTCTAGCAAAAAAAGGGGGTAATAGGCCATCATGCGCCATTGCATAAAAGATTCTGGATTGTCCGAGAAGTAAAACAAGAATAACTGAGGTAAATCCAGCAAGAATTGCGAGCTTAATCGCCCAACTCAACCACGGATAAGGAGTTTGGTCAATTGCCAAAGCCACCGGAGCTGCAACCCCCAATCGAGTGTAACTGACAAGACCTAACATCACAAAAGCAAAAAGAACATAAAGGATTGTGCAAATCACAAGAGAACCCAAAATGCCTCTAGGCATATTTTTTTGAGGATTGATCGTTTCTTGAGAAGCAGTAGAAACACTATCAAAACCAATATAAGCGAAGAAAATAATCCCAGCAGCCCGAAAAATGCCGCTCCAACCAAACGTACCAAAAGTCCCTTCATTTTCAGGTATAAAAGGAGAATAGTTTTCAAAATTAATGTATTGGATGCCGACTGCAATAAATATAAGAATTACACCAATTTTAAGGCTAACAATGACTGCATTGACATAAGCTGAATTCTTGATTCCCATAATCAAAACGCAAGAGGCAATGATGACAATCATCAAAGCAGGCAAATTTATAATTCCCGTTGCCAAAGTTCCATCCGGCAACGGCGTGGGATTCCAAGGAGAGGCTATGAGTGCTACAGGGAGATCTATCCCAACATCATGCAGAAAGGAAATGAGATAAGCAGACCAACTTATCGACACTGTAGCGGCTCCTATTGCATATTCAAGAATGAGTGTCCACCCAATCATCCAAGCGGTCAATTCTCCCATTGTGATGTATGCATAGGTGTAAGCACTTCCAGCAATAGGAATCATGCTTGCAAGTTCACTATAACAAAGCCCTGCAAAAGCACAACCAATAGCAGCAATTAAAAAAGAAAGCAAAATTGCTGGCCCTGCATGCTCAGCAGCTGCTATCCCTGTAATGGAAAATAAGCCTGCCCCTACAATTGCACCGATTCCAAAAAGAATTAATTGAAATGGGCCTAAAACACGTTTTAGCTGATTTTTATTGGCTTCACTTGCCTCGTCAACAGACTCTAGAGTTTTTCTTGTCAGTATCCCCATTTTATGCCTATTCTTAAATTGTGTAGAGGTTATATTTATAAAAACCAGATATATTACATTTATTCGTTTCTAGATAGCTTGATTGCAATCCCGCATGAAGTAAACTCTGGCTCTATTGTTGTTACATTTCCTGATTCAGTAGTAGAAGTGACGAAAAATGACCCTGAATGTAGCATTAAAAAATTACTTTAAAATGTGGCTTTCAATTTGGTTTCCCCCCCTTTTTGGTTATTAGGTCCTAGCTTTTGAAACTTGAGACCTGAACTGCAAGAAGTATCAGCAAAACCTTAAATTCAAGCCCATCCCATGAAATAAGTTGGTGAAAGTTCGAAGCTAAAGGTTGCCTTTTCGTCTTACGAGTAAAAGAAGCCCTTACCAGCAGTAAATCTTGATCACACATTAACTGGCAACTGGGTTAATCATAGAGAATGCCATGTTGAAAATGATGTACTCTTGATTTGTAAAACAAGCGATAAATTTTTATCCTTATCGAGATTCGGTTCACATTCAGAAATTTTCTAATCAACAGGGAATAGGCTGAGATAGGAGTATCAAACACTGATATTATGAAAATGAAAACCACACCACTTTTCTTCAAATGAACGTTCAATTTCTTGCCATCCCCGATCTTGACATTGGGCTATATAGAGTTTCTGCTGCTTGCGCAGGATGCCAGACGTAATGCAATCCATTTTAAGGTCATGCAAACGTGAAATAGAGTTCCATGCTTGCTCCTGCTCCTTGTAAATCATATTCATCACAAGAATAATTTGAACACCAGAGGGGATAATTAAAAGTTCTGAAGGAAGTTGAAATGCTATATTTTCTTCCATTTTGTTTAACAGACTATTTTTTTTTGCATGGTCCAATGAGTCCTGATCTATATCAATGCCGATGACTCCAACTGCACCCAGCTTTATTGCGGCCAAACTTAAGACTCCGCTGCCACAGCCTAAATCAATTACAAATTTTCCTGCTGTCAAAGGGGCCATCATTCGAAGAACAAGCTTTGTTGTTGAATGTGAAAGATCACCAAATCCTGGTCCAGGATACATCAAAAACTGATTTGCCAAATTGTTTGAATAGTCTTTTAAATCGATCTTAATTGAAGATGTTTCGCTGCCCCATTGCGCTTGCCAATCAATTTGATCAAACTGCACTTCGTGAAAAGATGCTATCTCTGGATAAGAGTTTAACAAGTTTTCCAAAGAAGCTTCTTTGGGTGGATAACCATAAAGACGCTTTTCAAGATCAGCTTCTTCGCTATAGAGAAGCTGAAAACCAGCTTGAAAGAGGTTCTCCCAACCAGTATCCATAGTCACTTGCAGTTTCAAAACAAAACAAAAATAATCCATCTTCTCCTAAAATATAGCTTCAGGGCTTACAAGAGATCAAATGAACAAATTTATGTAGCCTGCTGCGCTCGCAGCAGGTAGCAAAATAGGCGCTCGGGTACTCCTGCTGCGAGCGCAGCAGGCTACATAAATTTGTTCATTGGTCCCTCTTCTGAAAATAGGCATGACCCATTTACGGCAACGACGGTCAAATTGCCCGACGCGCCGGACCTGTATAATTGCTATTAGGCCGTATAAGCTTGTTATTAGCTCGCTGTTCCAGAAGATGGGCAGACCAGCCAGAAATGCGAGAAAAGACAAATAGAGGCGTAAACATTTCGGTCGGGAACCCGAGGAAATGGTAAACTAACGCGCTATAGAAATCAAGATTAGGAAATAACTTTTTCTCATCCCACATCAATTTCTCAATTCTTTCAGCCACAGGGAAAAGATGCGGATCTTTAGCCTCAATACTTAGTTTCCTCGCTTGTTCTTTAATGATAGCCGAACGAGGATCCACTGTAGTATAAACTCTGTGGCCAAATCCCATGATAAGCTCCTTTCTAGCCAACATTTCTCGAATCGTTGTTTCAGCTTCTTTTTCTGTTGTGAACGATTCGATGAGTTTCATGGCAAATTCGTTAGCTCCACCATGCAAAGGCCCTCTTAATGTGCCAATGCCTCCACAAATTGCTGAATAGAAATCTGAAAGCGTGCTAGTAACGCTTCTTACTACAAATGTAGATGCATTAAACTCATGCTCCGCATAAAGCATGAGTGAAATATCTAAAGCTCTTATATGAGATTCGCTCGCTTTCTTTCCGTGCAATAAATAAAGGATATGACCTGCTTCAGAAAGTTCATCTGATGACATTTTAAGAGGATGGCCCTTGTTATGGAATTTATACCAAAACAATAGCATCGTAGGTAAGCTTGCTTGGAGTCTTTCAGCAATAGCAAAAGGCTCTGTCTTTTTTGTCTCTGGTTCAAGCACACCCAAAAACGAGCATCCAGTTCTCAGTACATCCATGGGGTTTGTATCACGCGGGATTCTTTCGAGTAATGTTTTTAAGGGTGCAGGAATTTCGCGTAACTGTTGAAGGTGCTCTCGATAAAGCTTAAGCTCTTCTTTTGAAGGTAATTCCCCTCGAAGCAGTAACCAACTTACTTCTTCAAATGAAGCTTTATTGCAAAGATCTTCAATGGCATAGCCTCGGTAAAGCAGACTTTGATCTTCCGCGCCGCAAAGGCAGATTGCTGAATCCCCTGCAACAACACCAGCTAGCCCCCCGGTCTTCCTTTTTTCGTTACCTACTGACATATTTCTTCCTCCAATTGTTCTTCAAAAGACTCATAATTCAAAAATCCATAGAGCTCTTCTCTGGTTTGCATAGACTCTAACAGAGATTTTTGTGTCCCATGATTGCGTATCGTCTGTAAAGTTTTGAGAGCAGCAAGGTTCATTGCTCTATTCGCCGATAGAGGGTATAGTGCCATATCAATTTTTGCCGAAGCTAGCTCTTGAAGAGTAAAAAGGGGTGTTTGTCCAAATTCTGTTAAATTGGCTAAAATGGGAACTTGAAGATGTTGGCGGAAGTCTGCATATTGTTTCAGTTCGGTAAAAGCTTCCAAAAAAAGCATATCGGCTCCAGCTTCAGCATAAGCAATAGCCCGTTCAAGTGTTTTCTCATGACCTTCAATCGCATAGGCATCGGTTCTTGCCATGATCACAAAGTTGGGGTCTGTTCTGGCATCCAAAGCGGCCTTTATTCGATCGACCATAACTTCTTTAGGAACAACTTTTTTACCCAGACGATGTCCACATCGTTTAATGAAAGGTTGATCTTCAATGTGTACAGCTGCAGCTCCAGCAAATTCAATTGTTTTAATGGAGCGAGCAATCATGAGGCTGCTTCCCCAACCTGTATCTATGTCTACAAGTAAGGGAGTTAGGACAGCAGAAGTTATGCGCCTGACTTCCTCAGCGACATTGTCCAAAGTTGTCATTCCAAGATCCGGCAATCCGAAAGCGGAATTAGCGATGCCGGCTCCTGAAAGATAGAGAGCTTTAAAGCCTGAATGAGCTGCCATCATCGCAACATAGGCATTGATTACACCCACGATTTGAAGAGGCTGTTCTGTTAAAACGCTCTCTCTAAATTGCTTTCCTTTACTTTCTCTTTTCACAGGCTCCTCCCAAAAAATAAGATATCTTCGATTATATGATTTGCTTCAAGATATCTTTTGACTATTTGATAGGTAATGGTTACAAGAGACTTAGGTGTAATTTGGTATAGCACAAATTTTTGAATTGAACTGATTGCGCCTGACCAACTTGTATTAGGAGTCTATTTAAGTGGAAAATCTTCTTTTTGAAAAACTTGGATCTAACATAGGGCTTTTAAAAATTAATCGACCCCATGTACTTAACGCCCTAAACCGGGCCACATTAGAAGAGCTTCTAAATTTTCTACAAAACAAAGCAAAACATGATGATTGCCACGCCATAATTCTGACTGGTTCTGGTGAAAAGAGCTTTATTGCCGGCGCAGACATCAAGGAAATGAAAGAAATGTCTCACCTTGAAATGTTACAATTTTGTGAACTTGGCCAAGAAGTCACTCTTGCATTGGGAAAAGCGCCTTTTTTAATCATCGCCGCGGTCAATGGATACGCACTTGGAGGTGGACTTGAGATTGCTTTAGCTTGTGATTTCATCTATGCCGGAACAAACGCCCAATTTGGATTTCCCGAAGTTTCATTAGCGATTATCCCAGGATTTGGGGGAACGCAGAGACTCTCACGCGCCATAGGAACCCGCCGAGCGAAAGAACTGATCATGAGTGGACGCACCTTTTCGGCCGAGAATGCCAAGGCCTGGGGCCTAGTTAATCAAGTTTTTGAACCAGGGCTTTTGCTAAAATCTTGCCAGACTGTTGCATCTGAAATTATACAGCACTCTATTTGTGCCACTTTGCAAGCAAAACGAGCGATTGATGGAGGCTTTCATCTATCGATGACGGAAGCTTTAGAGCTTGAAAGAAACATGTGTGCAGTTTGTTTTGCAACAGAAGAGCGAGAAACTGCAATGTTAGCATTTATAGAAAAGCACACTAAAAGGTAAAGTGATGAGCCCAACCAATTCAATACAATCGCCTTTTCATGCTTTTAAGCAGATTGCTGTCATTGGAGCCGCTGGAAAAATGGGATCTGGGATTTCTCTATTGCTTTTGGAAGAAATGGCTGCTTGCCATTTTATCCAAAAGATTCAAAAAGAAGAAAATGGTAAATCAGCATCCCACATGCGTCTCTTTTTGATCGATTCAAGTCACAATCGGCTTGATGGCCTCCGACAGTATCTTGAAAGTCAGTTACTAAGATGGGCCGAAAAAAAGATTGTGTTCTTGAGGGATGCGGTTAAGCATATTGACTCTCTCATAAGTAATCGTGAAATAATAGACTATTTTATCTTGGAAGCCTTCAAAATTGTTTACTTTTCTTCCTCGCTCGAAGAGGCAAAAAATACAGAATTGATTTTTGAAGCCATTGTTGAGGACATCGAAACTAAAATTTTAACTCTTGGCAGATTAAAAAAAATTTCTTCCGTTTGCCCTTACTTTTTTTCAAATACTTCCTCAATCCCAATCTTCACTATAAATAGCCAAGCTTCACTGGATAACAAAATTATCGGATTTCATTTTTACAATCCCCCAGCAGTCCAAAAGCTAATAGAAATTATCCCTCTTGAAGATGGAAATCAATCTTTAAAATCATTAGCTATTTCAATAGCCGCGCAGCTCAACAAAAAGGTCATTTTTTCCAAAGATGTTGCTGGCTTTATTGGAAACGGATATTTTCTGCGTGAAATTATATTTAGCTGTGCACTTGTTGAGACTTTAAGTAGTCAACATGGCACTCTTCAAGCAGTCTACATGGTCAATAAAGTCAGCCAAGATTTTTTATTGCGGCCAATGGGTATATTTCAGCTGATCGATTATGTTGGTTTAGATGTCGTTGTCAAAATTGGCACAATCATGAATCATTACCTACAGCTTCCTTTAAACTATACAGCTCTCTTTTTTCCATTACTCGAAGCTGGAAAAATTGGAGGACAACATCCAGATGGATCTCAAAAAGATGGTTTTTTTAGCTATGTAGGTAACAAAATCATCGAAATTTTCTCAGAAAGCGAAAAGCATTATGGTCCGATCGAAGCAACAGATTGGAAAAAAACATGTGATGAATGGCTAGGAAAACATCCTCGGGATTTAACTTGGAAAACTTTAAGTAAAGATCCTCAAAAGATTGAAGCTATTCGATCATATTTTGCACAGCTGCAAGGTGTAGAAACACCCGGAGCACAACTAGCTATAGACTTCTTGAAAAATCTGCAAAAAATTGCTCTAAATTTAGTTAATGATGGCGTAGTTGAAAGTTTGAAAGATGTCGATGCTGTTCTTAAAGAGGGATTTTATCATCTCTACGGAATTTCAGAAATCGAATTGAAAAGTAATCATCATAAAGGTTTATATGCAACCATTTAGAAAAAAGATTTACGCGGCAGCAGGTTACAACACAATTTTTTTTGGACCGGGACGTAAAGAATTTAATCCTTCAAAACCAATGCCAGGATTTGAGTCTTATTTGAAAGAAGCGGCAGAAGGTGTCATGAACCAGGTGAAAGAGGTTAATTTTGATGAAGGGATCATCGGCAGTTTTATGGCAGCGGGTTTTTTGAAGCAGGCAAATTTACCAGGGTTTCTACCATTTATGGTCCCGAATCTACTTGGGAAACCTTGCACGGGGGTTGAGGGGGCTTGTGGAACTGGAGGAAGAGCAATCGGCATTGCAATGCGCTCAATCCTTTCAGGTATTTCTCAGACTGCTTTTGTATGCGGTTTTGAAGTTCAAAATTCGGTCAAATCTGTTTATGGATCCGATCTTTTAGCCGGAGCTGCTTATTATAATAAGGAACGTAAAGCTGGACACGCCTACTTTTTTCCCGGAATTTTTTCTGATCGAGCTGGAGCTTACTACAATAGCTATGGAAAGGACTTAACTCGAAAAGCCATGGCAACTTGGTATCAACAAGCTATTCAAAATGCAAGAAAAAATGTTAAAGCTCAGGAATATCAAAATACAACAAAAGAGCTTCTTGCACTTGCACTTGAAGCTCCAAATCCAGAAATCTTTCTTCCGCATCTGACCCTACTTGACTGCTCAAAGATAAGCGATGGAGCATCGGCCTTACTTATTTTGTCTGAAGAGGGTTTACAAGCCTGCGGAATTAACAAAGAAAATGCTGTTGAAATCATCGGGCTCGGAGAAGCAGAAGGAGATATCACTATGGCTCCAGAATTAATGACAGAGCTGGCTACTACAAAAATTGCAGTAGCTAAAGCTCTTGCTTTAGCACAAGTCTCAATAAAAGAGATAGGATGGCTTGAAATTCATGATTGCTTTTCAATTACAGCTTTAATGGCAATTGAAGCTCTAAACCTAGCTGAAAGGGGAAAAGCAGCAAACTATATTCTAGACGGACATACTGGAAGCGAAGGAACACTTCCAATTAACTTATCCGGTGGACTTATCGGATTTGGACACCCCACCGGTGCTACAGGCGTAAGACAAATGGTTGACCTCACAAAGCAGTTAACTGGAAAAGCTGAAAATCAAGTCCATTCCAGTAAACCGTATGGCATGATGATTAGTATGGGAGGAAATGATAAAACTGTGACCTGTCTTATAGTCAAGCGTGCAGAGTAGGAGGCTCATGGATTTTACTTTTACAGCATTACAGACGGAATGGCAACTTAAAGCTAGAGAATTTGCTCGAGATAAAATTGCTCCACATGTTGAAAGGCTAGAAACAGATTTGGCATTCCGCCATGAACTCTTCCAGGAAATGGCCAGAGAAGACTTCTATACGTTTGCAGTTACGCCCACAGAAGAAGGAATGGTACTTGCCTATCTACTGGCACTCAAAGAAATCGCAAAAATAGACGCAGGAATTGCTGTGGCGATGGCAGTGACAAGTATGGTTGCGGAAGCAATTTGGCGTCATGGAAATGTTGAACAGCAAGAACACTATCTGCCATCGATTTCAGAAGGAGTTTGCGTTCCTGCCTCTTTTGCTGTTACTGAAAAAGATGCTGGATCTGATGTTAAACGTATTCAAACATCAGCTTGCATAGATCCGGATAACAGCAATTATTATGTTCTCAACGGAGAAAAGCAGTACATTACCAACGCAGACAGCGCTGGGGTACTTTTAATCATAGCAAGAACAGATTTTTCCCCTTCTGTAGACCATGAAGCACATGTCATGAGCGCTTTTTTGGTTGACAGAGGGACTGCAGGGCTAACATTCCCAAAAGTTGAACGTAAATTGGGTCTTTTAACCGCCAACTTAGTAAGCGTAAAATTCAGTGGTTGTCGCATAGATAAATCACGACTTTTAGGTAAGGAAGGAGATGGATTAAAAATAGCGTTAGGCGCGCTTGATAGTGGGCGATTAAGTGTTGCGGCTCAAGCTATAGGGATAGCAGAAGCTGCCTATGAAGGAGCCGTTACTTATGCAAAGCAAAGGGAACAATTCGGCGGACCCATAAGTGCACAACAAATAATTGCATTCAAACTTGCCGATATGCGTGTAAAGTTAGATGCGGCTGAGTTACTACTTTTTAAAGCTGCATGGTTACGCACGAAAAGATCCCATTTTACAGCCGAGGCAGCCATAGCTAAGCTATTTGCATCTGAAGCAGCTAATTGGATTGCTTACGAAGCTTTGCAGATCCATGGAGGCTTTGGGTATACTAAAGACTGTCCAGCAGAAAAATATTTTCGAGATGCAAGGGTTACCACCCTTTATGAAGGGACGAGCGAAATTCAAAGACTGATTATAGCAAGGGAAATCCTATCAACGCATTAGGAAATGTACTTAAAAGCCTATTCAAAATCTTTAAATAGAGAACCTCTTTTTAAAATTTGCTATGCCTAAAAACTTTAGCCTCGATACATTTCAGCATTAAACTACTTGGTAGTTTATCGATAATTCACCCTCAACTTCTTGTTAAGGATAAATTCTATACAGCTTTAAAGATTCTGAACAGACTCTAAGAAGCAGATTTTAGAAAGCGAAATTCCATTTATTTATTGACATTTGGCTACAAGGTTGCTACTTATAAAAATTGATTTAATTCAGAACCGTTTGTTTGGCATTTTTAAAAAAATAGTAGCTAATGCTACAAAAAGGAATAATATTATGGCCCTAGTATTTGAATGCGTCCATACTGAAGGTATTGCAGAGCTTTCCTACCTCATCGGCGATGACAGTGTAGGCATAGCGGCAGTAATCGATCCACGGACGGACGTGGAAATTTATTTGCAGCTCGCTCAACAACATAAAGTTTCGATAACTCATGCCTTCGAAACGCATATTCATGCTGACTTTGTGAGCGGTTCACGCGAACTCTGTGTTCAGACTGGTACAGCAAAAGTTTATGCGAGCATTGTGGGCGAAGCTGAGTACGGCTTTAACGTCGAAGCGGTGCATGAGGGCGATAAGTTCGAATTTGGAAAACTCATTCTTACTGTACGGCATACCCCTGGTCACACGCCCGAACATATTTCATATGAGGCTTGTGAAAAAGGGTGCGATGAACCTTGGGGCGTCTTCACCGGGGACTCGCTTTTTGTAAACTCTGCAGGACGTCCTGATTTGCTTGGCAAACACGCGGATCAGCTCGCAGCACAACTTTATGATACGCTTTTTGGCTACTATGCAAAACTCGCCGATGGAGTAATCATCTATCCTTCTCACGGTCACGGTTCGCCATGCGGTGCAGATATTGGCGATCGACTCGTAAGTACAATTGGCTATGAATTGCGCTATAATCCTTATTTCCAAAAGAAGGATCGTAAGGATTTTGTGGAGTACGCACTTTCCACTGCGCCACCTGAGCCAGCTTTTTACAAGCGCTTGAAGAAAGTAAATGCAGAAGGCCCGGAAGTTCTCGGCCATTTACCTGTAATTCCAGCACTTGCTCCGCAGGCTTTTAAAGATGCGCTTGATACGAAAAATACCGTCCTCATCGATACACGTATGATGCTCGCTTTTGGAGGCGGGCACATTGAGGGTGCGCTGAATATCGGGGCCACGCCACTGCTTACGATTTGGGCTGGATGGCTGATTGATCCCAATGATTTGATCCTACTTGTCCTTGAGAATGATAATGCCGTCGAAAAAATAGCAGGACTTTTTGCTCGCTCTGGGTTTACAAAATTTGCCGGGTACATTGTAGGTGGCATGACTGCTTGGGATAACGCCGGTTATCCCCTTGTCACATTGCCTCAAATGACTGTGCATGAGTTGTACACTTGTACAAATAAGTTGCAGATATTAGATGTGCGTGACCCATCGGAGTGGAATACTGGCCATATACCCGGCGCAACACATATGTTTTTACCAGAAATTCAAAATCGAGCAGGTGAGCTGGAGAAACAAAAAACAGTCATCACCTATTGTGCCACCGGCTATCGCGCCAGCCTTGCCGCAAGCATGCTCCAACGGCAGGGTTTCAAAGATGTGCGCACAATACCAGGCAGCTTTTCAGCTTGGGGGAAAATGGGGCTACCTGTCGAAAAGGAAGAAAAATCATGAAAAGCATTACATTGTTCATTTTTTTTATGATGCCATATCTCATTTCAGCAGAAACTGATGCGCCTTCCTACTCTGATCCTGCATGGTCTCCCTATTTAGTTGGCGCCGGTATAGGCATGCTTTCATGGCTCACATTTTATTTTTCCGACAAACCCATCGGTACCTCCTCATTTTATGCCACAGTTGCCGGAATTATCGGCAACCTCGTCGTGCCCCATCACACAGCCTCTCTCAAGTATTATCAAGACCATCCGCCAAAACTTAATTGGTCAGTTTTCTTCGTGAGTGCAATATTTTTTGGCTCATTCATCGCGGCGTTTACTGGGGACGAAATCACAAATGAATGGCTACCGCCAATGTGGGTTGCGCGTTTTGGTAATAGCATTGCTTTACGCGCCGCGTTTGCAATGGCAGGAGGCGCGCTAATGGGTTTTGGTGCACGTCTAGCAGGTGGCTGCACGAGCGGGCATGGCATAAGCGGTACGCTTCAGCTCAACGTCTCGTCATGGATCGTGCTGATTTGTCTGTTCCTGAGTGGTATTGCAACTGCAATGCTGATGTATTGATTATGAAAGGAGACTATTATGAATGACGAATCGAATTCACCAAAACCAAAAAGCCTTGCACTTGCTGTGCTTTTTGGTTTAATATTTGGATTCCTTTTACAAAAAGGAGGCGTTGCTAAATACAGCACCCTTATCGGCGTCTTACTTCTCGAAGATTTCACGGTTATCAAAGTCATGATGACCGCCATTCTCATTGGCATGTTAGGAATCTTCACGCTGCATGAATTAGGGAAAATTAAGCTTCATATCAAACCCACACAACTAGGAGCAAACATCATTGGCGGTGTAATGTTCGGTGTCGGATTTGCCCTGCTTGCCTATTGTCCCGGCACGGGCGCAGCAGCACTTGGCCAGGGAAATTGGGATGCACTTTTTGGCATTGCCGGTCTTGTTGCAGGCTCGTATCTTTTCGCTGAAATGTCTTCAACGATGGCAAAGACCGTTGAGAAATGGGGCGACTACGGCAAATTGACACTGCCGGAAGTACTACATATTCCACGCAAAATATTCATCCCTATTTTTGCCGTAATTTTGATAGGGGCTCTCTACGCCCTCGAACACTATACAATGCGCTAACCCTTTTTTGCGTTATGCTCCCACAATCCTCTTTGGTATCCTACCCTGAGTTCAGAGCTATGCAAAATAAAAATCGAGTAAAGTTTAGTAGATTCGCCACGACATGGTAAGTAATGGAACTTAAAACCGGCATAAGGCCGTAAACTGTCTGAAATTTAACTGCAAAACTATTTTTTTTAACCTGATTTTCCTGCGGTTAATCAATCGCACACAATGCTATATACTTGAAGTTCTGGAGTTTTTCTCTTGCACTTTTTTAAATTTTTGTGATAATTAGCTATGCTCCAATGAAATAAGGGGGAGCAAAATTTTACCGATTTAAATGACGAAGGATAAGATTATGTTAGGAGAATTTGAAAGCTATTTTGCAACTGTAGACTTAGATGAATTTAAAGCTTTTCTTAAAGAAGCAAAAGTTGAAAACCAACGCATGAAAAGCCAAGAAGGTTTTAGCGAAGGTGAAGAAGCTGAAATGGTCAATTTTATGATGACCCTCCTAGAAAACATTGAAGATGAAATTCAAGGTGTTACGTCGCTTTCTCAGCTTAATTTTAAAAAGAAAGTACGTCTCTATTCTATGATCCACCTTTTCCATTATATTTGTGATGACATGGAAGGTGAAGAAGAAGGCTATGACTATGATGGCGATGAGGACGAAGATGAAGATGAAGACGAGGAACCTGAACATGAAGGGGATAAAGGTCCTGATAACAGCAAAGAACGAATCGTTCGTCTTTAATATCTAATTTCTCAAGGGTTTTCCACAACACAGTATAGATTCTTTAAGGTTTATACTGTGCCCATTTCTTTTTTCATCCACCTCTATATTTTTTTTGTTGCTTTACCATTGCTCTATGTACTAGAGTAAAAAAATAAAATTGAAAGAATGCGCTTCTAAAATGTTTGGCAGCCATTATTAGCTAAACAGAAGAAAATTGTCATTTTTTGAAATTTAGCTCTTTATTTGTGACTCTAAAAGAAAAAAATGAGGAAAAGATGAAACCGCAAATTATGTCCCTTTCGTTAAGAATTTTAACACTCTGTTCATTTTTTGGGGTTGTTGCAAATATAGATGCAGCGCAAAAAAATGTCTATACAGAAGAAGCTAGTGTAAGAGTAAATTCAAATACAGACTTTGAGAAAAAGTCGGATCATGGAGATCGACTTGAACTTGGATCAGTCAAAGTATCGAATAAAGAGTTTTTAATTACATTGTTAGGAGAATTAGTGCCAGGTAAAGAAGGTGCTTTTGAAATTGCTTCTAGAAGTGGATTTTCCGGTTTAACAGCCTATATATGGGTTGAATCCAAAGACGGAAGTAAATTAAGTGCTCCTTCTAAAGGGATTTTGGAAAATGGAAAACTCCATTTTCATGTTTTGCCAAATTTAAACTCCACTCCATACAGAGTTGTACTTCGAGTAAGAGAGGGAACAATTGATGAAAGAGTTTCCCTCCCCTTGAGTGGGCATGGACACGAACATATGGATTCTCCTCATCATGGAGTAGTTTCGAAGCTTTTTACAAAATCTGGAGAGCATGTTGGTCACCTTGAGCTTAAACTTCATGATGATAAAGGGGATTTAGAACTTTGGGTAGCCAAGAATGAAAACATGGATATCCCTTTTGATTTTCCGCTTCATTCAAATGTAAAAGTTAAATTTATAGATTACAATAATAAAGAGGTTTTACTTAAAGCTCGGAATTATGAAAAAAATGAAGATGAAGAAGGCAATATAAACTTAAGAAATAAAAAAACGAATTATTTTATTTTCCCAACATCACATCAAGAAGATGTGAGTTGGCTTAAAGGAAAAGAATTTTCTTCTATAGTTATTGTAAGTATTGAAGCTGAAGGAAATCAGTATAATTCTGAAGAACTTATCCTTGTCCCTCATTCTCATACTAACGAACAAACTCATTGATTGATCAAACTATTAAATTTGTTTGATGATTTCAACATTGTTTTGAGGAGAAAGGAAAAATTGAAAAAGGGTAAGGGCGATTTAAGATCTTTTGTTAGCTTTCTAGTTTTATGTTCATTGGGAAGTTGTATTCCATATAGGCCTCTTCCGCTTGATTCTGCGGAAGAATTCCAAAATGTCCAAGCCCGCTCTTGGTCTAAAAAGGTGGTAATTGATAGATGTAACCATTCCCAAGATTACTATTTTCCGATTGCAGAAAAAATTTGTTTGCAAAATGGTCTTGCTTTAGATGAGGCCAATTCCTTAGCTCTTTTTTATTCGCCCGAAATTCTCAAAGCAAGAAGCGAACTTAACATACGAGCTGCCATCCTGCTCGAAGCTGGAGCTCCAAATAACCCAGAAGTTTTTCTTGGACCCAGAATATCGACCCGAGATGCAGGGCTCATTTTTCCTGGAGGAATTTTATTTGAAATACTTTTCTCAAATTGGCGTATTTCTCAAAGGGCTGCGGCTATATGGGAAAGAGAAAGGGATTTATGGTTATTGCTTGATAAGGAAATTGAGATTCTCGCTTCAATTCAAAAAAAATTTTTGCAAATAGAAGCTGATCGAAAGCGTGAAAAGATTGCACGTAAGCAAGTTTTTAGATCTAAAGAAATTATGCTGTGGGTTAACTCTCACTATTCAAGTGGAGAAATGGATTTGCTCTCATTTCAAATTTCCTTGAGAGGACTAGAAGATGCAAAAGTAGAATTGATGAACTCTATCCTCTTAAGAAAAAAAAGTGAAAGGGATCTTTTAAAAATTGTAGGTCTTTTGCCTGATTCTAAGATTAAAATCCTCTTCGGTCATCTACCTTTATTAGACTTAAATGTAGAGGGATTGGAAATAAGTCAGATTTTAATGCATCCCGCTCTTAAAGCCATAGAAGTGGAATATCTTGCTGCTGAACAGAATCTTCGTGTAGAAATTGCTAAACAGTTGCCTGCTCTCAAATTAGGGCCTGATTTTGAATATGATCGAGGAGATTTTAGCCTTGGAATCGGTCTTGAATTTGATCTTCCTATATTTACACAAAACAAAACACCTATCGCAGTTGCTGAAGAAAAAAGAAGGCGCATACGCATTAATTATGACGAAAAATTGCTTGACTTTAGTGAAAAGCTAGCCAATCTTAAGGATGAATTCCAACTTTTAAATGAGAGAGAAAAAGAGCTAAGACCCACTTTAGCGGATTCAAAATTTCTAGATGGAATATTTTTTGACTCTTTTCAATCAAATAAGGAAGGTGTCCTCCAAGCTCTTGCAGCTTCTAATTCAATAGGCAATACACTTTTGGAAGAGGTTGACCTTGAAAGAAGAATTGGCCAAGCAAAAATAGATCTTTTATTAATTTCGGCATCTCTACTTCCTTCAGAATGTGTTACTTATGTAAAGGAGCAAGGACAATGATATCTAAAATGCTTTCTAGATTTTTTATTCTTGCGACTTTATTGGTCTTCAATAGTTGTTCAAATAATAGCAAAGAAGAACCAAAAAAAGTAGAACAGGAAACTGTTATAACAAATCGAATTAAAGTTTCACCTGATGTTATTTCAAATTTTGGTATCACCTTTGAAAAGGTCTCTTCAAGCAAATTAGGAACTTGGTTGACTGTCCCAGGTAAACTTCAAATACCGAGAGAAAGCCGATTTGTAGTAGGAATTCCCACTAGAGGAAGAGTGTTTTGGAAAAAAAGTCGTTTAGATTGGCTTAATAAGGATGACGTTGTCGCGGCGATTGAATCCCCCGCACTTAGTCAAACTCAGCAAGAACTTGGTGCTGCTTTACAAAATTTACACCTTGCAAAAACGATGAAAGATAAAGGTAATGGATCTTCACTTCGCTTCACACAAGCAGAAAGAAAATATCGTGAACGGCTAGGTGTAATGGGGCTTCTTACTGGATATACTTCTGAAACTCTTGAAAATGAAAAGAGCGGAGTTCCTTTCTGGTCTACGATTAAAAAATTAGAAATTAGGGCTCCTGGGAATGGAATTCTTTACGAAGTGAATGCAGCCAATGGAGAAATTTTGGAAGAAGGTGCTAAGTTAGGAGTTATTCTAGATACTTCTCACATTATATTTCGGGGACTTATATCTTCAGATATTTATGCAAAAATTCCTAATGAAGCTTTAATTAAAATTTCCATTGATGATGATGAAGTGAAAACAAAATTAAAGGGTCCAATTCCAATTGGAGATGAAGGAACCTCCAAGGTATGGCTAGAAGCGAATGTCCCAAACAGTACAAAGAATCTTATCGATGGACTCCCTGTAATTTCATATGTTCAAATTAAGGAAAGTGAATTTGAAGAAGCTGTCGTCCCCGAACGCTGTGTAGTTTTTGATCAATTAGAGGCTATCGTTTTTAAGCGTGATCCAATAGATCCAGATTTTGTAATTCGTACTTCAGTTGAAATAGGAAATCGATCAGGAGGCTACTTAGAAATTATTGCGGGTCTAATGAATGGGGATGAAATCGTATGTGAAGGCATTCATCAACTAAAGCAAATGGGATCTGTAAAACCTTCGCAAAAAGGACATTTTCACGCCGATGGAACATGGCATGAAGGAGACAATTAAGCGTGTTCAATAAATTGATTTTTTGGTCTTTACAACATCGAGTAGCAGTTGGGCTTCTTACTCTTCTTTTGGTTATAGCGAGTGTGATACAACTTAATCGAATGCCTGTTGAAGTCTTCCCCGAATTAAATGCTCCGACTGTAACTATAATGGCCGAAGCTCCTGGGTACGCTTCAGAGGAAGTTGAGCAAGCTGTCACTTTTCAAATTGAAACTGCATTAAATGGAATTCCAGGTCTTCGCCGTCTTCGCTCAAGCTCAACTATTGGATTATCTATTGTTTGGGTTGAATTTGATTTTGGGGCAGATATTTACCGTATCAGACAGCTTATTGCCGAACGATTGAGTCAAATAAAAGAGTCTCTTCCAAAAAATATTCATTCCCCTGAAATGGCTCCTGTTGCAAGTATCGCAGGAGAAATAATGCTTCTTGGGCTCCTCAGTCCTGATGAAAGTGTCACTCCTTTGGAGCTTCGTAGGGTTGCTGAATTTGATTTAAGACCACGTCTTTTATCTGTAACGGGTGTCGCTCAAGTCACCGCGTTAGGAGGAGAATTACCCGAATATCAAATTTTAGTGGACCCTAATAAACTTATTCAGTTTAACCTAACATATAATGATGTTATTAAGGCAGCAAGTGAAGCTCATTCAATAGTAGGAGGAGGCTACCTTTCTAATTTTCGCGGACAAGAGCTTTCTGTTAGACCACTCACCCAGGCTCACAATGCTGAAGATCTTGAGCTAACTGTGATAGGAAATTTAAAAGAGACACCTATCCTTTTACGCGATATTGCTAATGTTCTGGTTGGAGGGGCTCCCCGACGAGGCACTGGTTCAGCAAATGGGAAGCCTGCCGTAATCTTAACCATACAAAGAAACCCAAATATAAATACCTTAGAACTTACAGAAAGGATAGATGTCGTTTTAACCAATTTTGAAAAATCTCTTCCCTTTGGAATTACTCTCAAAAAGGACATCTTTCGACAATCAGATTTTATATCTTTAGCTGTGACAAACGTATTACATTCTCTCAGAGATGGGATCATATTTGTAGTGCTCATCTTGCTACTTTTTTTGATGAACCTACGCACAATGATTATTACCCTAACGGCTTTACCTTTATCTCTAGGGGCTGGACTTTTACTTCTTAATCTGTTTGGGGAAACACTAAATATCATGACTTTAGGTGGGTTCGCCGTTGCAATAGGGAGTCTGGTAGATGATGCGATTGTAGATGTTGAAAATGTTTTTCGTCGACTAAGACAAAATCAAATGTTGCCCGACAGTCAGAAAAAAAATACGCTTAACGTAGTTTACGAGGCAAGTGTTGAAGTCCGTTCAGCAATAATTCTAGCTACTGTGATTATCGTCTTAGTTTTTGCACCTCTTTTCTTTCTTTCAGGAATTGAAGGGCGTTTTTTTAGACCTCTTGGCAGTGCGTATATGTTAAGTATAATTGTGTCACTGATTGTAGCCATGACTGTAACTCCAGTTCTTTGTTACACTCTTTTAGGTGGATCACAATCCTCTATAAACAATAAAGATTCGAGATTTATTTATTGGCTAAAAGATTTTTACCAAAAAGGTTTGAAGTGGGCACTTAACAAAAGAAAAATCGTTCTTTCGGGTTCTGCAGGTCTCCTAGTCGCTTCTTTAATTCTTGGATCAACTTATGGTTCGTCTTTTCTTCCAGAATTTAATGAGGGAAGTATAACACTTTTTATCAATACTCCAATGGGAACGTCTCTTGAGGAGTCTGATCGAATTGCAAGGCAAATTGAAATTCAAACTTCTAGATTAGAAGGCATTTCGTCAGTGACAAGAAGAACAGGCCGAGCTGAACAAGATGAACATGTGGAACCCGTTAGTTCAAGTGAAATAGAGATCAGGCTTTCCCCTGACGCAGATATTAGCAAAGTGAGAAGTTCAATTATTGAAGTGCTCGCGAAGACACCAAGCGTCTCTGCTCAGATCGGGGGCCCAATAGCTCATAGGCTTTCACATATTCTTTCCGGGACTCCCGCTGCAATCGCTATAAAAGTCTTTGGAGATAACTTACAGACACTTCGAGAAATTGCTCAAAGAATTGAGAAAGAGCTTAAACCTCTTCCTGGAATTCGGGATCTTGTTGCTAACCGAGAAGCCATGATTAATACATTACCGTTAACATTCGACAGAAATAAGTTAGCCCTTTACGGATTTACACCTGGTGAAGCCGCTAAACAAATTGAAACAGCTTTGTTAGGAGTTGTAGTAGGGGTAGTAAATCAAAATGGATCACGATTGAATATTGTTGTGAGACTTAAAGGAGCTTCAAGACAAACTATAGAAGATATACGTCGACTAGAGCTTCAATCCCCTGGGGGAAAAAGGGTATCTGTAGCAGAACTAGGAACAGTTTTTGAAGAAAATTCGTCTATGCTAATTACTCGCGAAAATGTCAAAAGAAAAGCTGTTATATCAAGCAATGTTGATGAAGGTCACAATCTTGGAGATCTTGTCGGAACAGTAAGAAAAAAAGTTGATCCTATTATTAATGAATATCCAGGTGTCTATGTAGAATATGGTGGCCAGTTTGAAGCTCAAGAACAAGCGAGTAGCCGCATCCTTTGGGCTTCAATAGGTGTGCTTTTGTTAATCATTTGTGTACTCTACAATGCTTTTGGTAATTTTCGTTCAGCATTTCTCATTTTGCTTAACCTTCCTCTTGCCCTTGTAGGAGGAATTTTTGCGCTGTTTATTTCCGATTCGCCTAGCATTCTTTCCAATTCTTTAGCTCTCTTTGGCATGGGGAACTATATAGCGCCTGTTATTTCTATTTCTGCGCTCGTGGGTTTCATTGGTTTAGCCGGAATAGCATGCAGAAACGGTCTTTTATTAGTTGCTCATTACCACAATTTAATGAAGGAAGGAGTTTCTAAAGAGGAAGGTCTTATCCGTGGTTCAGAAGAAAGACTTGTTCCTATACTTATGACTGCACTAAGCTCTGGATTAGCCCTTGTCCCTCTTGTGCTTGCGAAAGGAGAAATTGGGAGTGAACTCCAGTATCCTGTTGCAGTAGTCATTTTGGGTGGCCTTATTACAAGTACTTTTTTAAATCTTTTTGTAATCCCAACTGCTTTCTCTCTTTTTGGAAAATGGGATTCAACCGTTCCTCCTCAAACCCAAGCAAAAAAGGAAATCGCTTAAAGGGCAATAAATTATTTGAGATGGAGAAATGATCTTTAAGCTTGGTCGTTTTTTGAACTGTATCATATTTTTCTACGATTGAGATTGGCGTCCCTTGCCTCAGAAATGTTAACAAGCTAAGCATCACTTGGTATATATAAATTTGATTGATTTTATTTGTGAAGTCTGTCATTATGTACCTATTATCATCACCGCATAAGCAACAAAAAAAGGGATTTCATGCTAAATACAATTAAAGAATTTTTGTTAAGTGATAGCCTTTCCTTACAAATAAGCTTACACAGTCTGCCGGTCGTAAATATTGTTGTCAGATTCTTTCAAAATAAATGTTCTTTAGATAATTTGGGAGCTCATTCTTCCCCCACTCAACTTCAGGACTACTCCCTCAGAAAAACAAGATTTGATACTTCAATAAAATCGGCTATTTTAATTCAACTGGTAATAAGCGTATCAACATTTGCTTTAGGTATTCTTATGCCTGGCAGCTTCGCGTTAGCATGCATTTGTTTAGCTTTTGGAATGGGAGCTGTGACATCTTATTTACTAGACAAATTGATGGAGAATTTTGGAAGCACAGTCGATATTGTTGTAAATGATCAACTCGTACACTTAGGTGGATTTTAATTTTTTTGCTTCCTAAGTACTTTATTTTCACCACAACTATCGACTAAGCTATGTCTCACACATTTGAATTAGACGTCATTAATTTTATTCATCAGTTCAGACATCCATTACTGGATCAATTTTTTAAATTGTTGGACTTCTTTGATAGGCAAGAATTCTTCTTCATTTTAATACCCATAATTTGGCTCGGTCAAGGTTGGAAAACAGGATTAAAATTATTCTATATTCTACTTCTTAGCATCATCACAAACCATTCATTGAAAGAGTTTTTTTTGTTGCCTCGACCTTTCCATTTAGATTTAAATTTAGGGCTCATCCACGTCAGTGGATTCGGGTTTCCAAGTGGAGCTGCGCAAACTGTGATTCTTTTATCGGGAATTTTGATAAACGACTCGAAAAGCTATTGGAAGTGGGCTGTCGTTTTTCTTTACATAGGGCTCGTATCTTTTTCTCGCATATATTTAGGAATTCATTTTCCAAGCGATATACTGGGAGGATGGTTAGTTGGATTCGGCCTGTTTGCGGTTTACAAATACGTTTTTCCACCTATCGAAAATTTCCTACAAAAATTCACACCTCTCTCCCTTTTTTTGCTAAGTCAGGCGATACCAGTCTTTTTCCTTATTTGCCAATATTCGATACCTGCTATGCGAATTTGTAGTGTTGCAATGGGCATAGGCATTGGTCTTTTTATTGTTCAATCTTATCACATATTTCTACCCCCTCCTAAAGGTACTAGAGAGTATATTTTAAGAGGAATAATAGGTGTTGTGGGCACTTTCGCATGTTATACAATGACCCTATTGCTCCCAACTTCAAATGCAATCATTTATTTATTTCCCAAATTCTTACCGATTGGGCTTTGGTTAGGGTTTGGAAGTATTCTGATTTGTACAAAACTTTTTAATAAACTTCACACATCTTTTGAGGCCATTCAATGAACAAAATGTTAATTTCCTTTCTTGTCATAACTAGTTGCATATTTGGCACCTATTATTTCCTTTCCACAAATCCTCCTGATCTGTCAGCAAACGCCTATTGCGCTTTTGACGATCCAAAGGTTTTAAATCGTCAGAAATTTTATGAAGATGACTTTGTTCTTGCTCTCTATACACACAAGCCGATTCTACCGGGACATTGTCTTATTATCCCCAAGAGACACGTGGAACGCTTTGAAATGCTGTCAGATCAAGAAATAGCACAGATCGGCATAGTAATCAAAAAAGTCAATCAAGCAGCTTCAAAGGTGTTTAAAACGTCATCCTATTTACTGCTTCAAAAAAATGGTCTTGAGGTCGGGCAGACCGTTCCTCATGTCCATTTTCATTACATTCCTCGACAATCTGGTGACGATTCTACTTTAAGCTTTCTCGTGAAAATGTATTTAGCCAATGCTTATAACCCTATTTCAGAAGTAGAAATGCAAAAAACATGTGAACAGATGAATGACGCTATGAAAAGTGACTTATTTGATTCTTCTAAGATTTAAATAGTACTGATTTAATTTCGTGCGGTCTTCCTGCTGCGAGGCTGTGAAAAAATTGGAAAGATGCTTCAGTTGGCTGAAAAGTTGCATCTGACGCACTTCTCTTCTCGGTCGTAGCTATGGCTACGACGTCGTCAAAAAATGCATCAGCTGCAACTTTCGCCTAACTGCTGCATTATTTCGAATTTTTTCACAGCCTCTGCGAGACGCAGCAGGAGGAATGCACGAAATAAATCAATAGCTATTTAAGTGGACGAAATGGACTATTGTAAAATTTGGACATAGATCTATCCACGAAGTCCACATTGTCCACTATTCATTGACAATGGGAATTACTATCCCCACCAGCCGCCTACCAATTCCTTAACTTTTATGACAATAAGAGACGCAATTTCAGAAGGAGTATACCCACAAATAGTAAAAGTGCCTGGGGGGCAGCTAAAGAACTTAATAGAAACGCTCTCATCTTCTTGAATTTCTCCCAAGCTTGCCATTACTAATGTAAGACCTTTAATAAAGTACTTAGGAAAAATTGACCGAATAGTACTTTATGGAAGGCATGTCGAGCATGACAGCAAGCTGATCAGTCCAATTTTGTTGAATCCACGTAGCAGCCTTTTCCAAGTCATTATTTGGATTTTTGAGGATAAATTCCTGACTCCAAACCGGGGAATCCTCCATACCAACAGAAAAATAACTCTTACTGCCTAATGCGCCACTCCAACTTCCATCGGTAGCTTCAAGTTGGAAATGGTTATGATGGTGAGTTGAAAAAATGCCAGGCTCTTTCGACTGATAGTCAAATGAACCATGAGCGGTCAAAGCTACACCCGTCCATTCTGAAATCGGTGTTGTTAGATCTAAGATTAAATCAATGCCGTAGAAAACTTTTTGTAACTTTTGATCATATTCAGATTCGGCTGACATTTTTCGGCATTCATCGCTCATCATACGTATGGCATACAAAATAAGATCGATTAATGAGCCTTTCCCAAATCCATTTCCTCGAATTTTCCAAGCTCCCGTTTTTACGTCATCAGGCTGATCATATAATTTAAATGTGAGGCTCTGCTTACCTAGCTCAAGCTCCATTTTCATGAAAGGGTGATCATTATCCTCCAGATCGGAAGAAGTTAATAAATTCAAATGAATATCTTCATCGGCAAGTAATATGAGTGCTTTGAAAAGATACTCACCTAAATTGAGCTCTGAGATAAGGTCATTCTGTACGATGGTTCTATCGCTGGGAGCAGCATGCAAATCCAGCATCATTTCTTTTCGTCCATCCTTATCTACACTAGAAAGCTTAAAATCAAAATAACTTAATGAGCGAGTCCATTCACTACCACTTAGAGTAGTCACCTTGAATTGCACTTCGGGTCCTGCTACAGAAATTTGAGTAATGTCAGAAAGCGAGGGCCATTGGGAAACATCTAGAGCACTGATGATTTGCCCATCGTTTAGAGTGAGCTCTGCTTTGAGATTCTCTGCTTCTAATTGCACAGTCTGAATTAAATTTTGCTGTGGGATAAGTTGAGCTATATTAAGCTCATATGTTGTTGCTGAGAGAGCTATGATGCTCAATTGAATGTAAAGAAAAGAAAAAAATGAAAGATAACGCATTATAAAGCCTTAAATATATTTTTTGGAACGAACCGGGGTTAGAGTTTTACAATTTGTACTTTTAGAATGTAATTCTGCTCACATTTCTGAGACAATCATTTACTAAAAGCAGAAGGTAAATACTCTAACCCCGGACCTTAGCGCGTCAGTAATAATCATTACACACTATGCTATTAGCTCCACCAGCCGCCGACCAATTCTTTAACTTTTGCAATAAGAAGAGACGCTATTTCAGAAGGAGTATACCCACAAATAGTAAAAGTACCTGAGGGGGAGCTAGAGAGCTTGAAAGAAACAGTCCCATCTTCTTGAATTTCCCCCAAGCTTGACATAACTCGTGTAAGGCCTTTAATAAAGTACTTTGGAAAATAGTCCGAATAGTACTTTATGGAAGGCATGTCCAGCATAGTAGCAAGTTTATCAGTCCAATGTTGTTGAATCCACGCAGCTGCCTTTTCCAAGTCATGAGCCGGATTTTTAAAGATGAATTCCTGACTCCAGGCCGAAGAATCTTCCATTCCAACAGAAACATAGCTCTTGCTGCCTAATGAGGTGTTCCAACTTCCATCATATGTTTCTAGCTGAAAATGATTATTAAAGTGTGCTGCGAAAGCAAATGCATCTTTTGACAAAAAGACAAAATCACCTTGTGCAGTTAAAGTTACACCGGTCCATTCAGCAATTGGGGCTGTAAGGTCTAAGAATAAATCAACACCATAGAAAACTTGTTGTAACATGTAATCATATTCAGATTCGGCTGACATTTTTTTGCACTCTTCGCTCACTAATCGTATAGCGGAAAGAACAAGATCAACTAATGAACCTTTTCCAAATCCATTTGCACAAATTTTCCAAGCACCAATTTTTAAGTTATCCTGCTGATCATGCACTTCAAATGCTAGCGTTTGCTTATCTAACTCAAATTCCAATTTCATAGAAGGATGTGTATTCTCTTCTAGATCAGTAGAAGCAACCATATAAAGATGAATATCTCCTTTTGCGACTAATAGCAGAGTTTTGAAAAGAGTATGACCTAAATCAAAAACTGAATCTTTTTGTTCGAAAATTTTATGAAGAGGGGTTGCATGCAAATCCAAGGTCATTTCTTTTCGAGTACCATTAGTGAGATTTGAAAGTTTTAAATCAAAAGAACCTAAAGAACGAGTCCATTCACTGCCGCTTTGAGTAATAACTTTAAACTGTACTTCAGGGCCCTCAACTGTAATTTGGGCAATGTCAGAAAGTTCTGGCCATTGGTCTAAAGCCAAAAAATCAATGGCTTGTCCGTCATTAAGGGTTATTTCTGCATGGAGATTTTCTGCCTCAATTTGCACAGCCTGAATTAAATTCTGCTGTGGGAATAGCTCAGCCATATTCAGTTCAACTATCCCAGCTGAAAGAGTAGGGGCACTTAACTGAATACAAACGGCCGCTAGGAAAGCAAGGGAACGCATTAAAACACCTCATGAGGTTAATGTGGAAAAAAATAACCTTGATTATAAAGAAAAGAAAAAAAAGATCAACAAAATAAAATGTTAAAATTGAAGGCTTGACTTATTCTTTATTGACTTTTAATTCCTTTTTATTTAAAATGTAACGTACTATGAGAAAAAATAATGACAAACTGATTATTAATACTAAAAAAAAGCAAAAGACATGTACTCAGCAAATGGTCTAACATCTAATTTCACCGGAATAAAAGAAAAAACAATAGAAACCGCGAATACCTATTTTTTTGATGAATATATTGATCCATCAATTGAAATTGTTACAGCTGAATTGGCCCAACAAGTTATTCCAAGAACAAAAGATCAAAATGTAACGTACAAATCTAACTCAGCAATTAAAAAATCAATTAAAGCAGTGCCATTTGAAAAAAAAACATTAATATTAGCTGATAATTATTTTGAGAGTGAAGAATTTAAAAAAGCTAAAAACCTCTATAAAAGCATTATTAATTATAAAGAAATTTTTAATGATTTACAGCCTACTTCTTGCTGGGAAATTATTAAAAATATTCATCTTTGCAGAATGAAACTTTGGCTCAAGGAAAGCAACTCTGAAAAAAAGGAAGAGCTGCTTATTAAAACATTAACCAGCCTAAAAATCTGTCTTAATAATGATAAGACATGTTTTCAAAACAAAAAAAGCATATATAACGAGTTTGCTTATGACTTGTTTAAAAGAGGAGAAGATTTGCTAGATGAAAATAATAATATTTCATCATTTGAACATTTCAAGCTTTTACTTCTCCTTGATATCATGTATTCCAGATTCATTGATGGTTTTGATGAAATAATCGGCATTATTCTTCTATGTATGAGAGATTGTATCATTAGCCAAGAAAACAAAGAGTCAGGATCATCCAAAGATTTGAGTAATGAAATGTTAAGATTGCTTGACAATTCACGTATCAGTCAAAAACTACAGGAAGAACATAAGCGTTGGCTGTCCCAAGAATGGCATCATGATGATGATGAAAATTTGAGCGACATTGACATGATAGTAGAAGAAAAATTTATAGAATTCTCGCAAGAAGAGCTAAATAATATTATCGGCTCTCAATCAAGTGACATGATAGTTATAGTTTCAAATGGAAAAAATGTTGTTAGTGATAATTTTAATACAATAGAAATTCATTCTGATTTTAATAATGAAATTGAATATATGACAGATCGATGTATATTTTTCAAAGATACTGATATCTATACACAGTGGTTTGAAGAGAAGTTAAACCATAATAGAGTATAAGGTGATTTTGATGGTAATTAAATATTATCAATTCAAAACTCTAAAATTAAACAAAGGAAGATATTTTTGCCTGCCGTTGAGATGACATCTTTAATAAGAAAAGCAAATGATTCAACATCTGCCACCTGTTTTCCTCTGTTATTAGGCTGGTCATTTAAGTCTACTCCAAAAAAATCGGCATTTTTTTTAAGTGTACTTTAAATGTCTCGATCTGTCATGCTCCCACACTGGTAATTTGCTATGATGCAAGCCACCTAAGTATTAAATTGTAACTTACCTACTCTTTAGTTTTTGAGATCATTGATAAACTTGTCTAAGTCTCCAAACTTCTAACATTGCCATCAAAACGCCTCTTGCATTTTACGACAATACACCGTATTGTCGTTCTTTTCGTCCCATCCCCAGCAAGTGCCATGAAGAATTATTTATCTACTTTTCTATTTTCCTGTCTGGTTTTCGCATTACTCCTTTGCTCCCCCCCTAAAAACCTTTTTTCCTCTCATGAAGACCTGGTCCGTGACCTTCTAATCGTTGATTACTGGAATAAACGGCTTAATGAAAAAATGCCCGTCAGTTACAATCATTTGCTGCATGGCGGGTATTGGAATATGCCCTCAGCTCGTATGGGACAGGAAGGTGAACTTGGAGTCGGATATGTAGAAGCGTCTCCCTATCGTTTATGGAATTTAAGGTGTCAGCTTACAGATCGATTAGAAGTGTCTGGAAACTATCGTATATTTAAAGGCATTGACGATCCTGTTTTAAGTGCGCATGGCTTTGGGGATTTTTCGGATAAGGGAGTTAACTTTAAAATTGCTGTTTTGAAGGCAGAGGACAGCGGCTACCAATTACCAGGGATCTCGATTGGCTTTGAAGACTTCATGGGCACCAAGGCCTTTAAGGCCAAGTACGCTGTGCTAACGAAGGTTTTCCTTGATCAAAACCTTGAAATGAGCTTTGGTTATGGCACAGGCCGCATCAGAGGGTGGTTTGGGGGACTGAATTGGATGCCTTTTAGACAAAGCCCTTGCACCTATTTGCAAAGTCTTTCGATTGCCGCTGAATACGACGCAATACCCTACAAAGACCTTTCAATTGAGCCTCATCCCAGAGGAAGAAAGCAAAAAACCGAAATCAATTTCGGCCTGAAATATCGCCTTTGGGACCAATTTGATATCTCCTTAAGCTATATTCGAGGCCAAAAACTTGCAGCATCTGTTTCAACCTATTATAATTTTGGGTCCAGCCAGGGCATTCTGATCAAAACGGACACTCCTAAGCCCTATATTGCTCCAGTCAACATCGAACCTATAGGCGAATTACGTCCTGAAAGCGTCCTTGTGCCCGATTTAGTCTATGCATTTCGAAAGCAGGGATTGACACTCCTACAAGCTTGGATTTCATCTGATGAGGAGTGTGAAAAAACTCTTCGCTTGCGTATTATCAATGACGTTTACCGTTTAGAATGTGACTTGCGCACTCATTTGAATCACTTGATCGCCTATTTGACCCCGCTGGATGTTTCTAAAGTTATTGTTGGAATAGATTCAGAAGGAACTCTCATTCAAGAATACCAATACCGGATGGAATTTGTTCGCAATTTTGCTGTTAAAAAATGTAGTGGTTATGAATTAAAGATTTTTACACCTCTATGTGAAGCAACACAGGCAAACCCATGTAAAGAATGGCTACTTTATGATCAAAAGCAACCTCTATTTTGTTATGACATTTTACCAAAAAACTATGCTTATTTCGGAAGCTCTACAGGGAAATTTAAATATGGACTTGGCCTTGAAGCTATATTCAGCGGATATTTATGGAATAACATCTTTTACTCCACTGTTGTGGGGTATATCTTCACGAAAAATATTGGATCTCTTAAAGACGTTGATCGTCTTAATCCGTCGCAGCTCATTAATGTCAGAACCGATATCGTTCGTTATTTCCAAAAAGAGGGCTTTTCTCTAGACGAAGCTTACCTGCAAAAATTTTGGAACTTAGGCCAAGGTTACTTTTTTAGGCTCTCTGCAGGCTACTTTGAAGTTGAGTATGGCGGAGTAGCCGGAGAGTTTTTATGGTACCCTGTTCAATCACGTTGGGCTTTTGGAATTGAAGGAGCTGTGGTAGGTAAACGTAAATTCAATAGTTGCTTTGGCTTTACAGGCAAAATTCGCAAATTGGACGGATTTAATCCAAGCTACCGCAAATTTATAGGTTCACAATACTTTGTAAATCTATACTATCAATGGAAAGAAGCAAAATTAGATTTGCGAATTAAGGCAGGGAAATTCCTCGCTCATGATTATGGAGTTCGTTACGAAGTTTCCCGCTATTTCCCGAGCGGATTACGTATTACGATGTGGTACACCCAGACGAACGGTCACGATAAAATCAATGGGCAGACTTATTATGACAAAGGGATAGGCTTTTCTATGCCCCTGGACTTCTTCTATAACCGCTGTGACCGTGGTGTTTGGGGTTATGGGATGTCAGCATGGCTTCGTGATGTTGGCGCCTCCTCGTATACTGGACAAGAGCTCTATTACATGCTTAACGACAACAGACAATAAATATTATATTGAAGAAATTTAAGACCATCAAAATTCACAAAATTGACGCTAGTATAAAAAAGAGAAACTTTGCTATAGTATAGATAACCTCTTAGCCCAAGTGGTGAAATTGGTAGACACGCCAGATTTAGGTTCTAGTGCCGTAAGGTGTGTAGGTTCGAGTCCTATCTTGGGCAACTCAATGGAGATATTTCAGAAATGAAATATCTCCATTTTTTTTGTTCAGCTTAGCAG
>JACCRY010000230.1 GCA_013813265.1 Parachlamydiaceae bacterium
CTACAAATACAAGCTAAAATGTTCATAACTCCCATATGGCTGAAGATTAGGGGGTTACGCGATTGGTTAAATTATTTGTATGACGAAAAAAGAGTAAATTTCTCAGAAGAGTGGTGAACTTGGGTTACCAGAAAAGTGACATGTTTTTATATATTTGAACAATCAAAAGAATAACGTCATTTGTTACTGTAATGTCAGAATTTATTTTATTATATACGACTAATGGCATACACTTTTCCCATGTTACATTATTTGACATGCTAAAAAGATATTTAACTTCTTTTTCTGTTAAATGATAGGCTGATGGATCTCTTTCTGGGGTAGGATAATTTGAATATTTTTCTAATAGCGCCAGTTGCGCCAGTGCCTCTTCATCCTCATCATCTGAATGTACCGGTTCAGATTCATCCTCAATTAATTGGTGATCCAAAATAGCACCATTCTTTAAAAGATAATCAACCAGTACATCTTTTTCAAATTTTGTAGCTATATGAAGTGCTGTACTATATTGATGAATATATTTTTCATAATATCTTCTGCCTGAAGAAGTCGATAAATTGACGTTAGCACCATTTTCAATCAATAGCTCCACCATTTCTACTGCGATCTCTATATCTTCATACATGCAAGCCCACATTAAAGGGGTTAGACCATATGCATCTCCTAAGTCAACAAGGCTCCGTCGTGTCATCGCCCTTGTGATTAAGAATTAATAGGATAGTTAAAAGATAATAATTCATTTAGTAAATATACTGCAAGGATATTGTTAGCGCAAAGAAGAACTGTAGCACTTGTGCAAGTCTTTAACGTGCGCGTCTTTCAGCGTAGAGCGCCCTCCATAAGTTGTGGGCGAAGGATGTTGATTTGAATCAGAGTCTATACTAAGAATATTGTCAAAATTTGTTCTTGAAAATTTTGATGGGCAAACTTTGGAGTGCCGCACTCCAAATGCTTCGCCCTTATTTAAAAGTGGATAGGCTTGCTGTTACTATGTTGCAATGCCACACAGAGTTCCACGTGAATTCCCTTTAGAGAGAGGTGGCTGTGAACAATACTTAAAGCCTTTTCCGGCGAATTGCATTCGCTCGAAAGATGCGCAAGATGTACGTGCTTTAATTTTGGATGGGCCACTTCGCAAAGTAACTGGCCGCAAGCTTCATTTGATAAGTGTCCTGTGCGGCTTAATACACGTTGCTTATAAACCATAGGACGCGCAGAAGCGTGTACCATTGAAGGTTCATGGTTAGATTCAAGGTAAAGGTAATCGCAGTGACGTAAATGGGTTTGTACAAGTGTTGTTGCAAAACCAAGGTCAGCACAAAATCCAAGTTTTAAATGATCAATCTTAATTGTAAATGCAACTGGATCAAGAGTATCATGTTGAATTGAAAAGGGATGAATTTCCATATCACCAAACTCAAAAGTCTCGCCAGTAGAGAAAATTTTGAATCTAGGGACGTCTTTAAAGCAATGAACAATGCCTTTCGCAGTTTCGCTATTTGCTAATATAGGAATTCCCATCTTATAGGCTAACATCTTTAGCCCTAAAATATGGTCTGAATGCTCATGAGTAATTAAAATTGCATCGATATCTGCAAGGTCAACGTTGATTTCCGCAAGGCGCGCTTTGGTTGCTTTAGCGCTAAGGCCAGCATCGATAAGTATTTTTGTTGTCTTTGTGCCAACATAGATGCTATTGCCTCTCGAACCGGACGCCAATGGGCAAAATCCACGCATGGATCCCTCGCTTTAAAGTTCATTATCAATTAGGAGGTCTTCCGGGTCAATGATTTCTTCTTTTGAAAGTTTTGTCGCAGTATTCATCATCAATACTTTGCGGGCTTTACTGCCATCAGGCATGCCTACAACGCCATTTTTCTCTAACTCATCCATTAGACTTGCTGCGCGCGCATAGCCAATTTTAAGTTTTCTTTGTAGAAATGTGGTAGAAGCATTGCCTGTGCTCTGAACAATCTCAAGCGCTTGATCATAGAGAGAGTCCGCGGAAGAGAAGGAGTCATCAAAGCTGTCATCCCCTTCTGCTTTTCCAGTTTTACCTAAACGATCAAAAGAAGCAATTTTATAATTTGGCGGTGCTTGTTCGCAAATGTGCTTAATAACAGCGTTGATATCTTCATCGCGGATGAAGGCTCCTTGAGCTCGAATCAAATGAGAGCTGGCCGGAGGCAAAAATAGCATATCCCCGTTACCAAGTAGAGATTCTGCACCAACTTCATCGAGAATAATTTGACTGTTGATGCGACTTGCAACCTTAAAAGAAATGCGAGTTGGAAAATTGGCTTTGATGAGGCCCGTGATCACTTCACGCGAAGGTCGCTGAGTCGCAAGGATGAGGTGAATACCCACAGCACGCGCCATCTGGGCAATACGCGCAATGGGTGTTTCAATGTCACTGCTTGAGACCATCATTAAGTCCGCTAGCTCGTCTACAATGCACACAATGTAGGGGAGTCGTGCAGGTATTTCTTCCCCTAGCTCTTCTTCGAAAGCTTTATCAATCGTTCGGTTGTTAAAAGTCTCGATATTTCGATTGCCTGTGATCTTTAAAAGTTCATAGCGCCGTTCCATCTCTTTGACGAGCCAGTGAAGCGCTGCAGAAGCTCCTTGAGGTTCGGTGATGACAGGCGCAAGCATGTGCGGTAAGCGCGTGTACGGAGTTAATTCGACTTTTTTAGGGTCAATCATGATCATTTTAATCTCATCTGGCTTAGACGTGAGTAAAATTGACATCACAATTGTATTAATACAAACAGATTTACCTGACCCTGTAGCGCCAGCAATAATGCAGTGAGGCATTTTCGTTAAGTCGTTCATCACATAGTCGCCATTTACAGCCTTACCCAAGAGGACCGGAATATGAAATTTACGTCCCGATTGCTGATAGGCCTGTAAAAGATCTCTAAATCCAACTTCTTGTGGTTGAGGGTTAGGGACTTCAATACCGACAGCTGCTTTTCCAGGGATCGGTGCGATAATACGGATAGATTTAGCTTCCATATTTAGTGCGATGTCATTTTCCAAAGCTTTGATCTTCTGGACTTTAACCCCAATGGAAGGATGTACTTCAAAAGAATTGATTGTTGGGCCGCAATTAATTTGGCCCACTTTTGCTTCAATGCCAAAACTTAACAGTGTTTCTTCTAAAACTTCAGCTTGTCGTTTTAGATCGTTTTTCAAAGAGCTTTGATCAATTTTTTTTGGAATGCTAAGAAGGTTGACTCCAGGGATGTTGAAAGAAGTGAAATCTCCATTATGTACTCGCTGAGCATCGATTGCATCTTGACGTTTTTGCTCGCGATTTGTCGCTACAGGTTTTGAAGGAATAGGTTCACTGGGCGCAAAATCGTTCTTTTTGATTTTATTCAACGGTTCGCGGTATAGTTCCTTGGTTATTTCAGGTGAAGATGACTGTTTTCCAGAAATTGATGGCCGCGATGTAAGATTGGCTTCAGGTTGGATTGCAAGTAGTTCGTGATGCTGAGAATGAGGTGTGGTGTTTCCTGGGGTCTGTTGAGCAGACATTTGTGGAATTCGTAGTTTAACGTAGCGCAAAAAACTTCTTGCAGGATCTTTAGCAGGGGATGATTCGACAGGATTAGAAGATGAATCCAATTCGTGTGCGTGGGGGAATAAATTGTAGAATTTTTCCAGGAGCTCGGCAGGGGTAATTTTGGTTAAAAGCAAAAGACTGCCGATTAAGGCACTAACTGCAATAATCGATGTGCCAATGCTGCTAAAAATGCGATATAGATTGAAGTTAGGTAAGTCTAGATAGATGTATTGGAATAGGGCTCCACCTAAATGGTAACGCAATTTCCGCTCCCATAAACCTGGATAAAAGTGACTTTGCAGAAAGGATCCGGCTGTCGAAGAGGCTTCTTCAATAATGCAGAGAATTAAACAAAAGGAAGATAGAAGAAGCAAAAAATAGAGTGTAGTAGCTGCAGGAAAGAGCTTTTCTTTTTGGAAGATAAGGCGGAAGCTGATCCATGCCATGTAAAAGCAAATTAGGTAACTGCCTAAACCAAAAATTGAATGGAACAACCAACCAAGATTTTGGCCCATAATACCAAGTAAATTAGAGTGGGAGCTATCAAATGCAAAACTTAGAAGACTGAGCAAGGTCAACAAAGAGAACGCAAGCAAACTTAGGGCTCGAACATCAGAATTGTTATTCTGATGGACTGGCTCTTTTGCTTTTGTCTTTTTTTTTGATTTTTTGTTGGCCATAAAAAAGGTTTTTAGGAAAGGCGTTAACCTAGGAAAAATGGGCGACCGACGGGACTCGAACCCGCGACCTCTGGTACCACAAACCAGAGCTCTAACCAACTGAGCTACAGCCGCCACAAGATTTATACTGTGTCAGACACAGCATAACGTTTAAAGGTACATATTGCTGAATTGTGACTTTTTTAGTCAACAGGAGTTTGGAGAAAAGTTTGTTTTGACACTTTTATCGCTCCTGTGTCACTGTCAAGCCAGACAAAACAATCTTAACTTAAAGGGGATAGCTTATGAATTTTTTTTCTTTTAAAGCACTTCGCATTTGTGCAATGGTAATTTTTGGTATGATTCTAAGCGCTCCAATTGTTGCAGAAAGCAGCTTAAACTGTTTTGCAGAGGAGAATAACTTTCAAATTACGCATGCAGATCTGATTGCAGCTAAACCCTTAAACGAAAATTTTATGGATGCTGATCTTTTTTTTAAAGGGGAAGATTCTTCATCTCATTGCCGCGGTCACCATCATCACAAACACTGTCGTCCTGCGTTCAAACATTTTGGAGAAAGTGTAACAATTTCCATGACTATGACAATTCCTGCTTTAAGTGGACCTATACCTGAGGGTGGAAATTTTGATGTCACTCCTTTCGCAATAGCGCCTAATGGCAAGCTTTTCAAAGGCACTTCAATAAATATTGTTCCAGCAAGTGGCTTAGTCACAGCGCTTAATTGTGTTGTCATTCCTCGCCCACTTAAAGGGAATTATGTCGTGGGTTACTTTTTGACTTTAGGTGTGGGAAGTCCTGTATTTTCAAATACAACGATAGCAAACTTTTCAGGCGTTATTTTCAATAACCCAGTGGGAAGCTTTACAGAAACAATCACATTTCCTGTTCAGACCTTATTCTTAGGTTCTTCTTCGGTTCCAACGGATGTGTTAACTGTTTCAGCTAACTTCCCGATCGTAAAATTTTAGTTGGAAAACTGTGCCGAGCTCTTACAGAGCGATATATTTGTCTCCCCGGGTGTAGCCCTGAAAAGGCAAACCCGGGGTTTACGCCCTGAAAACTACCCTTTCTTCTGATTATACTTTAGCTTTTCAAGGCTTTGAGGATCTGGTTTGACTGAAATCAGATTGCTTTTTGAAATTTGTACTTTTCCGCAATTTTGGCTGCCTTTGCCAAAACGTGAAACATATTTACGCTGTGTGACAACAACATCCGCTCGTCCTTGGTCCTTAGCTTTGCTGTAATAGATAGCAAGCTGCGCAGCTTCTTGAATGGATTGCGCATCAGGATCTTTTCCTTGCGTTCCTTTTATGATCACATGGGACCCTGGGTAACCATCCACATGGAGCCAAAAATCCAAACCATTAGCAAGTGTAAAAGTGAGGGTTTCATTATTTTTTCCTCTTTTACCAACCCAAATTCTCAGTCCAGAACTACTCCAAAACTCGCGATAGGGCAAAGCTTTCAAAGTTTTCTGTACTTCGCTTTTTTCTTTCGTGCTTACTGAGAAAAATTGTTTGCGATATGCTAAAAGATCTTCCATATTCTGAATGGAATTTAAGCTCTCCATTTGACTAAGAAGGGCATCCTCCCTCTCTTTAGCCTTGGCAATCTCGCTTTCAACTTTGGAAATAGCCTGCCGCTGCCGCTTACTGATTTTAAAACGCTCGGAAATTTCTTTTTCGCGGCTCAGAGGCTTTGTGAATACAAATTCGCGTATTTGATTCTCATTTTCCCAATCCAATACGCTTAGTTGTTTGGCCCCTTCTTTCCATTGGTACATATTGGCTTGTAATAACTGTCCCTCATGATACATATCAGGCCATTTCAAGCAGTGAACTAGAGAAAATAGTAAAGCAGTTAGTTTTCTTTCTGCATTTTTAATGCGACTTCGGAGTTCTACCTCCAAAGCCGTTTTAGCAGAATCGAAATCAAATGGGGAATTTGTCACAGGTTTGCCATATAATTCAGCATCGTTTATTTTTTGAAAATATGATGCACGATCCTTACAGAGCCATTTTTTCTTTGAACATTCGAAGAAGTTCGTTTCCTCTTTTAGGGGGAGCTCTTTTGCCAATTAAAAGTTCAATGTTACTTAAATGCAAGACGCATTCTTTTGTAGTTTTAACAATTATACTAATCTTTCCTATTCCTACAATAATTGCTTCTATTTTAGCATATAGCTCATCATTGACTTCTGCCTTTATTTTTTTTATTGAATCACTAAATTCAAACCCATGCATATTTGTGATCTCCATTTCGCCTGACCTGGCTTCTATAATTTCAGCAGCAGGAGCCATGTCAACAAGCAATTGGTATAGTAAATTTAGTCTAGTTTCTGTATCAGAGAGTGATGCTATGAGTATGAGCTGGTCTGTGCTAAATACATCAGTCGCGACCCTTGCATAATGATTCGTGCTATCCCCAATAATTTTAAAAAAGCTGTCAAGGGTGATTGATTTCATAAATTGATCATGAGATAAGTGCTTAAATATTATTTTGAGACGTTCTATTCTTGCAATACGGTTTGTTTCAGGTACAACTTGTTCTCTAGATTCACATAACCAATAGGTATCTAAATTTTTGCCAGTGCCTAATTTTTCAATCAATTCAATCAATTTATTTTCTTTAAAGAGTGTATTTAATTGGTCGTAGATTTTTCCTGGTTCTCCAAATTCGCTGTTCTCCAATCTATAGATAACTTCATCAAATATGCTTAAATTTTCTGGCATTTGCGTCGCTTCAATTTTCTTATTTCTTCTTAATTGCCATGAAGGGGATTCAGGAACAAATATTTTTGGTTGAGGCGTTTCTGTGTAAGAAAACGATCTAGCTCTCGAATCCATTTTTTGACGATCGTTTTTGTGTTCAATGGTCGATTCGATTGTTGAAGTTTCAGATTCATCTAATCCGCTATTACTTGCCTTTGAACAAAATGTTAATGATCTGGATCTATTTAATGGTGGCTTATTGTTGGAAGGTTGCAACAAAGAATCGCTTTTCGTAGTTAAGCCATTCTTTTCCAACTTTTTAATGGATGTGGCTGAAGCTTCTTTTTCGAAATTTAATTGTCTACGAACATGGTCAAGTGGAGACTTTGCAGTAGGTGGTGAAGCTGAAATGATTTGAATAGTCGTCTGTTTAGTCTGTTTTCCGGAGTTGGATTTAGTATCTCGTTTTCCTTTGAAAGGTGAGTTATCTGCTGAATAGGGCGAAATCAAGTCTTCAACTTCTACATATTTGTCTGCTTCATCTTCTATGAATCCCATTTCGTTATGACTAAAATCGTGAAATAGCTTGAGGTATTTACGTTCAGCATCTTTAGATATTTTCTCTATCGCAAGCCGGAATCTTTCCTCAGGTTCAACGTTATCTGAATCTCTTCGCTTTTGAATTTCTTCTCTCAAGATTGACGCTATAATCAGTCCTTGTTCGCCTGAGCTTCTAAAAACTCCAAATGACCAAGCATTTCGACAGCATGAGATGACTCTTTTGAGAAACCCGGTCCAGGATGCATCATAGAATTTACATTTAGCAAGTGACCAATTATCAATTTTTTGCGTGATCAGCGTTAATTGGTCGAGCTCTTGATCATTTAATGCATTGATATTTTGTATAACTGTAGGGATGTGTTCCATACAATGTTGCACAGTCTCATGAAGAGGCTGCTCTCCTCTTTTTCCTATATCGGCATTATCATAGACCATGAACGATGGTTGAAATCCATGAATGTCTTTTAATTGATGTTCAATCATGTTAATGTGTGCTCCTAGAGGGTAATATGCAATACTTAAAAAAAACAATTATGAAAATTTATCCTGACTGTCTTTTCGAGTTTACACTTCCCTCCTATGTTTAAAATTTAAATTTTATTTGCGTCAAACTGATTTTTTTCAATCAATTTGTCGTCTACGTATTTTTGAAAGACAAGTGGTTTGCCGGCATAATCGTACTTATTACATTTACCATGTCGCTTCCCTTCTTTATATTCTGCTTCAAAAATCAAGATTCCCTTCCGAGTCCATTCTTGAGAGACCCCATGTAATTTTCCGCCTACATAGTTTCGAATCGAGGCTGGACGTCCGTTATCGAAATACAACATCTCTTTACCCTCACGTTTATCATTTACAAAATGGGCTTCTTTAAGAACTTTTCCCGTTGGAGAGTATTCATATGCAGGTCCATCCTGGAGATCAGCTTTAAAAGATGCAGTGATTTTGAGTATTCCGGAGGGAGAATAAACTGATGAAAGTCCCTCTCTTTGACCTTTCGAAAAGTGACTAGAGGCTATTTTAGTGCCGGCTTCATTAAACTCCACCTGTTCGCCTTCTAGCCATCCATTCTCATAGTGAGCTTCAAAGGCTTTAATTTTTCCAAAAAATTCATGGGGAGGGTAATAAATTTGGTGATGTCCGTGGAGAACTCCTTCATGATAGTTGCTAAGAGTTTCTTTACCGGAAGAATGTCGAATAAAATACTTTCCATGAAGATTTCCCTGCACATAAAATGCCTCTTCTGAAAGAAAACCTTCTTCATCCCATATCATCTTGGGGCCATCTAAAATTCCATTTGAATAGTGCATTACAGCTTTTTTTTGACCGGAAGGATAAAAAGCTGTTTGAATGCCGTCTAATTTTCCATGTAAATAATTGAACTCTTTTTCAACAACCTGTTCTTTGCCTTCTTCTTTTGGGTAATAGCTTTTTTGAATGCCTTCTTTAAACCCATTTAGATAGCTAACACTTTCATTTAAAGACCCATTATCATGCCAGGATAAAAAAGGGCCTTCGAGTACCTTTAAGCTATAAAATGCTTTTGTTTTTAAGGTTCCGTTAGAATGCCATTCTAGATAAGGTCCCTCATGGTCTCCATCAATAAAAGTCATTTCAAGAAGAAGGATTCCTGAGGGAGCCCAAACTTTGTAAAGACCCTCTTTTTTTCCATGGACATATTGACAGCTTCTTTTTAGTTGACCAGTGGAATACCAAGTTTGGTGAACTCCGTGAAGTTCGCCATCTACATAATGTGTGATACTTTTCTTTTGACCATCTTCATAAAAAGTACTGTAAAGACCGTTCTTGTTTCCTTTGTGGTAGTGGGCTTCGCACAGTTTCTGGCCTGCATCATTCCATGAAGTTTGGATTCCATAGTATTTTCCATTAACATAATAGTAGAGTTTTTTCATTTGGCCATTGGGAAACCATTCTTTTTGTGTTCCGTCAAATTGACCATCGCGGTAGTTGAATTCTTGCGTTAATATATTCGGTGCTCCCCATCTACGAAAAACTCCTTCAAATTTTCCATTAACGATAAAGCATTGACGAACCAGATTTTCTTGGTCGTCATAAGAACAGATGGGTGCAAGAAGAACTCCTGCGTCATCGTATATCGCCTCTTTTTTCGGACGTCCTGATGAAAAGAAGCGTACGTGAGTTCCAATTGCCTTGCCTTCGTGAAATTTTCCGGAACCTAATAGAGTCCCATCTATATTGAAATATTTTTGGTGACCATGGTTATGTCCTTTTGAATAAAACGCTTCATAACTTTTATGCCCATTAGAATGATATTTTAAATGTCTGCCGCACGGTTGGTTTTGAATAAATTCTTGAGTTTCCATGATTTTTTGATCTGGGTAGTACAGTATCACTGCCGGATGATTTGAGCAGTGAAGAAGACCACTCGCAAAAACTTTTTTGCTTTTGAGTGCTCCGCTTTCAAACCATTCAAGTACTTCGCCTTCCAAAACTCCATTCACATACATTGAATTTAAAGCTTCTTTTCCATTAGGATGATTTTTTTTGAGTGGTCCTGAAAGTTTATTTTCAGAGTAGTTTGCTCTTGATGCAAGCTGGCCTTGAGGAAAATATGTTTCTAAAGGGCCAGCCAAGATCCCTTCATCCAATGTGGCCAATGCCTTTACATTTCCATTCGGATAATAGCTTTTCAATTCCCCATGGAGCTTTCCTCGGTTATAAAACACAATTTTTTCTATGGTGCCGTTGGGCCTGTAGTCAATTGTAGGTCCGTGCAGGATAGGAGTTGTTCCATCAATTTCCGTAGCAAGGTCGCTTTCTTGTATCAGAATACCTTTTGAATTAAACTCTTGTCTTTGTACGGGTCTTTGAAGATTTGAAGGGTCTGAAGATGTTGAAAAGAGGACTACTTTTGGGGTTCCTTCTAGATGCGCTTCAATGACCTTCATGACCCAATTGGGTTGTCTAATTTTTAATTTACTGATTTCCGTTTGAGTAATTGCAGAAAGAGAAACGAATAAACAAGTTACTGGAATGAGTATGGAGTATTTTAAGTAAAACAATAACGTTTTCATAATATTTCTTTTTTTTCGGAAAATCTTGTTACAAAATATAATTAATCAGCAATTATTAGAAGCAGGAAAGCTGATTATAGATGTGAGATTCTTTTTTTGCAATCGGAATGTAAAGGAAGACTTTGTACAATTTATCAATGCACCCGTTCAATTTGCCACACGTTGAGCTCGTCAATTTTACAACTCTACCTAAAATTAAAAAAAAAGGTTGATGATAAATATTCGAAAGAGTAAATAAAATATTATAGAGAGTGTGTTTCTGAAGGCAGTCCCGTGAACTGCTTAAACACTGCGTCTGTAAAATGAAACAAGAAACTAAGGGAGAACTTATGAAAAAGAAAGATTTCAGCAAACTTGCACTAAAAGGAATTACAGCAGGACTTTTGCTTTCAACGCCAGCAATTCAAGCTGCACAAAGTGCTGGATTTGCAGGTTGTGGAGCTAGCTCACCAAGCCAAGGTTATGGAGTTCAAGGTGGTCATGGTTGCGGTGCTATGCCATCACAACAGAGCCAAGGTTATTATCAAGGTCAGCAAAATCCAGGCTATTATCAAGGTCAGCAAAACCAAGGCTATTACCAAGGTCAGCAAAACCCGAATTATAACCAAAATTATAATCAAAGCTGGGATTCACAATCAACTCAACAAACGCAAAGAGCTTATGGAACTCCAAGACTATCCCAATCTTGTGCTGCACAGTCAAGCTACTCAAGCAGCTGCGGTGGAAGTGGTAAGTGCGGTGGAGCTATTGCTATCGGGGATGAGCCTACAAGACCAAGCAACCAAAAAGATTATTTCGATAGCAGCTACGAAAATCAAAATGATTCTATGACAGCCCCAGACAGATCAAGAACGATTCCTCAAGATAAATCCAGAACAATCCCACAAGAAAGATATCTTTCTGAAAGCCAAATGACGACATCTCAGAAGCCAATTACTGAAGCTGAACTTATGATGAAGTTGGATGCTCAAGGAAAGGCATCGTACAAAGCTTTGAGCCCAGAAGGCAAAGCAATGGCTCTTACTCTTGCAAATGAAGATAACGGCAGAAAATATGCTGACAAAAATTTGGCTGTAAAAATGGCTGCTGAAAAATCGGCCTCAATGAAAAAAATGGGTAACTAGTCTAAAAGGTAGTGACAAAAGCTATCATCTAACAGCAATGGAGGCCTGCTCTGTTGCTGTTAGGATATTTACTATATTACTTCAGTATATTTCTAAAAAATTAATAATTGGCAAATTCTAAAGAGGATGTAAGACTATGGAAAGAGAAAAAATAAGAAAAATGGCCCTCTTAGGTTTAGTCAACGGGCTGCTTTTAAGTACTTCTGCCACTTTACTTGCGAATGAGAACGTAAAGACACCTAACACTCCGACTATCAATACTCCTATTTCAAAAGAAGCTAACAATGCAGCTGTAGATCCAAATAGCGAAAATTTAGGTTATCATTTGATGACAGAAGATGAGCTCCTGCTCGAACTTAATGATGCTGGTACTAAACAATACAATGCATTGTCTCCAGAAGGTAAAGCCTTAGCTCGAGATGTAGCAAGTCAGCGCTGCCAAAATTCTAATTCTTGCCAAGGTTTGAATGCTTGTGAAAGCGAAAAAAATAAATGCGCTGGTCAAGGGACTTGTAAAGGGACTTCTAAATGTGCTTTTTCAGATAAAAACTTGGCTGTCAGAGTCGTTTCAGAAAAAATGGCTAAAAAGCGCGGTCAAGCTGTTCAAGGCTTCGGCAATTAACGGTTTTTAAAGCAAGCGTTATCGACCTGTAACTGGACATTCTGATGCCGAGTGGCTAGGGCGTCTGGCTTCATGAAACGTGTGTCGTCACCTTAACAAGGTAGTTAATAGGACCAACAGTTATAGGGATGAAGTCAGCTGTTAATTTAGCGATACAGTAGTAGCCAAAGTAATGCCATGCTTTTCATAAGGCTAAATACCTTAGTCAGCTCGGCATCGGAATGTCCAGTTACGGGGCACTGATTCAAATTTATTTGAGGCCACAACATGACACAAGGGCCTAAAAACGCTTCACCTTCGGATCCCTATGCCTTCTTATTTATTCACATCTGAGTCTGTGGCTATTGGACATCCAGATAAAGTAGCTGATCAGATTTCTGATGCCGTTGTCGATGCTGCCTTAAAAGAAGATCCTTCATCAAGAGTCGCATGTGAAACACTTGTTTGCCCTGGACTTGTCATTCTTGCAGGTGAAATTACAACACAAGCTAACCTCAACTATCATGAAATCATTCGTCATACTATTCAGCAAATAGGATATACAGACGCCAGCTTAGGTTTTGATTATCGTTCATGTGGAATTTTGCTCTCTCTCCATAGTCAATCTCCAGATATAGCTTTAGGAGTTGATGAACAGCATGATCAATCAAAGGAATTGGGTGCTGGAGATCAAGGATTAATGTTTGGATTTGCCTGTGAGGATACTCCAGAACTTATGCCTTTGCCTATTATGATCGCGCATAAAATCGTTCGTGAATTAGATTCAGTCCGAAGATCAAAGGAAATTTCCTACTTAGGGCCGGATGCTAAAACGCAAATAACTGTAGAGTACAATCAAGATCACATTCCTTTAAGGGTTCATACAGTTGTTTTATCCACACAGCATTCTCCTGAGATCGATCAAATCAAGCTGCATCATGATATGAAGATCTTGATAAAGAAAATTGTTCCATCAGGCCTTATTGATGGTAAGACTCTTTTCTATATCAACCCTACAGGGCGTTTTGTATTAGGTGGACCTGCAGCAGACACGGGTCTGACTGGAAGGAAAATTATAGTGGATACATACGGGGGGATGGGACGTCACGGCGGAGGGGCATTTTCAGGTAAGGATCCAACTAAAGTTGATCGATCAGCTAGCTATGCTGCAAGGTATGTTGCAAAAAACATTGTTGCTGCTAGGCTAGCAAAGCGTTGTGAAGTGCAGCTTTCCTATGCCATTGGAATGCCACGTCCTATCTCAATTAAAATAGATACGTTCGGCACAAGTGATGTTTCCGCAGAATTGCTTGAAAAAGCAATATTTGCTTGTTTTGATCTTTCTGTACGAGGAATTTTAACCATGTTGGATTTATGCCGTCCCATTTATCAAAAGACAGCTTTTGGCGGGCATTTCGGAAGGCATGAAGCTGAGTTTACTTGGGAGAAGACAGATCGAACTGAAGCATTGCGTCAGTATTTAAAGTCGAATTTGACACCTTTGATTGCAGCATCATAAGTTCGAACTATTGCTTGCAGTGGAAGTGGTACAGAATTAAATACTTACTGGAACCCCGAGCATAGATTCTGGGGGTGCTAGCTATATTCTAAGAAATGACGTTTGAAAATGTTAGACCTGAAATAGTCCCTGAATGCTAAGTTGCCCGCTAAGGCCCGGATGAGGTAATTGCATAAGTGCCAATAAAATATTTTAAAACTGTTGTGGAAGTATTGTCAGCCCGATTCATTTTTTTAAGACAAGTTTCCAGTTTAGGCGCTTAACTTTCTGAAAGTCAGACAGTTAAGGTGATTTTAAAATATTCTATTGGCACTTATGCAATTACCTCGAACGGGCTGATCTACTTTGATCCCTGTGAAAAAAAATGACATGTTAACTTCCGAATCTATAAAATGGAACATCCGTTATAAGTAACTTCGAATATTCGAACCTAGTTTCTCTTTAATAGTCTTTTGTTGATTCTCATCAAATTTATTGAAAAGCACCTCATTCTGCTTTTTGTCTTCTTCTGATACATCGAGTTGTACAATTTTGCTAAAGTAAGGATTTAATAATACTGGTGTAAAAAGCATTTCAATGTTTTCTAACGGAATTTTATCGAAATCTAGGGCTGCCAAATGTTGATCTGAAAGATATCCAAGAAGAAATTCATGAGAGGTTATATTGTTTTCCAAAAAATTGCACACCAGTTCAGTGCCTAGATCTGCGAAAGAATCTTTCTGAGTTTTAATTTCATCTTCATTCTTGGGATTTTCAAATAGATCAAATGGAATTCCTGTATTTGGCATAGACAGCAAGTCTTCTTCAGACATTGTTTCAAGATGACATTCAATTTCGAAAGTTGATTCATTTTCATTTTGTTTTTTAGGGGAGTTAGCTTCTCTTTCTGCATCTAGAAGAAATGCAACTTTAGCCTTTTCCGCTTTTTCTACTTCGAAGGTGTTTTTGGTATGTTTTGCGGCTTCAATATAGATATCAAAAGTTTCCGAATTGGCTAATTTTTCCTTAACCGCCTGCTCAAAAACTCTTTTTACTATATAGCTAGGTTCGTCTTTTTCAGATAAAAATTGCATATAAAAGTTAAAAGTTTCCGCATTAGCTTTTCCATCTCTAAGAACCTGTTCATAAAGCACGCGTTTAACATCCCTCTCAATACTCGAAAATGCATTGAGCGCATTCATTTGTTGTGTGGGCATAGTATGTTGTGTGGCCAGAGATGGATTCTTTGAAGGCTGAGATATTTGCTCATTATTTTTCATCCGATTTTCAAAATTGTCAAATGATTTCAACGATATTTTTGGCTTAGCGTCATTAAGATTTATTGATCTTCCTATATTGAATTCAAATGCAGTTTTGGTTTTTTCAATTCCACTGTTAAACTTTGCTGCTATATTGCTTTCTTTAGTAGGAAGACCTTTAGAATTTGTATCTTGCCCTATTATGAGGTTCTCTTCGTTTCCATCCTTTTGTGGAATTTTTGTGATTATTTTTTTTATTGGATCCAGATTTTTACTCTTATCTACTTCATCTTCTAACCTTTTAGAAGGTATATTAGACGAGAGATAGGTTTCTCTTTGATTATATGAATCAAAAAAACTCGCTATAAAATCTACAAATAGTTCTATGATGCTCAATGCAATCCCATGCACTTTTTTATCAAGTATACTTTCAAGAGGCCAAAATAGTGGTTCCGATCGTGTGAAAATTGTGTTTTTTGGGGTTGAACTTATAGCGTGCATGTCAATTTACCTTGAATTATTTATTTAAATGTGAAATTTTTTCGTTTATTTACTTCAGTCTATTAGGCTTTAAGGGCCCTTTTTAACAAAAGTTGATAGAAAACTTATTTTAACAATTTCCTTAGATTAAATGCAACTCTAACACTGCATTACAACATTATAAAATTTAAATAGTTTATTACTCTTTTAAGTCTAATATGCCCAGGAAAGTAAAATGGTTGCTCCAATTTGGTATGTATTAAACCATAAAGGATGTGTTCCCGGTTTTTGTTTTAAAGGCCGCCATTGCCACCACGCTTCAACTGTAAGTTTATCCACTAAGAATGTTGACTTAAGGCCAATTCTTAGTCTATCTTCGTGAAATATACCAACTAGTCCATGAGGATTTGATTTCGAATATGTGTTAGCTCTGAAGAAAAATTCGTTACTTATAAAAGGAGAAATATCCAGTTCAGTCCACTTCAAGGGAAAATTGAGAGTCAATCGATACCTGCATGTTCCATGTGATTTGTTGTGGGAAGCATTGTAACTAATATATTCACCTCTTAAGCGTTGACCAAATGTCCAACCTTTCCATTCCAATTTTAGTTCAGCTTGGATTAAAGGTCGTGTTAAGCCTATCCACTTAAATTCGTCATGCGTATTTTTCCTGATTTGAGATATTTGTGCACATCCTGACCCTAAAGAAAATTCTTTGAAAATCGTTTTAGGAAATAAGCCGAAATAACTGCTAATCCGTTTAGATAAATCATACGTAAAGATAAGTTCGTATTTTTGGTACCAAAAAAGTTTATAATCAGATCCCCAACGTTGTTCAGTCAGAAATAAAAAACTTGAATTCCTTGGGAGGTCAACATTAAACTGTTGAATAGCCCAAAAGCCATGATCGTGATTAGCATTGAGTTGCATGTCTTTTTTGCTAGGTACATAAGGGGCAGGAGATTGAGAAGAGGTCTTATTTAAGGTCGCCTCCATCGATGTGCATGAAAAAATCCCAATTCCAGCTATGACATTAAACGCAAAATTTTTTTTAAATAATTTCATAGAAGTCCTTGGGAAAAAATTACTATATCATGTCTTGCTTTGCATTGAATTCGAAAATCGGGTAATATGTCGATCAGATTGTGTGTCTTATTCGTTTTACATGGGAAAAATAAATGCAACAACAGAAAAAGAAGTCCCCTCTTGAAAAGGGATCGTTTGAAGTCAAAGTCGGCCTCGCAGAAATGCTAAAAGGCGGTGTCATCATGGATGTTACGAATCCGGATCAGGCTAAATTAGCTGAGGAAGCGGGAGCTGTAGCTGTTATGGCTCTTGAAAGGATTCCAGCAGATATTCGAGCTGAAGGGGGACTTGCACGTATGTCAAACCCAGAGCTCATTCAGCAAATTCAAGAGGCTGTTTCTATCCCGGTTATGGCGAAATGCCGCATTGGCCACTTTGTTGAAGCTCAAATTCTAGAAGCCCTTTTTGTCGATTTTATTGATGAAAGCGAAGTATTGACTCCCGCAGATGAAGAAAACCACATTAGTAAACATGACTTTCGAATTCCTTTTGTTTGCGGATGCCGAGATTTAGGAGAAGCTTTACGTAGGATCGGTGAAGGAGCAGCAATGATTCGCACCAAAGGCGAAGCTGGCACCGGAAATGTAGTTGAAGCCGTGCGGCATATGCGAGCGATTAATCGAGAGATACGCAAATTGTCCAGCCTAGATCCTTCAGAGCTCATGTCTGAAGCTAAACGCATGGGTGCTCCCTATGATCTAGTCGTTCAAGTGGCCAAAAGCGGTCGGCTTCCTGTTCCAAATTTTGCTGCTGGAGGAATTGCTACACCTGCAGATGCTGCATTAATGATGCAACTTGGGGCAGAAAGTATATTTGTCGGGTCAGGGATTTTTAAATCTGGAGATCCAATGAAAAGGGCAAAGGCCATCGTAGCTGCTGCCACTTATTATAATGATCCTGAAATGCTTGCAAGAATTTCGATGGGGCTTTTGGACGCAATGTTAGGGATTGATATCCAGCGAATTGCTAAAGAAGAATTGCTTGCTCCTCGTGGATGGTAGATTAATGACATTATTTTCTTCTTTAAAAATTGGGGTGCTGGCCCTACAAGGTGCTTTTGCGAAGCATGAATCGGCAGTTTTAGCTCTAGGAGCAAACGCCGTAGAAGTTCGAACCCCAGAAGAATTGCAGAAATGTGATGGCTTGATTATTCCCGGTGGTGAGTCTTCAGCCATTTTTAAACAAATGCAATTTATTAAGTTGATTGATCCCTTACTGGTGTTTGCATCCACAAAACCTATTTTTGGTACCTGTGCTGGCATGATCCTTATGAGCAAAGAAATCCTCGGCGGCCCCCCAACTGTTCCCTTAGGGCTTGTAGATATTATAGTTGAACGGAATGCATATGGTCGACAGGTGGATTCTTTTACTACTGAGATTGAGACAAACTTAGCTAATAAAAAAAAGAATATTCCAGTTTTTTTCATTCGAGCTCCTCGTGTGAAGTTATATGGTCCGGATGTCACTGTCCTTGCAAAGTTCATGGATGAGCCTGTGTTAATGCAACAGGGGCATCACTTAGTTGCTTCTTTTCATTCTGAATTGACAACTGATGTCTCTATACATGAGTATTTTTTGTCGCTAGTCCTTGCCTCCAAAAAAAAATAACTAGTAACTGTAAGTTTTTAGGCTAAAAGGTCCAAATGTCAGAAAAATTCCCCGCTCCAGGCGATATGGAGATAATTGATGCCTTGATGCTGCTCTTCTCGGACAGTTCCAAAACAACTATACGTTCCTGGATCAAAGAAGGGCGTGTCAGTGTTGATGCTGCGCCAATAAAATCAGCTAAATTTGTCGTTGCTAAAGGACAAATGATCTCAGTAGGACAAAAAGCGCGTTTAGTAGAGAATCAATTTCCGATTATTTATAGCGACAATGCGATTGTTGTGATTGATAAGCCTGATGGACTCCTAAGCGTTTCGACAGCTTTTGAAAAAACTGAAACAGCCTATGCCTATTTAAAACGTAAGTACTATCCGCGACAAGTATATGTTGTGCATCGACTCGATCAAGAAACCTCTGGAGTTATGATCTTCGCTTTTAGTGAGTTAAGTGTCGAGCGGCTTAAGAAGACTTTTGAAAAACATGATCTCCAAAGGTGCTACACAGCAATCGTTGAGGGAAGGCTTACAGATCAAAGCGGGACCTGGGAAAGCTACTTATATGATGACTCGAATTATGTTGTTAGGGTAGCTGAAGATCCTTCAGAAGGGGAATTGGCTATCACACATTATCGTGTGAAAGATACCAATCGAAATTATACTTGGTTAGAATTGACTTTGGAAACGGGCAAAAAAAATCAAATTCGAGTACATTGTCAGTCTGCTGGTCATCCTGTTGTGGGTGATAAAAAATATGGTTCTAGTTGCAATCCTTTAAAGCGTTTAGGGCTGCATGCTCATTATCTCGCATTTGCACATCCGATTACTGGAAAACTTATGAAATTTACTTCTCCTGTTCCTGAACGTTTTCATAAACTTATGCGTCTAAGGTAACATGTCAGCAAATCTTCAGTACCTTAAGGGTAACCTTCAAACTCTCTACGCAGCAGCTCATTATCCTACAGAAGAGCCTATGCTTAGTGCTGACTGGAGCGGCGCAAATCTTTTACTCAAAGGAGTCGGACTGACAGGCTGGTTTTTTTCTCAAGTTTATGAGAAATCTGCCCGGATTGGCTTTGAAAACCCGGAGCAAGAAAAAATTCAGGCGGCTTTGTTGTTTACTCGTACGATTTTTTCCCAAGAGCAGGAGTTGGCAATTGCTGCGCAGATGGATTATCAAGCCTTGTTACAATTGTCGATCCGTGATGTGCAAGTTCCACATGAAAGAATGAGAGATGCACGGGAAACTTTGACAGCGTGGCACTCATCCACAAACGAGTGGACAAAATTTCTAAAATCAAAAGATTCTAAAGAAATTAGAGTTTGGCTTAATACATTTTCTGAAGAATTGCTTGAGGAGCCTCGTTTTTTTTCTCGCGAAGCACTGAACAAATCTGCTCAACTACGTCAATTTTTTAAAATTATCACTGTTGAGGGTTGTCTTGAGATGCCTTTTGCGCCTTTACTCTTTAAAGCTGCTTGCTCACAACCCTTAGAAGATAATGATTTAAAAAACCTTAAAGTTTTACGTCATAAAATCGATAAGCACAGGGAGATGATAGGTGTTCGAAATTTCGAAAAGGCATTAAAAAGTTTGAATGAAATTTTTAAAAGTGAAGATGTCGTATCTTCTTTAGTATCTATGAAAATGGCCTTGATCGATGCCAAATGCGAAATCTTTTTTCAAAGGGATGAAAAACATTTTATTTGGAGAAATACGCTTACCCAAGGGATGTCTGTTCAGTGGGGAGAAAGAGAGTTAACGCTTGGTGAGCAATTAGGAGAAAAAATAGAGCCAGAAAAAGATCGAAATCGCGTTTTTGAAGTTGTCGATGACGATTCGATCGTTCTTTCATTTGGGGTAAATCGAGCTTTGCATGATCTTAGAGTGAACATGCGTAAGAAATTTAGTTGGGCCCTTAAATCTGTAAAATGTGTTGATGTTGAGGCTAAAGGCCGTTTTGCAGTTATAAAAAGGTTGAAGGATCCGATTACTCACATTAAATGGCAAAGTCAGACAAAATTGGTCGAAAAAGATGTGGCGATTGCTACTCCAATAGCAAATTTAGTGGCATGTCTTCTTCAGCGAAATAAAATGTTTGTAGATTTATCAGCAGATGACATTATGTTTAATGAAAAAGGTAGGCTAACCTATTTAAAATTGCCTTTGGAGGGTCCATTAAATTTTAATTCGTTGGTAAGTTTTACAATTAAATGCGCAAACGAGAACCCTCTTGTTTACAAATTCCTGATCACGAAACTTAAGGAACATCCTTATGCCGTGTTCTATGAAAAAATGGTAGAAAATGCTTTAAAAAAGATACCTGATACGGCCTCAAATTATGCCGCCGTTCTTAATACGACACCTTTTTTTCGAAATTTTGCATTTACAAAACATATTTTTGATCTGGGGAAATCTTTACATGATAAAATTAAAGATCTGAAAAAGTCATGTCTTGAAGAAATTAGAAGTTCTCATAGCATAGGGCAGAGAAAAGACGTTCCAGATATTATTGCAAATGCGATTCTTATTTGCTATAGGGACGGCGGTCATATAGGACTACTGCCAGAAAATTTTGCGTTGGAAGTTCTAAAATTAGTTCGTCAAAGGCTCTAATTAATTGTATTGGGCGGGATTTGTCTTAGTGACAGTAAAATCGAGAAATTTTGTGTTTGCACCGCTGATATAACCTTGAACCACTGCTTGAAATTGTGTTGAGGTATCATCAGGAATGGGGGAGGCATTTTTTATTGTTTGATAAATTGATGTGCGAGCTTCAATTATACTTCTAGCAAAAGCTGCCTGACCTGAAATTGCTTGGAGCACTGGGAAAGATGCCAGATAAACCCTTACTTTTGTTGACTTTTGTAATGTTATATAATTCAAGAGGGAATCATACCCTTTCCCGCCAGTATACTCCTTAGCTTCTTCTATATTGTCGTCTTCGTAATCAGAATCATTGCCATCAAGAGATACGAAGTTACTTTGATTAAGTGGCACTAACCCCATCTTGCTCTCTTCACGCTGACATCCTTTTAACATTAAATAAAAAGAGGTGTCAATGTTCGAATCCAATTTTAAATTCGTGAGATCAGCAGCATTTTTTAATTGTTTTTTTTGTTCGGCAGGCAATTGATCTACAGCTCGACCGAGGCCTTCTAATATCTCAGTTAAAAAATGAGGAGATTTTTGCGAAGCTTCTTTGAAAAATGGCCTATCCTTATAGAGTACCGTCATAAGGCTCTTTGCCCATATCATTGTATTGTCGTAAAGATCTTGATTTTGGGCCCGCAAATTGGAATCGATTAAAACGGCGAAGCTAAGCCTTGGAGAGGCGTCTGGAGGTCTCCTTCCATGGCCATCACTTGTATTTGCTTTAGTTGTTTTATACCATTTCTCAGCAATTTGATTGGAATAGACCTGTTCAATTTGTTCCATGTAACGTTCAAACTGAGCCTCGATTCCTGAAAAATAGCGGAAGCTGTCAATTTTGGCATAGGTGAGAAGCGCTAAAATTGTCAAAAAAGATGTCACAAAAAGCAAGACATTCATGATTTATCTGTATAATCTGTTGAAGTTTTACCAATATACTGATATACTTCTTGATTTTTTGCAAGCACCTTGAATTCTTACCAGGGCGATTGCATTATAAAAATTGATTGAAAATTTCAAGGCTAGATTGTAGTTTGGTATCTCTACATTAAAAAAAATATGGTAATACCAATGTCTGAGAACGAATCGGCTAACCCTTTATTAGGAAATAAGCTAAAAATCATTGAACTGGCAGAAAGAATTCCAGACCCTCGCAGTGAAAAATTCAAGAAACATCCTCTAACTT
>JACCRY010000154.1 GCA_013813265.1 Parachlamydiaceae bacterium
AAAATTAGTGGGTTACGCGATTGGTTAAATTATTTGTATGACGAAAAAAGAGTAAATTTCTCAGAAGAGTGGTGAACTTGGGTTTAAGTCTTGATTTGAACAAATAAAACCAGGTGAAGGATAAAAATGAATGTTCCATTTATATTTTTCAGCACCAATTGTTAAATCTTGATGAAGCCATTCGTCAGCAAATTCAGCTATGTGAATATTTTTAATATGCTTTTTACCAAGCATTTTAAAAAAATCTCCCCTGAAGTTCAGGTCATTTGAAGAGATATAAACGACTTCATGATGGTTCTCGCAAAGCATCTGGGCATACTTACGCATCGCAGCCCTCATGAGAACCAGCCGTTGTTTGTGAAATGGCTGGATTTTAAAAAAAAGAAACTCTTCAACAAGATAAATAGGGCGCCCAGAAGCTACACAAGGATGTTTTAAAAATAATTGGTCAGGAAAAATGAGGGTAATATCGGTCATGTTTTCATCCATTCCTAAACTCTTCCTTAATAATTAAAACTTGTGATTACGTGTCGTTCTGTACATCATGATAACGAAAGTTAATAATGTTAATGGAATTACAATCCACATCATGATCGAGCTAAACATCGGTAAAGAATCGTGGCCATTAGCTGCCAATATTAAATAACTGATATAAGCAGCGTAATACCCTAAAAACAAAATTCCTTCCCAACGTGAAATTTTATGTCCGGAAAAAAAAATAGGTAGGCAAGCGACACAAGCAGCAATGGCTATTGGTAAGTCTATTCGTAACACAGAAGGAGCAATCGGTATTCCACCTGGTGCAATAAAGCCCGCTACGCCGATGATTCCAAGAATATTGAAAATGTTACTTCCCACAACGTTGCCAATGGCGATGTCCCTTTCTCCTCGAATTGTTGCGACTATGGAAGTTGCCACTTCCGGAAATGAAGTGCCAGCTGCTACGATCGTCATAGCAATAACAAGTTCACTCATTCCTAATGCCCTAGCTAATACCACAGAACTATCTAATAACCACCCTGCACCTAAGACGCAAAGGACCAACCCTGTGATGATAAAGCCTAGCTGCTTGCAAATGATTAAGGGCTTAGATCCAGACATTTTTTCTGAAGGAAGTGCTTTCTCGTACTCATCTGTAATGGCTTTAGATTCTCGGCGCCCTTTGCGAATTGCAAAAATGGTATAACCAACAATCCCCCCTATCAATATTATAGCATCTATTGTATCAATTTTTCCATCAAAGCACATTGCTAAAAGTAGAAGGTGTGCTCCTATCATGATCGGCACCTCGTACCAAATCAGCTGTTGAGAGACAACAAGAGGGGCTATCAATGCAGACACGCCGAGTATAAAAAGAATATTAAAAATTGAGCTCCCTATGCAAGTGCCAAGGATGATATCTGGGTGGTCTGTTAATGCAGCTTTTATACTTACAGCGAGTTCAGGGGAACTCGTTCCAAATGCTACAATCGTTAAACCTATGACTAGAGGGGACATTCCAATTGCTAATCCTAAACGTGATGCTCCACGGACAAGTAATTCAGCTCCCAACACCAAACCAGCTAAACCAAGTAGAAACATAAAAACTGTCATTAATTCCCCCTATAAGTTGCTGAACAGCTATATTTTATCATTAACCTATTCCGATGTCATGAGCAATGCCCATTGATGAGGGTAAAAGGTAATGATAGAGCTACAAGATGGCTTCTATTGAGTAGCCAGATTCCAGCATTAAGTGATGTTGCATACATGATCCAAAATAAGTAGGGAATCATAAGAAGACTTGCTAAAGGTCGCACGGACCAAGCTTTAATAATTGTTAATATGATGAATATATTGAGTAAAATGATATCGATCAATCCTAGAATAGGGCTACGTAAGGAGAAAAAGAGAAATGACCAGATCAAATTCAGGGCAAGCTGACCAGCGTAGAGCATTAAGGCTAAAGACCGATTATGGGAATATTCAGCTTTGTAAATTAACCATCCTGAGATAGCTATCATGATGTAAAGAAGAGACCAAACAGGCCCAAATATCCAATCCGGAGGGGTCCATGAAGGCTTGACTAATGTGGGATACCATGCCGAAACGCTTTCCTTTGTCCAATGACTAACTACAATCTGGACAATAAGACAAACAATAATAAAAAAAATGAACGAAAACCATAAATATTTTTGTTTCACATGTGCCTCAGCTATATTAGTTTTTAACAGCAATTCCAGTTTGAGAAAATAGCCCTGAAGGTTAATTGTCGACAGTTGAATGCTTTTGGCACCGACAACGCGGTTTAACTAATTGTTATTGTCCTAGACCCCGCGTCCCGCTATCGCTGCACGCGGGGCTGTTACGTTGAATCGCTACCGCGATCGAATAGCAGAGTTTCTTTCAGTGCCGCCAGTGTGTAGTAAGGCTACTCATCTCAATATCTGTACGTCTAGTTTCGCTCGCGACAGTGATTCAACGTAACAGCCCCGTGTGAAGCGATAGTGGAACGCTGGTATGCAAAATAATCAGTAATTGAGCTTCGGTAGCCGGTGATAGAAGCACGCCCCTTCTCAAACTCAACTTGAAAGCAATTTTGTTGTTAGCGATATGAGTGGATCATTACCATTACAGCTCTATAAGGTGGTTTACCATAAATGCGCACCTAAGTAAAGATGAGGTGCCAATAGCTTAAAGCTTGCGTAAAGGCCGCGATGGTTCGGCATTCATACAATAAAGGTTCCCTATAGATCCAAAAGCGTGAATTTGGGGCATTCCGTTTTTATAGTCAATATTTTTTTAATCATAACAAGAACCCTTTTGCAATGTCGATGAACATTATTTTGTTTGATTGCCTTCTTTTTAAAGGCAAATTTCTTCTAGGATGAAGCTCGATGATCAGAAGAGTTTCTTTCAGTGCCTACAGAGCACTGTAAGGCTGCTCATCTCAATATCAGGCCATCTACTATCGATCGCGGAAGCGATTCAACGTAACAGCCCCGCGTGCAGCGAGAGCGGAACGCGGGTGCGCCCAGCATGGGCATATCCTAGATGATGAGAGATCATTCATAACCCTTATAGGAGGGAATATGTAGACGAAAGCAAGGGTGTCCGAAGAAATCAATTCGTAACTCCACAAT
>JACCRY010000204.1 GCA_013813265.1 Parachlamydiaceae bacterium
TCGTCTACATATTCCCTCCTATAAGGGTTATAAATGATCTCTCATCATCTAGGATATGCCCATGCTGGGCGCACCCTTTTGAGTGGCTCTGCCACTCAAAAGGTGTAACCTGCATTTGAACCAAGCCGAAATTGCTGCACTTAAAAAACTTGCAGATGCACAACATCTCATATATATAAACGAACAGATTGGGAGTAAATATACAAGTCTTAGAAAAGTTCCAAAGAAAGTATTGGAAGAATTTGAAAATGTAACGAAGAATTTAAAAAATGTAAAAGCTTATCTTGATAGATCGGCGATCTATTTGGATATCCAAGAATTAAATGAAAAATATGCACATGAAGATGAAGAGGCATATGATGGATTAGTCGATATGATACATGACTTACTTGGTATTAGGCCAAAACAAGTTGAAATTGAAAGAATATAGTTTAATTTTTTGAAGTACAGAAATCAATTTCATAAAAAAGTCATAAATTTATGATTGATACTCATAAACTCATAGTGCTTTAAAAAAAATAATAGCTCACGCTCTATTTTTGGTCATACATTCTCAGGAAGAAGAATCTCTTTGTACAATGGATACTTTTTAAGGAGCAGCGATACGTGCTTTTTGGCACTTTCCACTGTTTCAGGATTCGTTTGACTTTTTGCCTTACTAGGAGCCCCAGATGCTGTTGCTAACGACTTTGTGTTAGATAGTACATCAAAGATAATCTCAGCAATCTCCTTCATTTCGGCAGTGCCCATTCCTAGTGACGTAAGGGCTGCTGTGCCAAATCTAATTCCCGAGGTATACCATGGGCCATTTATATCAAAAGGAATCGCATTTCGGTTTACTGTCAAATGCGCTTCACGTAGAGCCGTTTCCGCTTGGCGTCCTGTAAGTCCAAAGGCTGATAGATCTAAAATACCTAGATGATTCTCTGTCCCACCAGTAACGAGGCGTATACCCTTTTGAAGCAGAGCCTCTGCCAGTGCTCTGCAATTGTCGACAATCAATTGTGCATAGCGCTTAAATTCGTCAGTGCTAGCTTCTTTGAATGCAATAGCTTTAGCTGCCATTACATGAGGCAAAGGTCCGCCAAGAACAAGGGGGCATCCCTTATTTATCGTCTCTTCAAATTCTTTTTTGCTTAATATGAATCCACCGCGAGGTCCACGTAATGTTTTGTGAGTTGTCGAAGTGGCAATATGCGCAAAAGGGACAGGATCAAAGTCTCCTGTAAAAACTTTACCGGCAACGAGTCCTGCAAAGTGAGCCATATCTACTAAGAATGTTGCTCCAACTTCATCAGCAATTTCGCGCATAATAGCGAAATTTAATCGGCGAGGATGAGCCGAGTATCCGGCAAGTAGGATAGCGGGTTTTTCACGTTTTACTTGCTCTCTTAAAGCTGCATAATCCAAAAGTTCAGATTTCGCGTCAACTTCATATGCAACCGCTTGCATCATTTTGGAGGAAACATTGTGTCGATAACCATGAGTCAGATGCCCTCCAGAATTCAACGAAAGGCCCATGATCTTTTGATTGAGCATCAGCTGTCGAATTCTTTCATACTCGCCTGGGGTTAGCTCGTCGATGCTCTTTCTACCAAGAATTTCTACTTCTTTATTTTGAACTCGATTGACCAGTATCGACCAAAAAGCAACTAGATTGGCGTCAGCACCCGAATGAGGTTGTACATAAGCATGTTCAGCATTGAATAAACTTTTCAGGGTTTCTTGAGCTTCATGTTCAATGGCATCGACATTATCGCATCCAGCATAAAAACGATGGTAGGCGTAGCCTTCAGCATATTTATCTGTAAGCAAGTTGCCCATGGCGAGTTGTACAGCCAAAGAAGAGAAGTTTTCCGATGCAATGAGTTTTAAAAAGGTGCGTTGATCTTTCAGTTCCTGAATGATTGCTGTGGAAATTGTCGGAGAGGTCGCGGTTATATGGTCTAGAGCCGCTAGGTAGGCAATAGCGCTCGATTTTTGCTCATTTTTAGGCATTTTTTCTAGGTAATTTTCAAGCAATGTCGCCATTTTGGCCCCCTTTTTATCATGATCAAAGTATAAGGTTAAGGAGAAAGAGGAATAATCGCAAAGAAAAAAGCTTTGTGATGGGAAAATTGGCTATAGAAAAAAATTTAATCTATCACATTTGTTAGGCTACAGTTAATAATGAAATGCAGTTAGTTGTGAAATTATATCTCTAGCAATATAGTCTCTGTGGGTAAGTATTTAACGTTAAATCAAGAAAATTGCTCTCTTCTCATACCGCTACCACGTAAGCGTTAATTTTATCCATCTCCATTTTCTTTGCGCTCTTGGCGCCTTTTGCAGCTTCTTGGCGTTAAAAAAAATAATCTAGTGCCTTGCCCATTAAAGCTGTTACAAATAAAACTTCTTAAGCATAATTAAACCTCTAACTCTATCTATGTAGAACTAGAATGTTTTTTTTAACGCAAAGATGCAGCAAAAGGCGCAAAGGTCGCAAAGATCATTGAGAACTCGAATGGGTACAATTGACGCTTACGAGTCGCGGTGTAAGAGGGGCAAGCATCTGAAAACATTGCTAGAGGATTTTAGCCCTAACAGACTTGCGAGGATATGGCTTTTTATAGGTTGAAGGTGCGGGAGTGCGGTTTCCTCGCCCTGAAAGGGCTGGAATTTCACCCAGCACACCGTCTTCGGAAAGGCTTAAAATAACTGTCCCAAGAGGTTGTAAGAGGATTTTTTTTTGTAAAAGACTGCGGATTTGCGTTTCATTCAGTTCCATGTCTTTATACTCTTTCCAAAGTACGAATTTGCATCCCTCACGCCACTTTGAGCAGCCATACCCCTTTTTCCCTTGGATCACTTCATTCTTGCATTTTGGACAGGATCCATACTTCTCGTGATTTATCTTTGTTAAATCGCTGTCCTCGATTACTTGCTTAATAAAACCGGCAATTTTACTCATAAATTCAATAGGATTGTAATTTCCCAGCTCAATTTCTTTCAATTTTGATTCCCATTCGCCTGTAAGCTCTGGAGATTTCAAGTTTGGGTCCTGTATAAGTGCAATTAAGTAACGCCCCAAATCTGACGCAATCAGTGACTTTCCGCTACGGTGAATATAATTTCTTTTTAGTAAAGTTTCAATGATTGAGGCTCGAGTTGCCGGAGTTCCAATTCCCTTTTCTTTTAAAGCCTCTTTTAAATTCTCGTCGTCCACAAATTTGCCGCAAGTCTCCATGGCTCCCAATAAGGCGTTTTCATTATAGTGTGCAGGCGGATTTGTTTTTCCTTCTGATACAGAAGGTTGATGTGGGCCAGACTCTCCTTTTTGGAATTGCGGCAGATCCAGCGACTCTGAGGCCTGCTTTGAATCCTTGGTGTCTTCTGACTTTTTAGGATATAGCAGTGTCCAACCTGGAATGAGAACCCTAACTCCTTTAGCTTGAAAAGGCTCTTTGTTGGAACTTCCCTCGATAGTGGTTAGCTCCTTAACGCAAGTGGGGTATAATGAAGCGATCAGCCTGGTGACAATAGCATCAAATACAGCTTGTGACTGATAAGGCAATGTGCCAGGAAGTTTTCCGGTGGGAATGATCGCATGGTGATCAGTGACCTTTTTATCGTTAATCATGCGATTAGTGAATGGAAGTTGAGCTAGATTTAAAAGATCGATTTCCTTACCTTTTATATGCTTTAAACTTTCCAGCGTTTTAACAACTTGGCCTTTTAGGTCATTTGTCAAATATCTGGAATCAGTGCGAGGATAGGTGATTAATTTATGTTCATACAATGTTTGCGCGATCTGCAGGGTATCTGCGGCTGTAATACCCATGCGACGGTTCATGTCGCGCTGTAGTTCCGTTAGATCGTAGAGTAATGGGGGATATTCATTTTCATTCTTTACTCCTATTTTTTCGATAACAAAGGGCTGACCGCTAACACTTGCAAGAACCTTTTCAGCTTCAATTTTGCTTTTAAAGCGTTCGGCCTTAAGTTTAAATAGGACCTCTCTATAGTTTGTAAATAGCTCCCAAAAAGGTTCCGATTTAAAATGCCTGATTTCATCGTCACGCTTGACAATCATTGCTAATACTGGGGTCTGTACACGTCCAACACTCCACAATGTGCTTCCAGCTCCATAGCGGACAGTGAAATTGCGAGTAGCATTAAGCCCTACAATCCAATCAGACTCACTACGGCATTTCGCTGCTGCATAAAGGTTGTCATAGTTGCTACCTGGCTTCAGGTTCTGAAATGCTACTTGAAGAGCTTCTTCTGTTAACGATGACAACCATAATCTTTTCCAAGTTTGTTTTTTACATTGTGCCATTGCCAGAATATAGCGAAAAATGAGTTCGCCTTCCCGTCCTGCATCGGTTGCACAGATGATTTCAGATGCCGATTTCAATAACTTTTTAATAACTGCAAACTGTTTGCGAATGCCTTTATCATCCACAATTTTTAGCTCGAAGGGATTTGGAATAAAGGGGATGTTATCAATTGTCCATTTCTTTAAAGACGGATCATATTCATCGGGGTCTTTCAATGCAATTAGGTGTCCAAAAGCCCAAGTAATTTGATAACCATTCCCTTCGTAGTAGCCATCGTGACGCTGTTTGGCTCCAAGGTGGTCTGCAATATCGCGTGCAACAGAGGGCTTTTCGGTAAGGATGACTTTCATGTTCACTAATCATTTGAATGTTGAAAATGTCAATACTAGCATGAGAAAGAATTATTTCTGTTTCAGAAAAATGTCAAAAGTGGACTATTAAAGTGATGGATAGAAAACATATTCTTGCAGCAGACATCCATTAATTAGATGTTTTTGAATGATCTCTTCGAGAACTTGCGGAGAACATGAATGGTACCAGACGCCTTCAGGATAGACCACAGCGATAGGTCCTTGAGTGCAAACTCTGAGGCAATTGGCTTTTGTGCGGAGGATACCTCCAGATTCGCTAAGTTGGAGTTCTTTAAGCCGTTTTTTTAAGTATTCCCAAGATTCCATTCCGCTTGCATAGCTGCAGCATTTTGCTTTAGTTTGATCACAGCATAGAAAAATATGACGTTTCATAACGTCTACACCTATAGATTTTGCCAGTTCATTTAGATTTTCCATTATGTTGTCCTTTGCTTTCAGTGCTGCAACTAGAGACTATATTTGTAGTTCAATTTCTGCAAGACCATTGGAGTCAAAAACTGAAACTTTAGATTAAACTTGACAGAAGCAGTTTCTAAGTTAAAGATAACATTGCATACTTTGTATGCCAGAAAGCATCAACAGGAGTTTATTAAGTGGAGAAATCATTTCCATATATTCTAGGGCATATCCCTTTGATTCTGATGGGATTAGCAATTATTTTATATATGTTCAAGTGGACAGCTGAGGCGTTATGTCGCTATATGCTTCTTTTGCCTATTGGTATAGGATCTCTTTGGAATTTTGCCTTCCATACATTTGCCCCAGAGTATGCAGCACACTTCATTGGATGGCAATCTAGCCCGTTTCAGTATGAGGTTGCTGCAGCAAATCTTGGCCTGGGTCTTGCGGGAATTGTCGCATTTAGAAAAAACTGGGATGTTGCTTTAGCCGTTACAGTGATGGCATTTTTCTTTCTAATGGGAAAAGCCTACGCACATTTGTTAGAGATGTTTTTTGCGGCGGATTATACTTCAGGAAATATTGGAGCAATATTACATGCTGAACTTCTTATACCTTTGCTTCTGGCACTATCTTTGTGTCTGTGGAAGAGAGATGGTCACAGAAATTAATTGAGGAGAGTAAAAAGATGCGCCAACCGCTCGGAGAAGAGGTGGACAAAAATAAACGCACCTCTAGTACATACGTATAGTTTTTATTGATCCTTTTTCGCCGATTCTTTTTCCGTCTCTCACCTGTTCACCTTTCATGCCTACAAGCATGTACGTCACAAAGATGAACAGGTTATATCCAATAAAATAATCGGCCATAAAAAATTGATTAAACCCTTACAATGTACTAGGTTGAGGAATTTTTTACCAAAAAACTTACATTTGTGTTTACTCTATATTTCACTATTTTGTCATTCTCTACTAGAGCTTCAACATGTCGAACATTTAATTGATTGATATATTTTAATGTACTCGAAGCCTCTTTGAGACCATTTTGTAACGCATCTTCTACTGAGCTACCTTCGCAGATAATTTCAATGACCTTTACTACTGACATAGGACCTCCATGGTTTAAAATTATCTTGTGACAGTTCTCAATTTTTTTGTACACAATTTTCCTCAAACCAAAAGTTTAAAACCTAAAACCAAAATGTCCTATCTATTTAAAAGCTGAATCTCAGGCAAATTAAGTTTTAAATAAAATATATTGTATTTTTACTTTAAAAGTAGTATAATACATATATATTAATTTAAATTGGGGGTTGATTTTGAACTTTATTTATCTTTTTTTAGTATATTTGGCATTTCTATCAAGTAATGTTATTACAGCCGATAAAAGCATTGTTGTTGAGTCATTGGACTCTGAATATCAAAAAAAACTTTTAAAAAAAGTAGGGGAAGTACTTCCTGAACTTGCATCGTATCCATTCTACACTTATCCGAATAATGGGCACGAGTTAGTGATGGAACGATTTCCGAACGAAAAGGTACTTTTATTTGGGTACGGTAGTCTAATGAACAAAGAGTCTGCTTCACGTTCAATGGGACCAGATGCTTTGAACAGTATGTATCCTGCAATTGCATTTGGGGTAAAGAGGATGTTTAATTATAAAGCAAAAAAGACGGAACATTGGGGGGAGAATCAAGATATCAAAGAAAAGGCGATGTTGAATGTCGTCCAAACATTGAATATGTCGTCCATAGCCAATGGAGTCGTTGTTGAAGTTGACCTTGAAGATTTCACAAGACTAGTTCAGCGTGAAACGGGATATGATCTTGTGCCTGTCTTGATTGGAGCGTGGAAGAATATTGAGGAACAAGATCCTGACGTAGAAATTCGTGTGGCCTATACGTTTGCAGCTGCGCACGAGCTTAGAGATCATATTGACTATACAAGTACAGAGTTCTATCCGGTGAGAGGGTATTTACACGCTGTGCAGGACGCAACTAAAGCTTACGGTGATGTTTTTGCGACAATGTGGAATGCTACAACTTTTTTAGCAGATGGAACCACAAGCATTAATGACTGGGACGAACAGACTTTTGATGGCATTCTTTGCACGGGAAAACGGTAAAGAAGTTCAAAGCCTTAGAGAATGAAAACTGGAATGGGATTTTGATATCTAAGCTTTTGCCTAACATCAATTATATTAAGCAAAAGATTTGGTTCTACAGCGATGTCATTTAGGTACAGTTTTTTTTAAATTTCTATTATGCCCTTTGTTGTTGCTATTGGTGAAACTGCTGTTGGTGTTGTTGTTTGAAATTTCCCAGGTTGTGTATTGAAATTGAAGTTTTCGGATATGTACTACCCTTTTTCCATCTTCTTTAGGTTTGAGTTCCAAATTTCCATTTCTTTAGTGGCTGTTATCTTGAATTTAATTGTGTATATTATGTAAAAGCAAGAGTCATCATATTTTAAATGTTGATTGTAGTTATTAAGTAAAAGAATCTTCGAAAAGAAATGAGATTTACTTACTTTGTTGTACTTAAGCAACCTGTAACTGGACATTCCGACGCATGCGCGCATCAGGTTAAGCAATTAACTTTTTATCATACTATTTTTCTGTTACCGCTACCGCGGCTAACTAATTTTAATTAATTCGACCCCACTTTCCGCTAACGCTTCACGCGGGGTCGAAACAATTAAATGAGTTAGCCGCGGTAGCGGTGAAACAATTCTAAACTAATACAAACTAATAGGAAAATTAGTTGCTTAACCTGATGCGCATACATCGGGATGTCCAGTTACAGGATCTCAAGAACGTTTTTTTCAAGAATGTCCCTGCATTGTTCCATCGAGCACTTTTCTTTAAACCAAAGGTCAAATTGTCCAAGCGCTTGCTCAACAAACATTTCATAACCGTAAATGACTTCACATCCCCTTGTTTTAGCACATTGCAAAAAAACCGTTTCCTTTGGCTTCGTCTTAATGTCCATAACAATCGCATTCGGAAGAATGTCTTCACTCTCAATCGGCATGGCTGCCGGAGTGCAATTTATTAAAATGTCGTATCCCTCATCCCTACATTCTGACATCTTATCTAACCCTTTAGCTTTTCCATTGACACTCTTCCCAATTTGTTGAGCACGAGTCACATCACGATTGATAATTGTAATAAATGCTCCTCTGCGTGCACCTTCATATGCAATGGCCTTTGCAGCACCACCAGCACCAAGGATTACTAATCGTTTCCCTTTAACCGAAATTTTCTTTTCAATTGCGTTCAGTGCTCCTATGCTATCAGTATTGCTTCCTATCCATTTTTCATCCTTCAAAAACAGGGTGTTAACTGCTCCAATCGCACGTGCTTGAGGTATCACTTCATCCAGATAAGGTAAAACCACTTCTTTTAAAGGCATGGTTACGCTGAAACCCTTAAAAGATAACTTCTTGGCTAATTCCAACCAGGCCTTTAAATCTTCACCCTTAACTTGAATTTTGATATAGACTGTATCAATTCCTATATGTTGAAAAACAGCGTTGTGAGTTTGATCGCTAATGCTTTGCTCAACAGGATCTCCAATAAGACCATACAGAGCGGTTTGAGGGGTTAAAGTTCTATAACGATAGCGGTGAATCAATACTTTAGCTGAAAGTTGTCCTGGGGCGGTTTGCTGCTCATCTTCTAAGGAAGCATAAGTTATTGGACTTCCGATGACAGGCGCTAGAATTCGGCTGATCTGTCCATGTGGACCCATACTAATGGCAATTAAATTCCCTTTTGCATTTTTCGCCCAGGATAGAAATCTCAATCCATCTAAGGAACAACCTGCAGTTACAGCTATTTTATAACCCCATACAGAAATCTTCTTCATATCCTCATAAAGCTCGTCAAGATTTGAAGGAGTCCCTGTAAAGTCATGGTGGGACAAAATTAATTTAATTTCAGGATGTGACGCCGCAATTTCTGCAACAAAGGCTGGTGGCACATGACTTTCCAAATCTAGATAGCAAGGTTTTAGAGTCGCCAAATTGCGTAAATCATTGAGGTGTTGCGTTTCAGTATCAACATACTTCCCACCTTGAAGTGCGCTACGAAGTGTAAAAATCATGGGAATCTTAGATTCTTTGCATAATTCCTTGAGCCCATTCAATTCAATTTCTTCAAAGAGATCTATTCGGAGTTCAATTAAATCAGCATAGGGGATAGCTTGAGCAATTTGAGAGAAAGCTTTTTTAACAGATGGGCCTTTAATGACAACACAAATCATTGTTCATCCAGTTTAAAGCGTTGATGAGGACATTTTCTTCTACAGGCATGCAGTAGGCTTCATCGCATGTAAGAGCTGATCCAATTGCATGGATCATAACAAATCGAGGTTTGCCTTTTAGCGATTTTTTATCTAGAGTCATTCCCTTAAGCAAGTCAGGAATCGAAGGACTTGTAGGCAACTGCAAGGGGAGACCATATTTCTTAAAAATGGATAAAATCATATCAAAATCTTTCAAATTAAGATGTCCTAGCTGTAGAGCTAGGTGACTTTCAACAAGTATTCCTATTGCAACAGCTTCACCATGTGTCAGTGAATAGTGAGTCATATGTTCTAAGGCATGTCCAACAGTATGTCCAAAGTTTAAAAGATTTCGGATCCCACCTTCTTTTTCATCTTGCTCAACAATCCTTCTTTTAATACAACAGCTATCAAGAATAGCTTTTTCTAGGATTGTTGAATCTAATGCCAAAATTCTGTCTGCATGTTCATTCAGATAGTTGAAGTGGGCGTTATCTAAAATTAATCCATGCTTAATCATCTCTACGACGCCATTTCGGAGTTCCTTCAGCGGCAGACTTTGAAGGGTGGAGGGATCAATAAGGACTTTCTTAGGTTGGTAAATTGATCCAACTAAATTTTTGCCATAAGGAACATTGAGGCCTGTTTTGCCTCCAATGCTTGCATCAACCATTCCCAAAAGGGATGTAGGTATCATGACAAGGGGTACACCACGGCAATAAGTTGCTGCAAGATATCCACCTAGATCGGTGGAAACCCCTCCACCTAGTGCAATGATGCAGATATCCCGTCCAAATCCTTTTTCAAACAATTGGTTTTCCAGCTGATCTTTCGTTGCGCGTGTCTTATTCTGCTCTCCATTTGGGAATGAAAATAAAGATGCTTTCAGTCCCAATTGGGCTAAAGACTTCTGGAATTTGTTTCCGTGCAAGTCTGCTACAACTTTGTCAGAAATGATCACAAAGCGTGATCCAAGTGGACTTAGTTGCTGGAACAAGAAATCAGGTTGATCTAAAAGATCTTTATGAATTTCTATGGTATAGGACGTTGCCTTCTGGGCTGTTGTGCAGAGCAATTTGTGATTCATAGGCGCGCACTTCTATTCATAAGCATTGCATCGGCAAAAGCAAGCGCTACCATCGCTTCTACGACTGGTACAGCTCTAATTGCTACACAAGGGTCATGACGAGATCCTGTTGGCAATTCAATTGAAGAGGTTTCTCCGCATGTGTTGAGCGTTTTTTGGGATTGCATGATACTTGAAGTAGGCTTAAAAGCCACTCTACCAATTATCGGCATTCCTGTTGAAATGCCTCCTAAGGTCCCACCTGCGAAATTTGTTTCTGTTGATATTTTTCCCGATTTCTTGCTAAAAATGTCATTGTGTTCTGATCCGCGCATGCCCACAGATCTAAATCCCGAGCCAATTTCAAATCCTTTTGTTGCGGGCAAGCTCATTAGACCTTGTGCTAAAATTGACTCTAATTTTTCATACACAGGTTCTCCAAGTCCGACAGGCGCCCCTTTCACAAAAAATTCGACGACCCCTCCTAAAGAATCTCCTTCGCTTTTGGCTTTTTCAATGAGATCGATCATAGCGGAATTGGCGTTGGCGTCTGGACAAAATAAAGAGCTTTGATAGGTTGAATTACGCAATAAAAAAATATCTTCTAAATTTGGAGTAGCTAAAATATTGCCGATTTGTTTGATGTAGGCTATAAGGTGAATACCATAATAGTGCAGAAATTTTTTTGCAACCGCTCCAGCCGCTACACGACAGGCTGTTTCACGTGCAGAAGCCCTTCCTCCTCCTCGATAGTCAAAAATGCCATATTTTTCCAAATAGGTATAATTAGCATGTCCAGGACGAAGGAGATCTTTGATTGGTTCATATTTAGATGAGTCTACATCCTTGTTAGGAATAAGAATGCTAATGGGAGCTCCAGTCGTTTTCCCTTCAAAAACACCGGAAAGAATTTCAGCTTCATCTGTTTCCTTTCTTGGGGAGGTGTAAGGATTCCTTCCGGGTGCGCGTAAAGCTAAGGCTGCATTAATGTCACTCTCATCTATTTCTAGGCCTGCTGGGCATCCATCAATGACGACTCCAATTGCCTTTCCATGGGATTCTCCCCATGTTGTCATTTTAAAAATGTTTCCAAAGTGATTTGTCGCCATTTTTTTTAAAGCCTTTTAAGTATAGCTGTAAGGAGCTCTTGCTCGCTTAAATGAGTTGTTTCTATAATATGATTTGCGGCATTTTCGAAAAGCGGAATTAGCCTTTTAGCGTTTTTATAGAATGACTCTTCAGGATTGATTGGATCTAAGTAACTTGGAAGTCCGCGAACGCAGATTCTTTTCCAGAGCACTTCTAGTGGCGTTTTAAGATATATGAGTTGACCGAATTTTTGCAAAATTTCCACATTTCCCCTATCTTCAACTGTTCCGCCGCCAGTGGAGATAACGGAATTTTTTGAAATATTTAACGAGGCAATTTGTTGTTTTTCAAGTTGACGAAATTTGATGAGCCCTTCATTCAGACAAATCTGACGGCAGGTGAAATGTTGACCCATTTGGGCTTCATATGCATTTTCTATAAGATGATCTGTGTCGATGAAAGTGTAATTAAGCTTTGAGGCGAGCAATTTGCCATATGTGGTTTTACCGCTAGTGGGTAATCCCAATAGAATTATACTGCGGGGCATTGAAATTTTGCGTTTTCCGCTGCGTGAAAGCTCTCGCGGTTCGTTCGTAGCAAATGCGTTCATATTTTAATATTAACCCATTTGCTACGAACGAACCCTGAGGCTTTGACGTTGCGGAAAATGCAAAATTTCAACGCCCCGCAGTATAAATTCATGGGAACACCCTGATGCTAGCTCCAAGAAAATTAAAGTCCTGTGTGAATGTAGGAAATGTTTTGGAAACGCAATCAACAGAACTAATTTTTGTTTCACCCTTAGCTCCTAGTCCAGCGACTGATAGTGACATGGCCATACGATGGTCGTTGTAGGATTCTACAGAGGCTCCTTTAAGAGGAGATCCCTGAATACGTAGGCCGCTGTCAGTTTCAGTGATGATTGCTCCCATTTTTCTGAGCTCTGTAGCGATGCTTTGAATGCGATTGCACTCTTTTTGCTTTGCTACTGCTGCATTTTGTATCCAGGTTTCGCCTTCAGCATAGCAAGCGGTTACGGCCAGAATGGTGATGGCATCGATAAAATTATTGATGTCGACTGTGATTCCAGAAAGCTTTTTCCCTTTTTTGACAACCAGCTTTTTATCAGTTACATCAATTTCAAAAGTGGCTCCCATCTTTTGAAAAGTTGGGATCAGTTCCTTATCACCTTGAGAGTCCTGCATATCAATGTTATGAATTGTCAGCTCAGAGCCCGTGATCAATGCTGCAGCAATGGGAAATGCTGCTGAGCTAAAATCTCCAGGTACTATATAGTCAAACCCTTCGTATCGGCAATTTCCGGGAAGACGATAGGTTTCAAAAGCTTGATTTTCATAAAGAATTCCTAAACGATCAAACCAATCTAACGTAAGAGCAACCCAGGGTTTTTCACCCGCATTACGCACTTCTAATTCAACGGGACCTTCAGCAAAAGCGACTGCAATAAGTAATGCAGAAACCGGCTGAGAGTCTTCTCCAAAGATCGTGGCTTTTCCTGATTTAAGAGGCCCTTTAAGAATAATGGGTGCAAATCCATCTCCTCGCATAGAGCTGGTCGAAACACCAAGTTGTGAAAGTCCATCTAGAAGGTGTTTCATAGGTCTTTGATGGCGAATTGAGTGATCTCCAGTTATGACAACTGGATTTGAAGAAAGAGATCCTATTGCAGAGCAGAACCTTAGCACAATTCCTGAATTTCCAGCGTTGATCACATCTTCAGTGTGGTTGATTTTTCCTTTTGTCCCTTGGATTTCAATGCGCGTAGGGGTTACTTCTATAGTCGCTCCTAGAAGTCTGCAAGCTTCAATCATTGTAGCCGTATCTGTCGATTGGAGATAATTGTGAATCGTGCTTTTTCCATTTCCCAAGGTTCCAAAGAGAATTGCACGCAAAGTATGTGATTTTGAAGGAGGAACAATAATTTCTCCTTTTAGAATTGATTTTTTGATGAGAAAATGGCTCAAGGAGATTCTCCAGAAGAGTTTATCTATGAAAATATTTCGTGTACAAGTTCAATATTATCTTATTTAAGAATTTAATTCTCGTAAATTTGAAATTGGCTTAAGTAAATATATAAGTATAACTTGACAAGGAAGGTAATAATTATCGATACAGCTTTTAAACTATTTGTAGGAGAAATTAATGAAAGTTTCGCTTTTTTTGGCTAGAGCCTTGGGCATTTGGCATGTGATTATAACCATATTTGGATGGCTTAGCTTAATGCAGAGCCGCAATCACGGCTAGAATTCAGCCAAAGCTATCAAAAATTATTTTTTTCAAATAGAAGGGTATAGTAAAGCATACGGTCGTGGAATGTCCTGTGGAATAAATTGATAAAGATGTTGGGGGTGAAGTCTAAAATTTTCTTCAGGTCTTTGTAAGTTTTCGTCGCTCTTTACTTCAATCGTTTCCCAAGGAAAATTCATGGTCTGAACAGGTTTGCCAATGTTTTTCCAGTTATTCCCATCGCACCAAAAAGCTTCAGACACGATTTCTTCCTCACCATTAGAAAGTTCTTTAGTGATCTTATGGATGTTTGTTTTATGACCCCAACCTCCCCAAAATGAGGTCGCATCCGGCAAGCGCCAATCTGTGTAGCAGGAAGTATCTCCTTTTTCATTTCCTTTTCCTGGGCAAAGTGCTTCAAACCAGAATTGTGACTGTTTGAAAATGTCGGTAGTTGACTGTATACGTTCTTCCATTGTAATAAGAGTAATCGTTAACTTGTTTTCATTTCTTTTATTTATTTCGTTAAAGAATTTGAAAGCACTTTTGGTTATGAAAGGTATGACAACAAACAAGTTATTGTTTTTCTGATCTAGAGAAGGAACCTTGGTCATTTCCTGTGCGACTTCGGCAATGTTTTTCCCCATTTGTTTCCCGGAATAACTGACATCATCGAACAAAACAACCGTCTTTTCCTGGACATGGCTCATGTCAAATTCTTGTTCAGGAATTATAAGATCCATGGTTCCTTGCTTGCTTCCCAATGTAAAATGGCTTGTAGGTAGTTGCTCAAGTGTTAATAATGCGAGAGATGTAACCCATTGGTTACTTTTGCCATAAACAATTCCAACAGTGTAGGTAAGGACCTTTTTTTCTACCATTTCGTGATTCAATTTCAAAACGCAAGTTTCTAAAGCTTGATTAAATTCTACCATCGTAATATGACGAGTATTCTCAATAGCTATTCGTCCGGTTTTTTGATACCCATCTGGAAGACAAGAAAGATATCTCTCAGCATTTTTTTGATCAATTGGATAGCTTTGTTTCGGTCGTGGTGCCCAAGCCGTTAAGGGAATTTTCCGCTCATCTATTTTTTGTTGAATTGCAGCTATTCTTTCTTGCAGTTCATCGGGGATTGGGGAGTCGTCCATTTGCAATTTGACTTTGTCGAATGTGTATCCGGAAGCTTTGAGAACTTGATCAACAAAAACAGGTTCAATATCTGGCGTGTCTTCAACTTTTTTGGCCTGAAAGCAACAGGAGAAAGAGATGACCAGAGACGAAAAAAACTGTTTAATTTCATTCCAAATGATTTCTAAGAATAGGTAAAATTGACCTGCACTAGATGAGTTGCTCTGTTGTTCATGGCTTCTTGCTAGATCAATATTTGCTGAACTTGAACTGTACACGGATTCCATTTACTGACTGTCCTTTGTGAAATAATAACCATTCTAAAATAATCTAATTTATTGATCAATTGTTTTTTTATTTCACTTTTAGTAATAACTTTGTTGGTGAATTATTCGAATTATCTTTTCTCGGCATAGCTTTTGGTGTGTCTTTTCATTTCACCAGAAATGAATATGACTTAAAATAAGAGAAAATGGTAAGACTAATAATTAAATAAGATGGAGGTTTTTATATGTTGCGAAAAATTGGTTTTATTTTGTGTTTTTTAGCTTCTCCGGTGTTTGCTCAAGAGCATAGATCTACTCTTACACTTCATGGAGTTGCAGTATTGAATAAACCTGCGGATCAGCTTCAAATTACAATTGGGGTAGTTTCAGAAGGAGCTCATGCAGAAGAAGCGTTGCGGGATAACAGCGAAAAGATGAGAGCAATAATCAGTGCGCTTCAGATGAAAGAATTATCAAACAAAGAGTACTCTACAGGGCAATTTAGCATTTCGCCTACTTATACTCCATATCCTAAAAACCCTCCTCCTGAATGGACGCAAAAAATCAATGGTTATCGAGTTTCCAATTTGCTTTTGATTCAAACGGACAAATTGAATCTAGCCGGACAGATCATCGATGCTGTTAGCCAAGCTGGAGCTAATTCGATCGATCAGATCAGCTTTGGTTTGAAAGATGATCGTTTATATCGTCAAGAAGCTATTCGACAAGCTACAGAGCATGCTAAGCAGGATGCTGAGAATTTAGCTTCGGCTGCAAATCTCAAACTTGGTCCTATTCTTCAAATTTCTCTTGATACAGGAACCCCGGAACCGCGCATTTTTAGGCATTTTGCAGAAGCTGTAGAGAAATCAACACCTATAGAACCCGGAGAAGTCACAGTTAATGCCGGAGTGAAAATTGTTTATCACGTCAATCCAAATTGAGGATTTCACTCAACATTAAGGCCTTAATATAGTTTGGAGTGCGGAGACAAGTCTCGCGCACTCCAAAGTAGTCTCATCCAATGTTCTTGCAGGTTAAATTAAAACTCCGGCACACGAACGAGAAGCATATCCTGCTTGGATCCGTTGGGAAAGTAGATGCGAATCGGCGATTCATCCATTGTTAAATTATAGGCCCCTGTTTCTACCATTGGAGAGGCATCGTTATCGGCAATTTTCCAAGCAGCTCGCTGCGATCCATGATCTACCATGCCGGCAAGCTCATAAGTTTGATCTGTCGTAGAATTGTATAGTGTTCCTGCAATGACTCCTGATTTACTCAGAGCTAATTGCACAAACATATTAGGTGATGCTACGCTTTGGGTGTTTTTTGCAATAGCAAAAACTCCAAGTGGCATCCAGTCAATAGAGCCAGCAGTTTCTTCTTCCATAGCAATCTCATTTACTTGCTGTGGGGTATAAGTGTCTGCATAGGTCGGATCTGTAGTTCCCCAATAAGTATTGGTGGATCCATAGTCTGACGAATTTTCATAATAGTAAGGTTGGCTATTCCAACCTAACCATGCCCCCATGCTGGTTGCTGTAGCTGGAGTCCACCAACGACCTGGATAAGAATAGTAGCTTGGCCGATAATGGTGTTGATCCCAAAAATTTCGATTAAACCAAGTACTGCGATTAGGATGTCGTGAAGAAATGTTACCTCGCACCGCTTGTCCTGCATTTTGGACTCTGCTATCTACACCTTGCTTTCCTTGGGTGCCAGGTCTGGTCCCAAGCGCATCTCTACTTGGTAATGGTGAAGGCCTTGTAACCTGTTGGGCAGGGAGATTTGTGGGATTGGTTTTGATAAACTGTTGCACCTGGCTTCTCGTTTCTGTCTGTCCCCCTAGTCTAGGAGTTGTTGTAGGGGCTCTCCATGCTTGGGAACTTGCATAGGATGGAGCTGATGCAGGACGAACAGGTTGGGATAATTGAGGTCTTGAAACTGAAGCCGGTCTAGTTGATCGACTCATGGATGGACTTCGTTGTACACTACGTGCAGTCCCGGCCCCCCCGCCACTTCTTCCACCGCCACGGCCACCTCGTGCGTCAAGATCTATAGTTAGAAGTTGGCTGCAAAGTAAAAAAATGCTAAAGAGAGATGCTATTTTTTTCATATTTTGTTCCTATCCCTTTTTTCTGTTAATGGTGACCGAATCGATATTTGGAAGTATTTTACCGCCGACTTCCCTTCCTGTTGATTCCCATGTATAGCTATTTGCATCAATAGGAGTATAGACATTGATCGCCGAAGCCCGACTTCCATCTGCTAAGGTTTGTGATGTTTCTGAAATCCAGCTATTGCCTTTTTTGCTCCAATCTGCTTCCCCGAATCCGCCATCCGAATCAAATACCCATGAACGTATCGATTCTTTTATTGGGTCCCATCCGATGACTGTTTTACCGCTCAGTTCTAATTGCCCTTCAGTTGTAACAGAAAAATCTCCAATAATAAAATTTTTAGAATCGTTCCATTTATAAGAAGAGTTGATTTCAACATCCTCGTCTTCATCTATCCAGTTGCCAATCAGCCATTCTAATTTTTTGAGGTGTTGATAGTTATTCGGTACTGCTGCAATATCGATATTCCGAATTTCTCCAATGACCCATTCATTATTTTGTTTTTCAAAAAACGCTTTAAATGCACTTTCTTGTGGGGCTTCTCCAGGGCGTTTAATGGTAAAGATTCCTGTCTCGACAGCTTCACTATTCGAGGGAAAAGTAATGGTTTTGGGTGTAACCTTAAGTTCAGTTTGTCCTCCATTTTTGAAAAATTCATCAAAGGACTTTACAATTGCAGTTCTACCCTGAATAACATCTCCTGATTCAGGATTTGTGTACTCTCCATCTTCAGCCCAAAAAGATCCGACCGTCTTGGAATCTTGTCGATTATAAGCTTCAACATAAGCTTCTGTTTTTTTCTTAATTATATCCTCTTCTGCTACCCCTTGCGCTAGCAAGGAAGAGCAAATACAAAATATAGATACTATAAAGAAACAATTCTGCATTTTCATCCCATATCTCCTTTGCTTATGACTTCGAACTTCGAATCTCTTGATGTTATACTCATTATTATGATGTTCAAAATCAAGTAAAAAAATAGCGTGGTTTAGAGCGGAGGCTTGGTCAATGTATCAATTTTAAGAAACGCATGGTCCTAATGAAGATCGGGTCGCGAATAGATTCTATAAAGTTTGATTGAATTTTTGAAGTATTGAGACTTGTCTCAGCTTTGTTCGTCCTCGACTTGTCGAGGACGCCCGACGCTGAAAGAAGCGCGCGTTAATACTTTTACTTTCGGTCAGAGCCTTCAAATTACGATTGTTACAACATTTCTTTCCCAAGGCAAGTATTTAAAGTATCTTACCTAATGCCAAGAAAATTTGGTTTAATATTTCGCTTACATTTACAATTAGACTCGCAAGCGATGTTCCTACGGGCCCAATCACATGATTATTAAAAAAAGTTCCTACTGTCACAGCAGAATTAAGAACAGCATTGAATGCTGGAGCAATCATTTTCTGGAAAATTTCATACGCTGTTAGCGATACGACCTCAGCAAGCATTTGAATTGATTGACCTACATAATTTGCGCAGAGACTTGCAGATCTGCCAACTGCTTTAAAAACCGGCATGAATAGGTTCCAAGCAGGAATAATAGCACTTTGTATGATCCATTGGGCTGCATCAGTTACTCTGTTAGCAACGATTAATAAGACATTAGCAAACTCTGTTGAAAGATAAGATATGCCCTGTGAAAGAAGTTTTAAAGAAGGAAGAGTAAAATTAATCCATAGTGGCTCGATTGCATTGGTAAACAACCATTGGGCTGTATTTTCAATGGCTGTTTTAACAACATGGAGGCCTAACCCAAATTTATCAGTGAGGTAAAAAATACTTCTGCCAATGGCTATTAAGCAGGGTTGTAAAGCATTTTCCCAAAGTGGAGTCAGTACATGATTTAATGTCCAAGTGGCAACAGAAGAAATCAAAGTGCTAATCGCTTCCAGCGCTTCACCAAACGTCGAAGTTATGAAATTGCAGATCGTTGTAGCAACTTCTCCAACTTTTGTTGCTAATAAGGCAACTCCATTCCAAAGAGGGGTTAACATATACTGAAATATCCAATCAGAAGCTAACGCAACTTTCTCAGACAAAAAGGTAGCAATTTTGGGGATAGACTCTAAAATATACTTTGGGAGAGCATAAAAAACCGCATATAAGGGAGTAGCGCCTGCGAGGAATATGTTATTTCCTACCGATTGGAATATTCCGCCTACTTTTGTTACGACTTCAAGGCCTATATTGCTTCCTAAAACTTCTATGCAATGACCGCATAGATAGATTGTAGATCCATAGAGGATTAACGTGTAAGGGATTGTAAACACAGCGACTGCACATACAGCGATTTTTGTCATCGTTGAGTAAGCATCGGGGTTATGAATAACCTTGCTGATATTTCCAATAGTAAGTTCGTAAGGATTTTTCAAAAAGATATCATAAGCAGCGCACACGACACCCTTGCATATTTTTGTCGGCAAGGAACTTTCTTGATCTTCCCAGGCGCTTCGAGCTGTTGCGAGTGCAAGTGGATTATAGCAAATACTTGGAACGTTCATCGTGAACCCTGCTATTAAGTGTAATTGATTTTTTTATTGTTGTAGTGATCTGTTTATAAGCTGATAGATTTAGCTTAGTTTGATACTGCACCATTAGTCATTAAAATGCAATAAGGTATTGGAGGGAAGAATGAGGTTTTAATTCGTCACCTAAGAAATTTAGTAAATGTGTTCTCTACATACGAAGTTGTTGGGCGGTGACAATTTCTCAATAAGCTTGTCTGAAAAATTAAAATTTTTTAGAGTAATCATAGAACTATATATACAATTATACCAAGAGTTAGATATGCCCATATATACCAATAAAAATATGCGCCCTTCAAACCTCCCTCTAGATGGAACGTTTACTCCTCAGAAAGGTCGGGAAATATGGAAATATGAGGAGAATGTTTCTCCATCGGTTCAAGATCCAGTCTTTCAAAAACAACGTGAGGAAAAAGAGAAGAAAATTCAAGAACAACTTGATTCAGGACAAATAACGAAATCAGCCGCAAATAGAGAACACAAAACTTCGCTTCAGATTCATCTTACCACAGCTGAAGAGGTGGCGGTTTCGACTAATAGGGTCGCGCGTCTTCAGCTCAGCCGGCAGGCAATAACTGACCACATTGACCAGCGCATTTCGGCGTTTCTTATTCAGCTCATTGATTGCTATGACACCAACTACCACTTCACAATAGGGCGTACCGAAACGCAAACAAAGAGTTCACCTGCTGTCGCATTTAATCTTCCTCAGGGAATTCAGCTTCCTGTTGGTGGTACTACGACAATCGACTTAGAAGCTACTCATCAGGGGACGCTCCCATGCATCTTTTCCTATGATCGCGCTGCCTGGTTTCACTGGAAAGCACAAGGAGATCCCAATGCTGCAGGTAAGCCTGCGCCTATCGTCTACCATAAGATGGCTGATCCATACCTAGCCAATAACGCCTGCGCAGGTCTTGACAGAGTGATTAATAATCCTGCAGACATCAGCCTGGATGGGAATGCGACTGAAAGTCAGGTAGAATTTGGAAGGCAGAAGCCGGATAATCAGAAAAAGCTGCGTGAGATTTCGATTGGATTACTTAATCGTGTGGCTTTGAAAGAGATTACCCCCGTTGAGGGCTTTATCCTCTATATGATTCAGTTAGAGCAACGCGTTAACTTACTTGCCGATTCGATTCAAGACCCTGATGAAAAAGCGGTGTTCGTTGCGTGGAAACAAGATTTGGAGGACCTGCGGACTCAATATCAAGGTGACTTTAAGCTGTTGATTCCAAGGCTTCTTAGAATTCATATTCCAAATGGAGACCGTGATACAATCAATCTTGATCTGCTTGTCTTTCCACGCCACTTTAAGCTTCTTCAGCGAAAATATCTCTATCAATCGCACTTGGCCGCAAAAATTGACATCCTTAAAACCACCATTTGCGCGCTTGATCGTAGAAAGAGAAAGAATTTTGATTCGGCACTTAAACTTGAGCTTATTGCCCACTCTCTAAAATGTGATGACAATGTTAAATTGATGTTCCAGAGGTTTTTTAATTGCTCTGGAACTGGCCATCATAATCTTGAACAAGAATGTCTAAAAACTTCAGCACCTGCCCTCAAACTTGTTAGATCGCCAGAGGCACAACAACAAATCGAACGCTTTTTTCTCGATTTCACAAAGCATGTCAAAGATATGTGCATTGAAGAATCTCATTTTAAATCTGGACTCCTGAAAGAAATTCGTGTTGCTCGCGGGCTGTCACTTCGTGCATTTGCTGATGCGTACAACGAAAAGTATCCCACGGCCCATCCTTTGAACCACCAGCAGTATCGACGCATGGAGAATGGGTGTGTTGCCGTTACTAAGAAACAGGTAAAGCAGTTCGCAGATATACTCTCTATCCCTAAACAACTTTTTTCACCTGGACTTCTAACCTAGGGAGTGTCCTTTAAAACTCCAGTCTAGGGATGGATCTAAGGGACTAAATGTTGACAAAAAGCTACTAAACAATTTGTCTACTTGAAGAGATCACAATTTTTCAGAATCAATTGTTCTTTAAGTTTCTAAGGTTCCTTGACAAAAAGTTTAGGGGGACACCCCCTAAGACATAATCGCATTTAAATCGTCAGTTTGGGCAATCCCAAAGTCTAGGTTTGAAGGCTGTTTGCTAGAATGAAAAATAGTCTTATTCAGTTGCTTTTAACCCTTAGGATATTATGCAAAGTACAACGCCTTCAGGCAAAATATTCTATCATGTTCCTCTTGTCATGGTCGATCATATTGTATTAGACAATACCATGGACTCAAAATCGACTTCGCCTAAAGATATAGCATTTTCTTCTCGTTCGTTATCCTCGGGAAGCGTCGACATGATTGACGATTTTAAACCTCTTTTTGAAAAAAATACTTTGTCATCTGAGCATTTTAACGTGACACTACAACTTTCAACTTCTATACATTTACAAGATGTGAGAACAGCCAATATTTTTAAAAAAAATCACATTACATCTCATAAATTTTCATTTGAACATGAACTAAAATCTGAAGCTGATTCTGGCCTAATAAATAAAACAGAGCTCATTGATATAGAGTTCTTAACTTTAAATGAAAGTAATCCTGAATTTTATTTTTCACAGCGTGTGAGCGAAGATATAAAAAACGAAACTAAGAAAAACATAGAACCCTATATACAGCAGGAAAGAAAAAAGAGATTATCGGTTACGCGTTCTATAAGCAAATCTAAACTTTCATCCAAAATATTCTCCTCTCAAGGTTCAGTAGAAGAAAAAAATATAAAAGAATGTATTGGCATTTCTCCCTTGCAAAAACAGGTGACTTGCGAAGAACTGATTTTAAAAGGATTCGTTGATATTGATGAACCCCTACTAATAAATATGATGCCCTTAGAGCGAGTAAACTTATGTATAGCTCTTCATAACACAATAAAAAAAATTGAGAGCCTTCGCTGTATAGACCAGGATTCATTACAAAATCAAAATTTTAAAAGCTCAGTGTTAGAAGATGCCTATATAAGGTATTGTGCTAGCCTCTCCCTTGTAAAAATTGTGCAAAAGAAATTACGAAATCATCAATTGATAAATCTAACTGAAGAAAACGCGAACAATGTCTGGGACTATTTATCCTTGTCAGGAGAAACGATTCTCCCTTCTGGTAAACTTTTCACTTTGATTTTTGACCACATGATGCAACTGGGAAAAAATGAGATTGTAGAGGATAAAATGCTTTCTCTACTCATGTTTTGCTCTCATTGGCTCAAAGAAAATCAGGGAAATAGGCTTGTTAAAAATACTAAAGCTCAAATAGAAGAAATCGTTCAGATCACTTATTCTCATCCAAAAGATGATATTCAAAATGAAAGCGGAAGATTATCGGAAAACCTTAAAAAGGCGCTTTGTGATCGAAATATGAACTGTAATCAAATAAATTTTACTTCTGTTGGGTGCATTGACTTTAACACAGTTTTAGTCGATATTTGCAGCCAAAAATTGGAGTCAAGTCGTTATAAATCCATGGTTAAAATGGTGGCCAAGGATTTATGCTATAGCCAAGTAGCATTTTATACTCAACTCACTCCACAAGATTTTTTTGAGGAAAATTGGATCAAACCAACTATGTTGCGCCATATAGCCAACCATTGTAGCCACCTTAATGCTTATGTAAATCATATGATTTTTTTTGAAAAAACCTTTGAAGAGAGTATTATATTAATGAAGTTCTTTCTTGATGTCGGGTATAAATGCTTACAATGGAATGATTTTTCAAGCGCTTGTGCGATTGGAGGCATCTTTTGCCATTCGTCATTTAATAAAAATTCGGATCTTTGGATTAAAGTAACTTCCAGCGAGGGAAATTATCATGTTATTTACGAAAAATTCAACAAAATTTTTTATGGAGAAAGCACTCAACCTCTCCGTTCAGCTTTAGAAACATGTTATAAATGCGATAAATTTTTTATTCCCCATATGGGATTTTATATGCATGATGTCGAGCTATGTAAAAATCACCCAGGTATCATTAAATCAGGTAATAAAGATCCAGAATTCAATATTATAAAAATAAAGGAAATTTATGAAATGATACAAATAAGCTTACGTGGACAGGTAAAATGGAAAAAATCTGATTATAAAAAATATACCTATAAAACCAATCTCCTCTCTCATGTTCTTCCCTCCTTCCAGCCTTTAAGTAGCTAATTAAAAGCGCATAAGAGAGCGGCAGGTCAAAGCCCAGGGAATGAAGGCATATAAGTGATCCCATATTATATATTAAGGTACTTTTGAGACTTGAACCGAGGGAGTTTTCGTGCTGCCCAAACAGGCAGTTTTAAATGACATGGTGTTCTTGGTTTTGAGACGTTTGACCCTGGTTGGATGGCAAATGTAAACCAGGAAATATGCTTAACTGGTATTCTGCCTGGATTCTGAGTTCTTCTATCGAGGTTTCAGCTTGGCTTACGTCAGTAAATAGCTTATAAGCCTTAGACTTGGCATTATCAAAAGAAATATGATCTACACGCTTCCCGATAAGCATTAAGCCCAAATTAAGTTTTGCTACAGCAATATCCTCAGGTTCCTTTGGGCAATTTTCTTGAAGAAAAAGGTTGAAAGTCTCATAAATCTCTTCATCGGTCATCGATTGAGCTTGATTGGCAAAGTTCATGGATGCTTTGTACATCTTGGCTATGCTCTGATTCTTGAAATCGGTCCCCTTGTCCTGAATGATTTGATCTAGAATTTCTTCTGCTTCTTGGTATGTCACTGTTCGTATCAAGTCGCGATACGTCATAATTGCTTGATGAAGCATTGCGCTTGTTTTATCCCGAGGAAAAGCAAATTCATTTTGAATAATCTGCTGAAAAGCTGCAAAAAGGCGATTATTCTCCTCATCCCCATTAGAAATATCGTCATAATAATCCATCAAGGCCATTTGCAAAATACATTTGGCTTTATAAGCCGAAGGCAGATGGAGCGCCTGGCTGTTTTTGTAAAGTCGCTCATAATGAGCTGTCCCGTCAAGGTCATCCTCGTCAGACGCAGAAAGATCATCATCTTCCCTGTCAGTAGACGATCCATCTTCTTTAATCGGGGGGCAATACAGTAAATCCTGGTATAAAATAGCTATATCTTTATGTGATGGGTCTGCATGCTGGTTATTCACAACCATTTGTAAAAGATATATAATTTCATCATCCGTTACGACATTACCATTTATAACCAAATCTTCCTTGCTATAATAAAATAGTATGCCTATCAAACAGGAGGCCCAGGCTTTTTCCTTTTCAGAAGAAAAATCGTTTTTTAATATACTCTGAATTAAGTCGCGAGCATCGTTTTCGTCTTGGTCATTACCCTCAGTGCCAAATTCTTTTTTAAAAACGAGCAACTCAGCGTGAAGCAAGTCAACCTTTATTTTTAATTCAGGCGTTATTGCGGTTTCATTTCTTTTAATTAGATGTATTTGCTCGATTGCTTTTGTGTAGTCTCTACCAATGTAGATATTATCATAGTAAAAAATAGCTTTCGTAAGAAATGCTTCTGGTTTTAATTCTCTCAATGCATTACACACAATATTTTTATGCGTTGAGTTTTGCGGAACTTGTAAAAGCTGATTCAATCCTACGAAACCGACCAATTGACTATGAAAAGATATCCACATAGGGGCATTTTTAGCGAGGAAATGAATTCGCTTACATGTAAGCTCAAAATTTTTTAGATCTATAAACTTAAAATTTTTCATAATTTGAATTATACAATCATCTAATATAAAACTGTTATCGAATGTATGAGGGTATATACTGGAATGCGGATTCAACAAATCATGCACGCAATTATTAAAGCTAGAGGCGTTAGCACGAATCATAATATATCTTGTGATTAAAATTTTTATAAAAAGTAAATTAACTTAGTCTTATCATCTGTGTTCATGGAAAATTTTTTCCTGAAGAACAGCAAAGTGTGTTTGGCCATTATCGTTTGTATTCTTATTATTGTAAAGCATCAATAATGATAAGTACTTTCCGAAGAACATAAGGACACATGAAAAGGCTAGAAAACGTCGCAAGATCTATTCAATTGATTTCGGTTAAAAACTTATTTTTAAAGAATTTTTTATTGCTCTGGTTTCACTTAACCCAATTTTCTGCTTACTCAAAAAGAGAAAAGACCGTTCAATTTTTGGATAAAAATTTTTGCCAATATTCCTTTCGTCGATTGAGTTTAAAAATCCATAAGATCATTTTATAAATGCTTCTTGCAAAGACCTTAGAAAAAGTCTCTAATCCTGCAATTTCTGCTAATTGATTTGAAGGAATAATTCCGCTGGTTAAGAAATGGCATTGTTCTTTTTCAAGTTTATCAAGAATGGTTGCCATAAGAAGTTCTGAAGAGCCTCGAGAGGAATTTGGTTTAACCATTAAATATTTTATAAACCATCCTAGACGCACTTGGCAATGGGTTTGAAAAGCTATTGCTAATTCAGGCATTTGTTACAGCACATTTAAATTCTATTCGATAGCCTATGAATCCCTCAATGTTCGGAGTACAAAAAATAGTGAATGGATAATTGAAATGCATTTGAGACATAGAGCAACCCCATCGCTGTACCCACGCTTCGATCGAATTATTCACATTACAAATGCTATGAAAGTGATCTGGTTGCGCCATTGAATTTTCACATATATTTGATGTAATATTTCTGCAAGAAATTTTTACTATTTTTTATGCACATTTTTTTGAAAGATTAGTAAAATAACAACGCTTTAAAAAAGGATGGTTCTCTTAGAGGCAAAAAAAAATTCTCAGATTTGTGGAAGGAATTGACAACATTTTGCATTCTCTCGATTTCATATGCTGTTAGCATTTTTTGAAATGAAAATCTAGGTTTTTGCAGAAAGATTTTAGCCATTTTGGCGATACACTTAATAAAAAAATTCTTCAATGGGCTGCATATGCATCAATCTGATTGACTTATGTGACTAATTATCAAGCGATTAGAATTATAAAAAATATTGTTTGAGAAAAAATGTAGACAAAAATCCTAAAATCAGTTTTTATGATGTTTAGATTGAAAATCATAAAAAAAAGTGATGACAAGGGGGGCCATGAATTCGCACATACCATCCACACAACAGATATCATCTTATTCTTCTTCTGAAAATTATGGCGAACTAAGTAGAAGTCGCTACGGAAAAGGTGAAAAGCTGACCATAAGGCAAGCATTCAGTTCGGAAATGCTGAGTCTCTTTATGGAACAACATCAGAAAAGCCCATTTTCACTTTGTGAATCGAGTTTTATAGACTTAAGAATGATAAAAATAGAAGAAGTTGAATTTTCAGATGAATTTGATTTAAAATGTTCAGTGAAGCTAGATCGACTTGTTAAAAGTGTCAACGAACAGTTTATTCTGACATTGAAATTATATTTCTCAATTGAAACGATTGCTATCATTTCAGATTCTAGTAATACATCAGACCATGAATGTATTCGACAAGGAATTTTTCCTAGCCATTCCAAATGTGTTTTAATTGGAGAAATGCTCCATTATGCATTAAAAGAACAAACCAATAGAAAGGGAAATACTCTACTAGAGGTTTTAAATTTTAAAGCAGAAGTTTTAAAAAGTGCTTTAAAATTAAAAAAATTAAATTCAGCTTGTAAGGCAATTTCTTCAGTAGTTGAACATATGGATTGGTTTGGATTGATAAAGTGCAATTTAGAAAACTCCCTTTTTAATTATGTTGGGCCGAGCTTGATTACCTATTATCCAATAAGAATAGAGTCTACCTTTAAATTTAAAGAATATAATAACCTTTTAGAGCAAGAGCCAAGTTACGGTTTTGGGGAGAAGAGATCTTCATTTAGTCAAAAAGATATGCAGATGATTGAAATGCAGACTATGGAAATGGCACAAAGGTCACGGGATTGGATTCCTGAAGAACATTTGGAAGATTATTCGATGGAAGATGATATTCCTATACAAAATTCGCGCAATGTCAGTTTTCTGCAGCCATTTGAACCCTATATACCCATTCAATTGCAGAATGCGCCCATTAATTTGCCTCAACAGACTTTAAAAATAAATATTATACAACTGAATTCTAGTCAAATAAAACACGATTCCCGCGTAAAGCATTTAATTAAACAAAAGCCTATAGAACCAATCAATCTTATACAAAGTAACATAGAGATTTTAAATCCCATAACAGTCGTTAGGAAAACTTCGCCAAAAACGATAACAGATAATGACACACGTTCTGTGAAATCTAAAAGAAAACCTCCTCTTCCTTTTCAAACCAGAGTTCAACTTCTATCTCAGGATAAGAACACGATCTCTTCACACAAGGAAATAATTTCTAACAACGGATGTAATTCAATTCAAGATACCTATTTTGGGAATATTGAAAAGAAATATACTTTAGAGAAAAACTTTAAAAAGATTACAGAAAAAGATAGTTCTGCTATAAGTGTCGATTCAAGATTAAGCATTACTGCTTTTCTGAAAGAGCAGGTCGTACTTCCTCCCTCACCCACATTGGAAGACGAAGTCAAAAAAATTCAGACTTATGGCAAATTAAGAGGGAAAGTGACGACAGCCATCTCTAGAAATCTAATTGTTTCAAGTCCACAAATCTCTGAGCCGCTCCCTACAGACATTTTATCTCAAATAGCTAATCTCTTTCTAGATGAAATTTTTAAAAAATCCAATACAAGAGTAGAGGTTGAATCTGCGCGAGAAACATTAAGAATTTTTGAGAGAGTGTCTCGAAGTTTCTGGAAAGCTTGTTCGCATTTATTGGCCTTTTATGAACTCACAAGGTTACCAAAAGACTTTACTGCTAAAATTTCACGTTTCCCCTTAGATATTCGTCGATCTATAAGTAAAACCTCTTTAGAAAATAGTCGATCACCTGGGATATTGTATTTGAATTCTACAGTTCTAGGTTCTGCTAAACCTTCCAAAGATGAGAAATTTTTGACATTGCCAGAACATGCTGGAATCCACGTGATTTATGATTGCACGAAGCCTCATTCATATCCATTTGGTAATTATAATAAGGAATACTTTAAGCATCCTGATTTTGGTTGGGCGACACAAGTTATTGATTTTATTACATGGCCAATGGTTGAAAATTTTTCTTGCCTTTACATTGAGGATATTTACAAAAGACCAGCTTTAGCTATCCCGTATACATATTTAGACTCAGATGTTGAGGGTAAAGGAATATTTATTCTGCAACAACTGAGAGTGGACGAGAATAATAAGGAATGGTGGTTTTTAGTGGATAAGCCCCTGCAATCTAGTTCAGTAACAGCCATTTGTATTTTACATGAACATGCGATAGACGCCAGCTTAAAAAATATAGATAAAACTATCTATGATGAGGGCGTAGTTGACAGAGAAGTTTTAAGTAAAAATTATTTGGACTGGTTGAATGGTTTTCTATCCGGTCAAGTCTGCGAAGATGTTACTCTGTATGAGAAAGACATTGCCACTCTGACAAATAGGCGTATAAAACATTACGTTAAAAACGAATTGAAAACTGCACAGCTATAGGTTTTTTTTACGAAAGATGAATTTTAGCGAACTATGTGAAACATTTTTTTTTATCACAACATTAGTTTCAATTATGAGAATTAAACAAAAAAAGGAGAATTATTATGGCAAATTTTAATGCAACACCAAATTTAGGTGCTAACCCCGTAGACTGGAATAGTTCTTGGAAGAGTTGGGGAGGAGCTATAACTGGTGAAGTACACCAACAGCACATCAAAATAAATCAAATCAATACTGCTGGAAAAGCATTAGAGACGCTTGTAAATACGCACATTAACCTTATAGATACCAACACAAATAGCATTCAGGCTCTAACTTACACTTCAGATCAGCACGGTATTGAAATAGGTTCTATAAAAGCAAGTGCTATACTTCTAAGTAATATTGTAAGTGGCCACACGACTCAAATTGGAGCTTTACAAGTAAAGGTCGTAGATATAACTAACACTGTAAATGATCACAGTACGAGCATAAATAATTTGCAGGGGGATGTAATTACCACCGCCCAAACTGCAAATACAAACACAACTAATATACAGAGGCTAACTGCTACTTCTACGACTCACACTGATGAAATCGCTCAGTTGACGGTTACATCAACTACTCATACAGATGAGATAGCAGCCTTAAACCAATCTTCCACTGCACATAATAACGGTATAATTAATTTAAATGCTAATGTAAACGAGCATACTGTGGGTATAAATGCATTAAATACAAGTGTGCAAAATTTAGATGATCGAATGATCATCGTGGAAAAACAAGCAAATACAATATTTGACGAATTAAAAGCTTTTAATGAGCAAACAGCAAAAGACATGCAGACCCTAGATGAACAAACAAAAGATGTTGGTCTATTAAGCTACAAAAATCAGGAATCTTTAAATGAAGTGACTTCTAATTTGAAATTTCTTTCTGCTGGATATGAAAAGCTGACAGAAGAGCAAGAGAAAACCAAAAGTAATTTGGATGTACTAGGGCAAACAGTAATTAACCAAAATATTGCGACAGTAGAATTAAAGAAGACAGTTGAAAAAAAATTTGCAGAACAAGATGTAAAATTCAATAATATTGAAGTGAATATTGGAACCCAAAATACAGCTATAAATGATTGTTATAAAGTTTTGAAAGTTCATGATAAAGAGATCGGGGATAGCAGAAAATTAATTGAAGAGCATAGCTCCGATATTAAGAAAAATAATTCTCATATTATTGATCATTCAGTTAAGATTGAAAGGCAAGAAACCCTTTTGAGTTGTAGCAAAGAGCTAAACAACAAACATTTTGGTGATTTAGCAGACTGTAAAGATTCAATAAAAAATCATACTTCATCCATCAGTAAATTAGAAACAAAGCAATCCGGTTTTAAATCTGATGTGCTTACTATAAAGGAAAAACTAAACTATCAAGGTGATAAACTTGATAAACTTGACAACTTCCATCAGAAAATTAAGGATGATTTGTTACTGCTGGAAATAGCATTACATAATACTGTTAATAATGCAGAAAGAAATCTTAATGAAATTGTCAAAGGGGCGAGTCAAGAAAATCACGATACAATTGAAACGGTAAATAAGGCAAAAGACGAAGTAAAAAATATCGAAAATCGCCTTTCGACCTTAATGGATTTAGTAGGTCAAATTGAGGAATTAAAAGCAGAGATCAAGGTTTTACGTGAAGATCATGGAAGCCAGATTGAATCATTGAAAAGTTCTGAAAATAATGCCCTAATAAATTTATCAAAACAAGTGTCCGAACAAAGTTTGATAATTCACGAACTAAAATCTGAGATTAAGGAATTAAAACTACAACAAGTTGAAATTAATGAATTGAAATTACAGCAAGTAAAGTATGAAAACTTTATGAAAATTGCTACTAAAGCATTTATTCAGCTAGAGAGAGGCGAAGTACCCTTACATAATGTAGCAAATGAACTGGGAATTTCTACACTGAATGTTGATGTAAATAAACTAGAAAGTCCTAGAGAAAATACGCCTATGACTAAATCTTCAAAAGGAGTAGACAACTTCTCATTAAGCTTTGCAAGTCTATCTCCTTCTCAATCCTTGAATCACTCTGGAAATAAAATCCATCCGGAAATTTCAAATGATGCAAGTTCAAAGAACGATTCTATATTTACACAATCTGAAATGATAAATCAAAGTGAAATACTTGAATTGATGGAAGAAAAGTATTTATCCAACAATGTAGATTTAAGTTTTCTTGATAAATCAACAATTTTCTCACAGAATCAAATTATTTTAGAAAAGAACGAAACGAGTCTTTCGAACTCTTCTTATTTTGAATCAGAAGAGAAATAATTATTTAATGCTAGTAGTGTCTTCAACCGACACTGCTTTTATACTGCGCTCGGCTTTTCAAGCCGCGCGCAGTATATTATTTGGAGCTGTTTAATGGAGCCAATTAAGTTATCTTCTTCTTGTTCTTACCCCAAGCAACCTGGTCGGCCTGCATATTCCAGTTCTTCTTTTAAGTTTAACTATCCTGAGATTTATGATTTCAGTTCAAATTTAAGTTTGAAAGGACGGGTCTGTTCGATAAAAGATGAAATTTTATCTGAGGAGCAAGGAGAAATCAAAGAAAAAATTGCTCATTACTTAATCCATCGAGATAAAAAAAGATTAGACCGTTATGAGGAAAAAGCTATTAATTTTTTTGAGGGGACCCTTAACTTCGCTGAAATAAGCTGCTGCTCTGATTTACGAAAATTATTGGAAATAATCAAAATTATAGATTTTGAGCTTGCAGAATATAATAAGAAGATAAGAAATAAGTATAAATTTCCCGTCAGTTCTTACGATATTAGAACAAAAATTCTTGACCTAGATCCTAACTTTACTACGAATGAAATCTATACTAAAACTTTAGATCCAAGAAAATTTAAAAACCGCGAATATTTGCAGTACTCAATAAATTGGATCCCTGAAAGAGTTGGATTTCATGCGAAGATTGTAATAAATCAATACGTGAAAACTCTCTCGTTATCAAAAAGTTTAAAACGTATTTCCAATAATAACTATGTTGTTAGAGGTCCTACAGCAGCAGGGAAATCAGACTTTATTCGAAAATTGCTAAAGCCACTGTTAGATGATAATGAAAATATTTCAGGAATTCTTAACCCTGATGAATTTAAATTTAGTGTAAAACACTTATTGCCTTGTTTACATTATCTTAAAGGAAATCTTCAACTACTAGAATATTCTGAAGTTTTATCAAAAATTAAAATTAAACATTTTTTCTCACATTTAGTCAATGTTCAAGTTCATCCAGAGGGGGCAGCTTTATTTCAAAAATTTAAGAAAGGGATTCAAGATAAACCTTTAGCACTTATTTTTGAAGGACGATTTACTAGTAATAAAGAAATTTCTGATGTGTTATCCTGTTCAAGAAAAAAAAATCGTAAAGTTTTTCTAGTAGATATTGCGCATGCTTCTCTCTCTTTATCATTAAGAAGAATTTTGACTCGAGATCCTTACGGAAATGATCCATGCCCGTTTGTTCATGATGTAGTTAAAGGTTATGTAGAATCTATAAAGACTAGAGAACGGTTATTAAGCCTTGTTAAAAATAATCCTTCTATTGAGTTTTTTAATCTTTATTTTTTGGATGAATTAGAAAATATGCATCTTATTGCTTGTAAGGAAGAAAACAAATTAAACATTCTTTCAGATAAATTAGTTAAGAAAAGTTGTTCCTCGCTATTAGATTGGGAAATTGAAAATCTCCTTGATGAGGTAATCGATAAAGACATTTACCCAAAGTTAGAAAAATGGGATGGAGAGAAAATCAAAACAGCATTGAACAACAACGCTTCAATCAATGCGGTGAAATCGATCTTTGTTGATGCCAGTAAATGGGGTGAGGTAAAGCTAGAACCTTTTAATGGTTTATGGCTTTACGACTATCCCTTTTTGAAAGAGCATATTGACAGTGAACATATTTTGGATATTCGTAAAAGTGATTTAGATGGTGAAGGGTATCATTGGACAGAGGATAAATTTCCTGAAGGGCCAAATCTAAAATTTTCTCAAGATGTAAGAGTTGAATATGCTCCGCGACGAGGCCTACAAATGAAGCTTGGTTATTTTCTGATCCACCCTAAGCTTTTTGAGAAACATTTGGCCCGCCCCGATCCCAGAGTGAGCGAACAACTCATTGATAAAGAGACAAATTATTTTCGTTTTTTTGTTCATCCTGAAGCCTATGACAATTTTGTGAAATTACATTTTTGTAGAGAGGCAATATTTGTAAAGCCAGAAGATTCAGAATTTATGGGCACGCCTACCTCATCCTATCGCTCATGGTGTGTAAGAGATATATCGAGTTCTGAAAGAACGATTCCTTTTATCGTTAAAATGGGCGTAGGATCAGCAAGAAATCGTGGGAAATTTTTGCCGAGGGAAGACGTTTTAAAAAGTATAAAAATTCAAAACGATCTTTATGAAATGAAGAAGCGAGACGATTTCTTTTATTTCTCCGAAACAATAGGGATAACATTTAAAGAAAATCTTTTTGAAGAAGATTCAGGTTTAATCGTTCGTGAGATTCCTACAGGTCTTCTACGAGGTGAATTTCATATTTTTAGCTTTTCAGCTTTAATGTCCATCGAGCGTACGAAAGAAGAGAATTATGGCGTTTGCAGAATCTTGCCTCAAGATTCTGGTCTAGAGGGTTATCCATTAATTTACGAGATAATTGAAAAAGCTAAACAAAAAAAACTTGTGAAATCTTCTTTTGAATTTATAAATACTTATCTTGTGAAAAAATATTTTGAAGCTACAAAAAAATTCTTTTTTAAAAAGGGTTATTCTTTTTCACCTCATGGACAAAATCTTTGTTTTGTTGTAAGCTACGCGGGAACTCCATTGGGTTTTGCCTATAGAGACTTAGAAGGAGTTTCAGAGAAAGGCGATAACTATCTTGCGTCCTACGGATGGTTTTATCGATATCATTGTATGGTTAAATTATTAAATGTAATGACAAAAAGTGATCAAGATTATTTTGATCCTCCTCTGGGGGCTCCAGTTCAGCTTGGATTTTCGGAGCCTTTAAAAGAAAGAAATTTATACCCATTCCTAAAAGGATCGTTAAAAAAATTACATGCTATTTCGCTTGCTGATTATAAAAACATTTTGCATAATTTGGATAATTTATTTTTAGTCAATCTGTCAAAGTATTATTATATTAAAAATATACACGAACTGAAAGTAGGTGCTATTCCCTCAGCGGAGCCAGGATCTGATGGGGAAGCATATGTCGCGACTCTTGATAAACGGCTGCTACAAAACCGCCACCTTCATTCTGATCTCGAATTATCTGATGTTTCCAAAAAAGCTATAAGAGATTTTTCTGATGAAATCATTCAAGATGAATTGCAACTTGACTTTAGATCAACTCTTGAGGAGAAAAACATAAGTCTAGCGTTGGAACGCAGTATTTATGACGAAAAGAAAAGAGAGTTTTCTACCTTTGATAGATTGGAAGAAGTGCAAGATACACATATAGATATTTTGTTTAAGAAGAGGAACTTGAATATGGCATTTGTACCATCTAATGAAAAACCAGCAAATTTTACTCTTCTTAGCAACAACTCTGAAACTAATAATTTGTATAGCTTTAAAAGTCTATTAAAAGAGGAAAAAGAAATAAGCTTTTTAGCCGATGAATCTTTCGTTGAAAGAAAAATTGAGCTCGCACAATATAATAGTCGATTCTCGGAAGATCCGTTATCTCGTCTAAGTACTCTATTTGCAGAAATGGAAAAAAGTTCATTATTGACAAAAGTTCTGGATAAAAAGGAATTTCCATTATGAATCCCCTAATAAATCTCGCTCATTTAAAGTTTTTTTGTGATTCGGTGGCTTGTCATAGTGTCACTGAAGCTGCAAAGAATAACGATGTCTCACAGTCAACTATCTCGCAGGCGATCGCAAAACTTGAGAGGGTCTTAAACGCAAATTTAATCGCCGAACCGCGTCAGAAATTTCAACTCACGCCTGAAGGAAAAATTCTCTTTGAGCAAGCGCGGCATATCTTTAAAACGGTCTATGATCTTCAAGAAAAAATCAAATCTAATCAAGAAAAGGTTAGTGGGAGCTTAAAATTTGCCTGCACAAACAGTCTGGGGATGTCATTCATTGCTCCTTCATACAGGAAAATGCGTGAGAATGCTCCTGATGTTGAAATGAATATTCAGCTAGGCAATTTAACAGTTATAAAAAATGCTCTGATGAAAAACGAAGTCGAATTTGCTGTAGTTGTTATTGACTCAACATTTTCTGAATTTACCAAGCACTCTCTCCAAAAAGGGAAATTTAATCTATACCAGAATTTCAATGTGCCTCACTATCTCATTGAAAAAGGAATTTTAGTAGATTTTCGGGATGGGATGTTTGTGGAAGAATTGCAGGAATATTTTCTACACTCATTGAACTCTCCCATAAAGATTCAGGCTGCCTTAGGAGGATGGGAGGTCGTGGCCCGCTTTTCCGAGCAGAACATCGGGGTAGGTTTTTTTCCTGACTATCTTGTTGCTAACGGACGATATCCCAACTTTAGAGATAATCCCATTTGCATCCCTTCTTTTGAGTATGAAATTGCTGTTGTCTATCACAAAGGGACTTCGCTTTCTAAACCCGCATCTGCTTTTATTGATCAATTTACAATGGATTAATGTGTGAAAATTTTATATTTATTGAATCGCTTGCTTTCAAGCCCCTTGGAAGTCATTTATGTTTTCTTGATTTTTATTATCACAAAAGATTTGGGAGCAACTCCTTTGCAGCTGTCCATTTTGGCCTGCAGTAAACCTGCAGTCTCTTTAGTTTCGGCATTTGCCAATGGATTTATCTTTGGAAAACCCAAATCGATTAAACCCTTTCTACTCCTTTGTAACTTAATTGGATTATTGCCTTGTCTTTTTTTTCCTTATGTAGAAAACACATGGTTTTTTATCGCTTCTTATGCCTGCTTTATGACCACGCTACGAGCCTCTTATCCTGCTTGGATTGAGGTTTTAAAATGTAAGCTAGAGATAAAAGAATTGTCCAAAACTGTTGCGACAGGGAGCTCCATCAATTATTCTATTTTGATTCTGTTTCCTTTGGTTTTTACCTACTTTCTCGACCAGGACCCAAGTATTTGGAAAAATCTATTTGTATGTATGGCTATTTTGCAGTTTTTATTTTTCTTGATTTTGTTGGTTGTACCATTGAAATTTAATTTGCAAGATAAGCAAGAAATTTCAGGGATAGTCTCAACGAATGTGATCAAGGAAGGTTGGTTGATTTTACGAACCAATTCAAGCTTTGTGAAATACCAAATTCTCTTCTTTTTAGGCGGGGCAGGAGTTGTGATTGTGCAGCCTATTCTGCCGATCTATTTTAACGAAGCGCTGCATCTCTCCTATTCTCAACTTGCACTTGCTTTTAGCTTTTGCAGAGGAATCTCTTTTGTTTGCTCGACTCCTTTTTGGCTAGCTTACACCCAAAAAGTTTCTTTATACAGTTTAAATGCACTTGTTAATGTATTCTCATCGCTTTTCATCATGTTTATTCTTATGGCTGGGCTGGGTATTGAGTGGTTATTGATCGGTTATGTGATGTATGGTGCGATGCAGGCAGGTTGTGAATTGAGTTGGAATCTATCAGGACCGCTATTTTCAAAAAATAAGGAAAGTACTCCTTATTCGTGTTTAAACCTTTTCTTTGTAAGTTTTCGAGGAATGATTTTTCCTTTTTTAGGCCAGTTGATTTACTCTTGGTCAAATGCTTTCGTCCTTTTTTCTTTAGCCGGAGGGTTATGTCTATTAAGTGTTTTATATGCTCTTTCTCTGAATCAAGAATATAATTTGGAAGAAAAAACATGTGGATGAGGGATGGTGGCCGATTAGCATTAGGTATTAAACGAGCTGAGAAAGGAATGTTCGTAGGGGAACCCTCATAGGTCTGCCTTTGGTTTCAAAGCAATTTGTGTTAACATATGGCATATCTAAAGCCAATTGAAAGGCATATGGTGCATTAGTTTCTTGCTGAAAGTAGTGTAGAGAAGGAGAAATACCCTTATTTATAGAACTTTTAACTTCTAATAACATCCAAGGGATTCCATTTTTAATAATCGCAAAATCGACTTCACGTTGTTGCTTGTCTCTTAAGAAATGTAGTTGATAATCACCAAGGCCAAGGTCGTTCCAAAAATCGATAGCTTTAAGGAAATGCGAGGCAACAAAATTCTCTAATCTACCGCCACCTTCTTCGCAAAGAGCCCAGTCCCATAGATAGTATTTTGGCTCTTTAAGTAATGAACGAGCGATATTATGAGAATAGGGGCGAATTTCAAAGCAGTAGTAAAAAGACTTTAGTATTTCGATCCATCTTCGAATGGTAGGCCCGGAAGCTTTTACTTGAGAAGCTAGAGACTCATATGAAGTGAGGCTACCAATATGGTGACGAAGAAGTTCTGCAAGTAATTCCATTTGTGAAATTTCTTGAACTCGGGTCATGTCACGTACATCTTCTTCAAATAATTGCTGAAAACGTAAGCTTTTCCAACGTCGAGAAAAGCGATCATCTCTTTTTAAGAAGGGATCCGGAAAACCGCCATACTTTAAGAGTGCTTGAAATTCATCCTCGTGGATAGGTTGCGGAGTGGTACGCAATTCTGTTTCATTGATCGAATTAGCATTAATGATTTCTGAAACACTCAAAGGGTGAAAGTGGTAATGGAAATACCGCCCCATCAAACTATCTCCACCTCGTTTGAAGACATCTAAGCGAGCACTACCAGTTACTAGAATTTTCATTAAATCGGGATAACTGTCATAAAATCCTTTGAGGAAATTTTTCCAATCAGAATATTTATGAATTTCATTAAAAATAAAAAGTGGAATCTTCTCTCGTAACTGATCAATTGGAAATTCTTCTGCTATGGCGTCACATCCCTTAAGGATTTTATTTCGATCTGATATCTTATCCCAATTGAAATACTGCCCGTCACCCCATTCTTTCTTGATTGTAAGACTGGAAGTGGTTTTTCCAACTTGCCTCGGTCCCATTACAAAGACCATTTGCCTATGTGCTTTTAGTTGTTGTTCACTGCAAATCTATTTTAACGAAGCGCTGCATCTCTCCTATTCTCAACTTGCACTTGCTTTTAGCTTTTGCAAAGGAATCTCTTTCGTTTGCTCTACGCCTTTTTTGGCTGGCTTACACCCATAAAGTTGCCTTATACAGTTTAAATGCCCTTGTGAATGTATTCTCATCGCTTTTCATCATGCTTATTCTTATAGCTGGCCTGGGTATTGAGTGGTTATTGATCGGCTATGGGATGTATGGTGCGATGCAGGCAGGGTGTGAATTGAGTTGGAATTTATCAGACCGCTATTTTCAAAAAATATGGAAAGTACGCCCTATTCGTGTTTAAACCTTTTCTTTGTAAGTTTTCGAGGCATGATTTTTCCTTTTTTAGGCCAGTTGATTTATTCTTGGTCTAATGCATTCGTCCTTTTCTATTTAGCTGGGGGGTTATGTCTATTAAGTGTTGTATATGCTCTTTCACTGAATCAAAGAAGTAAATTTGCAAAAAAACATATGGATAACGTGAATACTTTACAAAAAGTTTTTGGGATCGACCTTGAATTTTTTTCCTAGAGATACCGCTTGTTCATAGTTCAGGTTTTGTCGCCCTTTTTTCTGATGCAGAAATTCGGAGACTTGACTTTTTGTAGAAAAACAATCAGGCACTAAGCTCTTTTGTGAAAGCTGATCTTCAATAAGTAAAGCCTTTAAAAATTCATGGGGAAGCAGGCTTTCAGATGCTCGAGTGTGACATACGTCATCGTATTCCTTCAGTAGCATACATAGAAGATGGCGATAATATTCGACTTGTTTAGGGACTTCTTTTTCAAATGCGCGCCCAAGATACTCAAGCATACGTTCAGCTTTGTTGGCAGATTTAGAATTGGCAATTGGCTTTAAATTTTGAGCATGGAAAAGAGCGCTAAAAATATTTTCAGCTGGATAAGAATTAAGCTTAACTGAAATGTCTTCTAGCCCCAACACAAGAGGGAATGCATAGATGTACGATTGAGTTTGTATTTTTCTTGAAGCAGGAAAATGAATTTTTTTATTTTGTTTTAACATAGTCTAAACCCTTCATTTGATAGTTTAGTAAAGTTTATGTTGTCGTATTCTGAATGTTTTCCAAACCATTTCAGAAATATGTGACCGGTATTAAAAAAAATGTCTACGCCTAAGCGGTAATCGTTTCCTTTTATATTAAAGAGGGTTAAATGCTTAAAATATGGATTTGGAATATAGTCGGCAGTGGAGAAAATTTTTTTTAATTCTTCATGATTTCGACAGTCAGCCATATACATTCGCTCTTCCCAAATTGCCAGGCTCGGTTTGGAGTCAGGGTATCTATTCCAGCATTCGGTGATTGATCGCTTTGTAATTATCCTCATACCCTCATGATATCAGTTCGCATTTTGCGAATCAAGCAAAATTAAAAAAAATAGGTAGTTTGAGGGGGTTTTAACAATGTGCTATATTTATCGAAAGTTTTGGATCGAGGCCAGGTCGCCTTGAGTTAAGGCTGCCTGGCATAGTACACTGTAAGCAAAGTCCGCACCCATCAAACTTCGCGAAAATACCCGGGGTTGAAGGCTTAAAAGTGGTCCCATATGTGCATATTGGGTCACTTTTAAGACTTCAACCGCGAGTACTTTCGCGGAGTTTGATGAGGACGCACTTTGCTTACAGTGTACTAGAACAACATGTTAGGAGTTCTTAGGCTGAAAGCGCTTCGAAGCTACTTCCCAATTCAAATTGTTAAAGAATACATCAATGTATTTGGCACGTTCCAGTCCAAACTGGGTAATATAAGCATGCTCGAAAACGTCCATAATGACAATTGGTTGAGCTCCTGCAAGGTGCCCAACATCATGTTCATCGATCCATACATTCAGTAATTTACCGCTTTTTGGTTCTATATAAGCTACCACCCATCCTATGCCACGCATCAATCCTGTCGCCACGAAATCAGCTTTCCATGCATCGTAACTACCAAAATCATTTTGGATCTTTGATGCAAGTGGATCTTTAGGATCCAAAACTCTACCGTCACCACTTAAATTTTCGAAGTAAAACTCATGCAGAAGCATGCCGTCAAATTCCCATCCAAGTAAACGCTTCAGAGCTCCAAACTCAGGCGAGCGGCTTTGTCCATCGGCTGTCATCTCTTGGAGACGTTTTAGCAGTGCGTTGCTGTTATTGACATACCCTTGATACAGTTTGAAGTGCATCTGCAAGAGAGCATCATCAAGCCCTTTCACTTTGCCTATCAGAGCATCATAATTCTTAGCTTCGTACGTATTCTGTCTGATCTCTTGTGGAGAATGAGGTCGTGGATCTGCAGCTTCTGTAACAGATGCAAGGCAAAGGACCCATGCCATAGAAAAAATAATTTGCTTGTTCATCATGCTCCCTTTTTTTTTATTTGAATTCTTCACAAACCGACCAAAATGTCAAGTTTATTATGAGGAAATTGCTATACTTGAAAAGACAGCCTTTTGGATCTTTTCCAAATGAATTTAGAAAACGTGAAAAGTAAACCCTAAGGGGTTTAACTTTTCACGTTTTCTAACTTCATTTAAAAAATCTCTAAAAATTCTGTTTTTTTCGAGTATTGCAACTCACTCTTATTTTTGTCGAATTGTAATCGAAATAATGTATATGTTAAAATTTAAGTAGAATCAGTTGGAATTTCCTAACGAGAGGCCTGTAATGACGATCCCTACATTTGAAGGGGGAGGAATTCCCGAGCAGTTTCCATCCATCCCCGAGTCCCCTTCAATTCGTTTTCATACCCCTACAGATATACAGGCCCTCCGGCAGTTAGCTAGTATGATTTTTATTTTGCCTAAAGGCATGCACTTACCGTCATTTCATCGTCTTCCCGTTCCTAAAGTTATCTTTCAGCATCAAGTTGTTTCTCAGCTAATTGCTAAGTTTAATCCTTCACTGGTTCAACTGGCGATTTTGACGCATAAAATTGCACCTGCCGAAAAACTTGAAAAATCTGAACCATTGCCTCCGAAAGAAGCAAGTACTCAACGTGATGAGACAACTGCAAAGGGCCTTGGACACGATCTCGTTAATATTGAAGTCTTTCAAGCTGGAAAAGGTGAAAGTCAAAGAGATCCAAAATTTTCTCCAGGGACAGGGGAGGGTCAAGCGGGTATAACTCCAAAAGAAGGGAAATCGGAGATAGCGCAAAAAGAAGGGAAGTCGGAGATATCGCAAAAAGAAGGAAAGTCGAACATTTCGCAAAAGGATGGAAAGCAAAACGAAGAACTTGGAATTGAACCAAAAGTGGGTCGTGCGGAAGCTGAATCTAATTCTCAACCTCCTTTAGGAAAAGAGGCCTCTTCGATGCCAGCTAGGCTTCCTTCATCTGAAAATCAAGGCACACAGACCAAATTCGGGGCTAAAGACGATGCTAAAGTCGAGATTTCTCAAAGCCAAAAGCCGTCAAAAGATGAGCAGGCAACTGAGAAAAATTCAGTTAAACCCTCAACTCACGAATCTGTAAAATCTGAGGCCAAGTTGGAAAAATCAGCTCCCAACGCCTTACCAAATGCTCAACCAGATACGTCCCCTAAATCATCTGAAAAGTCACTTACAGGGGTAAACAAAATAATTCCTGTTGAAAAATTACCTGGTGAGAAGGAAATACCTGTTGTGCATGCAGGAAAAGACATGAAGGTTCATAAAGAAGAACATCATCAAGCAATTCAGAAAGACCAGGTGGCCATTATCCCTCATGTATTAGCTACGCGTTCTGAGGAATTGACTCCTATGACACAGCATAGAATTTTTCAAACGTTGGACCCCAATGCTAGCATGCTTGTACCTCCATGGCTTTCTATGCTATTGCCAAACCTTACAAAAGCTGAAATATCTTCTGAACGATCACGGAAAGGAGGAAAAGGTGCTGAAGCACAGCATCCTCATAAACTAAGCGATATTCTCTTTATGCTTTTATGTGCAAATTTGTCAGGAATGCATTCCTTAAGAGACGCAATTCCGTTTATTGAAAAGAGAGAGAATTGGTTCAAAGTGGTTTTAGGATTGCGTCATGGGCTTCCTCCAAGGCAGTTGATCTTCTGGCTTCTTGCAACATTGGATTCCACACTTTTTGATCAGACGATGCGGCTTTGGCTTCAAGAGGTTCAAGGAGAGCAAAGCGGCTCGCAAATACTAGTCGATGTGATTATTTTACAGACTCCTCTAGGATTTATTTTGGGGAAGTTGCACGGCTCTGAAGGTAATCCCGGGGCGGCATCCAAACTTATTGAAGGGTTTTCCTTAAAAAACTTTATTTCCATGGTCAGGTCCAAAAGCTCTTATGGAACTCTACTAGAAAGAATTCGGCGACGTGGCGCAGATTACATTGCAGAGGTGGATGAGGAGTTGACTTCAATAGAGAATTCACAAATCTATGAAAGCTATCTTGACGGGGTTGAAAGAGTTGTCGTTGAAGAGTGGATTCCCTCTGAAGACTCAGAAACAAATCTTCGAGTCCATTCTGAAATTTTCAGTTCTCAAGGAATTAGTAAATCTGAAAGATTTTACGTGTCGAGTTTAAAAAGCCCGAATGAAGATTTTTTTGATTTATTTAGAATTCAAAGACCCTATGAGAACAAGCTTTTCTGGTTGATAAACAGCGCTTTGAGATTTCCTTCAATCGGAAACGCTTTTGAACGTTGCACTGCAACTTTACAAAATATAGAACAATATGCCAAAGAAGTAATCCAGTTTAATGGGGATGGAAAGAGCTCTGTTGAGCAACAAATGCAAAAAGCGTCTAAAGACCTGGATTTCTTGCTGCAGCTAACGCGTTTATAACTGAGGGTTTATGAAAGTAGAAGAATTTGAATACTCCGTCGATGGAACTGTGTATCTGGGCTATTTAGCCTATGAAGAGGGTGAAGTCGGAAAAAAACTTCCAGGTGTGCTTGTCGCACATGCGTGGAGAGGGTTGGATGAATTTGCAAAAGATAAAGCAAAAGCACTTGCCAAACTTGGTTATGTTGGTTTTGCAATAGATCTGTATGGGGATGGCAAGTTTGCCGAAAGTGATGCAGAAGCAGCTGCATTGATGAAGCCCCTTTTCATTGAACGTAAAGAGTTAAGGAAGCGTATTGTAGGGGCTTATAAGGTTTTGCAGGATCATACAGCAGTTGATGAACATAAGATTGGAGCCATTGGATTTTGCTTTGGGGGTCTTGCTGCCATTGAATTGTTACGAAGCGGAGTAGACTTGCGTGGAGGAGTTGTTTCTTTCCATGGAGTTCTTGGAAATCACCTTGGGGCATTGCGAGCTGAACTAGAACCTTCTGATTCACCTTTGAATGGCGCTTTATTACTTTTGCATGGCTATAAGGATCCATTGGTCTCCTCTGAAGACCTTGAAAACATCCAAAAAGAGTTTACGGACGCAAATGTCGATTGGCAACTGAATGTTTTTGGTAGAGCATCGCACGCTTTTACGAATCCTGATGCTCAGGATGAAGGTTCAGGTCTTATTTATAATGCCGGAGCAGAAAGGCGCTCGCTAAAAGCAATGGAAAATTTTCTCTCGGAGCAGTTCTCCTAGCAGGAAAAGGGTGATTTGAATAAACTACAACCATAAATTGAATCACCCCTAGGAGATCTATGAAAATTACTGTTGGCCTCTATGCATTGCTTTTATTGATTGGCGGAATTATCGGGCATTATATGGCTAATAGCTTGCCTTCCCTCATTATGGGTTCGATAACAGCTTTTATTTTTGCCGTTCTCGCTTTTCAAAAAGGAAGAACTGCGCACCTTATTACTCTAGTGTTAACAGCATTGTTAGCAGGATTTTTCGGCTATCGCTTTTATTTAACTTTAAAATTTTTTCCTGCAGGCTTCATGAGCCTTGTTAGCTTTGGACTAGCTGTTGCTCTAGCACGAGATTTTTTTTCCAGCGCGTGCTGTAAAAGCGAGCCAAATATAGAGAGCAGGTAACCAAACCATAAAATGCAGTGATCGCCCAGGCTACATCTGGGCCATTGCCTTGTAAGACAATAAAAAAGTAGGTTGGGAGCAGTGCAAAGATCCAAATGCTGCTTCCGCCGAGCTTAAGGATGAATTTCGTGTCTCCAGCTGCTGTAAGTAAACCCACCACAAGCCAATGGATTCCATCGAAGAGGAAGAAAATCCATACCCATAGGCAAGAAGAAGCAACGAGTTCATGAATTTTCTCAGAAGAAACGCTATCTTCCGAAATGAACAGTTTAACAAGAGGGCCGGAATCGATCATCAAAAAGGTCCCGAAAAGACAGAATAAAAAAAGATAGAATTTGATCCCGGAATGTAAAAGCTTCCATAAATCATCCCATTTCCGAGCACCAATCATATTAGCTGCAATTGCCTGTGCTCCCTTGCTAACACCTTCAGTGAGGAAAGTAAATAAAAAAAAGATGCTTTGCGCGATTGAAACAACCGTTAAATGTTCTTCGCCTGCAGACATGAGCATCCTAAAAAATAATGCCCATGCAAGAATTTCAAGTGTATGTGCTAAAGAACTGGGTAATCCGAGGCGAATACATTCAAAAAACTCATTCCGATTAAAATGAAAGCATCCTGTCCCATAAAGTTTTCGATTTTTAGTTTTGACGAAATCCAAAAATAAGATTAACGCTTGAATGAGTTGTGCCATTCCCGCGGCAATTGCAGCCCCTGAAATCCCGAGAGGGGGTAAATAGGGCTCAAAGCCAAAAATCAGTGCGTAGGCGAGAGGTATATTTAATAAATTTGCACCTATCATGATCGCAGTGATAAACTTGACTCGACCGCGTCCTATATAAAAAGAAGAGAGAGCGCAATTGACACAAAAAATAGGCCCGAAACACATCATATAGAAAAAATAATCGTTTTCCATCGTAAAGTAGGGTGAAGAGGCAAAGATATAATCTCCTGCAAAAAAACCTAAGGGAGTAAAAATAAAGATAGAAAAAACTGAAAGCCAGATCATTTGCCAAATAGGGATTCCAATTTTCTCTGGCTGATTTGCACCGTAATAGCGTCCAACAAAAACTTCAGCGATGCAAGTGGTGCAGATAAAGGCAAATTGTAAAAAGGTAACAATTGTTCCTGATGAGGTAGCGGCATTGTGAGCTTCGATGGAAAATTGAGCGAGTAATATGCGGTCCCAAAAAAGCATGAGACTTCCCGACATTAGAGAGAGCATTAAGGGAAACGAGATCATCCAAAGTTCCCGCAAGCTTCCGCTTGGATAAGGAGTAAGGTTTTTATGGTTGTTATAATTTGATTTTGTTGAGTTCATAAATTTTTAGATTGATATTTGTGGTATTTCTAATTAATTATATACTTTTGATCTTTAAAAGTCAATAGTTAATATTTCAATTATCGTTTGTTTTATTAAAAGCGTGGCGTAACCTTTTCAGGCTAGTATAGTGAATAAGCCTTTCATGAGATTAGCGCTAAGAAATCACGTGCTTCTGTCGCCGGCTACCGCATAGGCATCAAGCTAAGCAAAGACTCCTCACGGAAAAGCCTTGATAAAAAAGAAAAAATAGAATAAAAAAGCCTCTCAATTAACCGCAAAGCAAAAGAGAGGCTTCG
>JACCRY010000205.1 GCA_013813265.1 Parachlamydiaceae bacterium
TCCAAAGGCAATATTTAGCGTGTCAGTCCCGATGAGGAAACAATCGACTGGAGAGCCGTATGCGTTAATAGCGCCCGTGCGGTTCGGAGGGAGGGGTGGCAAGTGCCATTCCTACCCCTATAAGCACGTAATTAAAAAACGTTTACATGAGCAACATAAACTGAGATGTCGAAATACTATAGCCAAGCTTTCATTCTCTAGAAGTTATAAGTTTTAGACCAAGGAAAAATATACCTTTGTTTGATTAACACCTAACTTAGCATTGAATGTCGAGTTTGATCCTTCCTTTAATCCTTTCACTATTTCAAGAAAGCGGAGCCACTACGTGGATGAAGCAACAAATCTTCATCTGCATCTTCAAGCTGAAGAGCGGGTTCATCATGTGTTTGAATATCTTGCAATCCAATTAAACCACGCTTAGAGTCGCGACAAAAAGAGATCCAATTTCGTATTTCCCCAAGTGGTTCACAAGTATGTTCAATCATGGATATAGCGTCATTAAGTGATAAGCCGGACTTGAAAACGAGCCTAAAGGCCTTACTAAGCTCTTTCCTAACTTCAAGAGAGAATCCATGACGTTTTAATCCAACAAGGTTAAGCCCGCCAAATTTATAGGGGCTACCGGCACCAAGGGTATACGGAGGAACATCATGTGTAATGCGGCTCATTCCGCCAACCATTGCATAGCAGCCAATGCGTGAAAACTGGTGAACAGCCGTCAAACCGCTAATGATGGCATAATCGTCTACTGTAATATGACCAGCTAAGGTAGCCCCGTTACTCATGATCACCCGATTTCCAACATTACAATTATGGGCAATGTGACAGTATGCCATGATCAGACAGTTATTGCCAACACTCACTGTTGAACCTTCTTGACAAGATGAATTGATTGTAACAAATTCACGAATCTCGCAGTTTTCACCAATGATGACAAAAGTTTTTTCACCTTTGAATTTTAGATCTTGGGATTTTGTGCCGATGCTTGCAGAAGGGTAGATAACTGTTCCCTTCCCTATCGTTGTAAATCCATCGATATAAGCATGTGATTTGATCACGACGTTATCTTTGAGAATGACATTGGATTTCACAACTGCAAAAGGCTCAATGGTGACATCGTTTCCAATTTCAGCACCCTCCTCAACGTAAGCTAAGGGATGAATTTTTGATTTTGACGAATTCTTCATTTTTTCACTTTATTCTAAGATAGGGAATTATAGTTATACATCAAAGTCTTATATCTCAAATTTGGCTTTTGGAGACAAGGGCAAAACCAATATCTGCATCAGCAGCAACTTTGCCATTAACAAGCGCTGTACCATGGATACGACCACCTTTGCTGCTGAAATGCAATCCCTCACACTTTAACAGTAAAATATCACCGGGACGTACCGGATTACGGAATTTTGCATTTGTTATACTCAAAAGAACGGCAGTTTTTGGAGTTTTTTCTTTTAGATGAAATAGGACAGATCCTGCTTGGGCTAAAGCTTCCAGGATAAGAACACCGGGCATGATTGGAGCATCAGGAAAATGACCTTGAAAAAAATTTTCATTGAAAGTCAGATTTTTTTGCCCAAGAATATAACCTTTTTCGATGTCGACTTCCAAGATTTTATCAACAAGAAGAAGAGGGAAACGGTGAGGAAGAATTTTCAAGATGTCTTTGATGTCCAAAGTTTGGCTTTCTTCAGATTGAGGATGTGTCATTCACAGTTCTCCATTGTAATATGGTTATAAAGCTTTTTGGCAAAGGCATTGTTAGAAGCATGGCCTGAGCGAACGGCAATGAGGTGGGCACGGAAATCAAATCCGACTAAAAAAAGATCACCAATGAGGTCTAGAATTTTATGACGGCACATTTCATCAGGAAAGAAAAGTCCATTCTTACTGAAAATGGCATCCTCTTTTATGATTACGGCATTGTCAAGGCTTCCGCCCTTAATAAGTCCATAGTCCATGAGCATTGAAACTTCTTCAAAAAGAGAGAAAGTTCGACAAGGACTAATTTCACGCTTGAAGGATTCGGGTGTAAGAACCAGTGAATGAAATTGAGCTCTTAAAGCTTTTGTCTCTGGATAATTAAGTGTATAGCTAATCCGGTATTCATCACTTGGTATAGAAAAGATATGAATGTCACCTTCAGACCAGTATAAAGGTTCTTGTAAGTGTATGACTGCTTTTTCAGAGTCTTGTTGCTGGATTCCTGCATTTTCGATCATGTTAACAAATACATCAGAGCTTCCATTTCCTATAGGAGGTTCAATTGAAGAGACTTCGATGATGAGGTTGTCTATTTGGTAAGCTGCTACAGCAGCCAGGACATGTTCCACCGTATGGATTTTCATGTTGCCAATTCCAATCGTTGTGCTGCGAGCGGTGTCGCATACATATTCGATGGTGGCAGGAATAAAAGGTTGTCCGGGAAGATCTGTACGTTTAAATAGAATGCCGGAATTTTCTTCGGCTGGGACAAAGCGCATCTTTACTTCTGTACCGGTATGAATTCCAATGCCTGAAAATGTCGAAGGTTTAGCAAGCGTTTGCTGCTTTCGAAAGCTGGTTTTAAGTGAAGGATGGGCGGAGGCCATGTGGTGCTCTTTAAGGATTTTCGCCATTATTTAAGTAAAGCACTAGCCTCGTTTGCTCAAATAAATTTGCTAGATAGATCTATCAAGAACACAATTTAACCAAACTAGGTGTGATGACAAGATGTTAAACGATGGGATTCATTTCTTGCAATCTGGAAAAATTGCTAGTGTAGAATTAGCTCACAACCGGATTTATTAAAAAAGTTTTAATGCGTTTTATGACTTTAATTTTGCAAATTATGCGGTATTTCTATAGTTTTTCGAGATCATAAATTAACTTCTCCCAAATATCATTCAACGGTTGAGTTTCAGCAAGATTCTTTGCTTTTTTAAGGTAGGTAATAGCTAATTCCCGTTCTTTCAGGCGGAAATAACATTCACTTGCAAAAAGCAAAGCCCCCAATAGTTCATGGTTTATTTCTAGTGAAGCCTCATATGCTTTTAAGGCAAGTTCATAATTCTTATTATTTTGAGCTGCGATTCCAAGGCGATACAAATATTCAATGTTGCCGGGGTCTAAAATAGTAAGGAAGCTAAATAGCGATAGGCTAGCTGGAAATTCTTTCTCTTTAAACTTTTCTACAGAAATGTGAAAAAAACAATTCATAACAGAATCAGAAATTTTTACTAAATTTTGAAATTTTATATTAACATCTGAGCTTCCCAAATCTAATGAATCAAGATGGTCTTTGATTCCTTTAAGTTCTTTTTCCATCTCATTATATTGCTCAGGTAAAAGGTAGTGGGCACCTTCAGATAATAAAATGGAAATTGCAGAGGTAATGAAAGATTCAACTTCTGGCATTTGTAGATCTGCTTTCATTTGCGCTTTAATCTGAGCTCTGCGCATAGCTGGAGAGGCTAATTTATTATTTTCAACATTCCTTTCGAGTTCTAAAGAATCAATATATTTATCAATTTCCTTTTCGATAGCAACGTCGAATTTATCTTTAGGGCGAATTTCTGCCCCTTTTTTTTTAGCAAAATCGCCATGCATCATAGCTTCCAAGTAAGGGTCAGGCATATATTACCAATTTGAATGATTTAAGCCACTTTTGAGATGCTATGTTTGAGGTGCTATGTTTGAGGTGCTATGCTTGATGTAACAAATTATTTATAAAAGTGCAACAGTCATAATGCGTATTGTTAGCGCAATTTAGAAATTTCCGGTTTCCTCCCATTTAGAAATTTCCGGTTTTTGGTAAAAGAAAATTTAACCAAAAACCGAAGGAATACTTGTGGAGGAGATTTTTCAAATGTCTAAAGATGAATTAGAAAAATATCATTTGCTTCAGCAGGTAATTGAGAAAAAAATATCTCAAATAAAAGCCGCTGAGTTACTCAAATTGTCAGACCGCCAGGTCCGTAATCTTCTTAATCGGATTAAAGAAGAAGGTATTCTTGGGTTAATATCCAAAAAACGAGGGAAATTAAGTAATCGAGCTTACAGTGGTGGATTCAAAAAACAAATTATCGCTCTATTTCAAGAGAGGTATTCTGATTTTGGTCCCACTTTTGCGAGAGAAAAGCTATTGGAATACCACAACTTAAAAATTTCAACTGAAACATTGAGAAAATGGGCTTGGTTCAAATGCAGGTTACACCTTTTGAGTGGCAGAGCCACTCAAAAGGGTGCGCCCAGCATGGGCATATCCTAGATGATGAGAGATCATTTATAACCCTTATAGGAGGGAATATGTAGACGA
>JACCRY010000210.1 GCA_013813265.1 Parachlamydiaceae bacterium
TTGGGATTATTGATAACAATTTATTTAGTCAATTTTTGATTGACTGGGCTGACCACCTTCGAATGAAATCAAAGCATGAAGTTGTGTCTATGGACGGCAAGACATTACGAGGTAACGCTCAAAAACAAGCAGGACTTGATGGACTTCATCTCTTGAATGCATGGAGTGTTGAAAATGGCATTTGCATTGGGCACATTGAAGTGGGCACAAAAACTAATGAGATCACAGCGATTCTAAAACTGATTAAGATGTTAGATCTCGAAGGATGTATAATTACAACAGATGCACTCAATACGCAAAAGACGACAGCAAGTGCAGTCATCGAAGCAAAAGGTGACTATGTACTACCTGTGAAAGGAAATCATAAAGATCTCCTTGAAGATGTGAAATTACTTTTTGGTAACTCTGAGCAAAATAACTACAGAGGGTTTGATGCAGACCAATTTGAGAGCAAGAATGATGATCACGGAAGAGTAGAACACCGGCTATACAGTGTTCTTGATGCAGACGATTTACCAGTGGCAATGGAATGGGAAGGAATGAAATCAGTTGGACGAGTTATTCGCAGAAGAACTTATGGAGAATAGATCTACATTTAACTGAAAATATAGAGATTGATTATTATCATGCATATCTTGCCGCTTGCGATCCTATATATCCTGTTTTCTTGTACTTATTAGGATATTTTACATAAATTTCTACTCAGCTTAATGAAAAAAAAGCAGACACACTAAAAAAATCCCTAATCGGAATTCCGGAACATAAATCAAAATATTCTATATAACGCAATCGCCCTGGGTCCACGGCATACACCTTGTTATTTTTTATTATCCAAGTTATACTGAACTAATGAAACGAAATGCCCGCTAATATGCGAAAAGAGGACCTGATGAAATTGCCGACATTTTTTCCTTCTGAAACTTCTAAGGTTATGAAAGAACTTGGAAAAGAGACTTTGCTTGAAAACCTACGCAAAATGCTTTTGATCCGAAATTTTGAGACACGCGCCGAAGCAGCTTATCTTCAAGGCAAAGTTGGAGGCTTTTTCCATTCTTACATTGGACAAGAAGCTATCCAAGTTGCAGCACTCCAAGCTTTCGGCCCTGAAAACTGGTATATCACATCCTATCGTTGCCACGCCCTTGCGTTACTTCTTGGAGCCACCCCAAATGAAATCATGGCTGAACTCTATGGTCGCTCTACCGGCAACGCCCGGGGCCGAGGTGGCTCGATGCACCTTTTCACTGACCGCCTTTTAGGAGGCTTTGGAATTGTTGGCGGCCAAATTCCAATCGCTACCGGCGCAGGTTTTACGATCAAATACCGTGATAATAAAAACGAAGCTGCAATTTGTTTTATGGGTGACGGAGCTGTCGCGCAAGGAGCTTTTCATGAGTCTCTCAATTTAGCAGCTCTTTGGGACTTGCCTTGTATCTATGTCATTGAGAACAACCAATGGGGCATGGGAACGCATGTCGAAAAAGCCATTTCTGTCAAACGTTTAGCTGAAGATAAGGCCGCAAGTTTTGGAATGAAGGGCTATACGCTCAATGGAATGGATTTCTTTAACTGCTACGCCGGATTCTTACATATCTATCAAGAAGTTTTAGCAACTTCGCGACCTGTTCTTGTAGAAGTCGTTACAGAACGCTTTAAAGGCCACTCCATTTCAGATCCAGCTCTTTACCGCACTAAAGAAGGGTTAAAGATCTCGATGCAAAGCGATCCAATATCCCTTATGCAAAAAACCCTATTTGATGCAGGTATAGGGGATGAAGCAATTTTCAAGGAATTGGACAAGCTAGAACGCGAAAAGGCTGTGAAAGCGATGGAATTTGCAGAATCAAGCCCTTGGCCCAATATCATAGAGCTCGAAGAAGATGTATTTGCACCCTAAACGAAAAGATTAAACGATGAAACAAATGCAATTGGTAGAATATAGAGAAGCAATTCGTCAAGCTTTAGATGAAGAAATGGAACGCGATGCTTCGGTTTTTGTCATGGGAGAAGAAGTAGGGGCCTATAACGGGGCCTACAAGACCACCAAAGGCATGCTCGAGAAATGGGGTCCTAAGCGCATCATCGATTCCCCTATTTCAGAACTTGGTTTTGCAGGTTTAGGTGTTGGAGCAGCCATGACCGAGCTCCGTCCTGTCATAGAATTTATGAGCTTTAATTTCTCCTTCGTGGCATGCGATCAAATCATTTCGAATGCAATTAAAATGTATTACATGTCAGGTAATCGCTTTTCAGTACCGATCGTATTTCGTGGACCAAACGGCGCTGCAGCACAAGTTTCCAGCCAACACTCCCATTGCGTTGAAGCGATCTATGGCAATTTTCCGGGTCTCATTATTTTGGCTCCAAGCAATGCATATGACGCCAAAGGGCTCTTGAAAAGCGCAATTCGCAATAACAACCCTGTCCTTTTCCTTGAGCAAGAACTTCTATACGGCGACAAAATGGAAATCCCAGTTGAAGAATATGTAGTCCCTATTGGTAAGGCAAATATTGTGTGTCCTGGTAGCGACATAACACTTGTAACTTATAGCCGAATGGTCAATGTCTGCATAGAAGTTGTAAAGGTACTTGCTGCAAAAGATATCAAAGTTGAACTCATTGATTTGCGCTCCATACGCCCTTTAGACATTGCTACGATCGCTGATTCTGTAAGACGCACGAACAATTGTGTCATCGTAGAAGAAGGTCATCGCTTTGCAGGCATCGCTTCGGAAGTTGGCTTTCAGATCATGGAACATTGTTTTGATTATCTAGATGCTCCACTCGCTAGAGTCTGCCAAAAAGAAACGCCCATGCCATACTCGAAACCTCTCGAAAAAGAAACACTGCCTCATGTTGAGAGCATTGTTGCAACTATTCTTCGCACACTGAATCGTTCATAAAAAAAGGTTTTTCCTATGCCCTTTACATTCACGATGCCTAAACTCTCCCCAACAATGGAAGTAGGTACTTTAGTCAAATGGCACAAAAAAGTTGGTGAGTACGTCAATGCGGGTGATCCAATTGTAGAAATCGCCACAGACAAAGCAACAGTGGAACATGAAGTTTTAGATGCCGGATGGCTAAGGCTCATTCTTCTGGAAGAAGGGAAGGAAGCGCATGTCAATGCTCCGCTTGCAGTTCTCTCCGAAGAACAGAACGAATCGATTGAAGGATATGTCCCTGAAGGCACTATTTCTGGTGCAACCGCTACTGTTGTTGCTGATAATGCTGCTGCTACACCTGCTTCGACAACACCTCCGTCACCTGAAGCTGAACCTAAACCTGTTCCTTCAACACCTGCACCTATTGCTACAGCTCCAGCAGTTGCTCCCGATACGAACAAAACAGAAAAACAGTCGACAAATTCTACTTCACAACCAGCTTCTGCAGGACGCATATTTGCCTCTCCTCTTGCTAAAAAGTTAGCACAGGACCAAGGCATTGAGCTAGCCAGAGTTAAAGGCACGGGACCTGGCGGTCGCATTATGAAAAAGGATTTATCTCAAGCAAGCTCAAATAAATTTCCAAAACAACATACGCCTAAACTTGCTGCTGGGACTCATGAAGAAGTTACTTTAACACCTATACGAAAAATTATCGCTCAACGCTTACAAGAAGCAAAATCAACAATCCCTCATTTTTATGTTCGTCAAGCTGTCGATGTTGAACCGCTAATTGCCCTTCGCAGTCAACTGAAAAATTATGAACTTGATCTAACATTTAATGATCTTATTATCAAAGCGATTGCATTGACTTTGAAAGACCACCCAGACGTTAATTGCGGATTTGATGCTACTAAAAAAGTGCTCTTGAGCTACAAGACAATTGACATTTCAATTGCTGTTAGTATTGAAGGGGGATTGATCACACCGATCATTACACATGCAGACATCAAAAGCCTTGAAGAGATCTCAGCGGAAGTCAAATCTTTAGCTAAAAGAGCAAAGGAAGGAAAACTAGAGCCTCATGAATATCAAGGGGGCTCCTTTACCCTTTCTAATATGGGAATGTATGGGATCACTGATTTTCAAGCGATCATCAATCCTCCCCAAGCTGCAATTTTAGCTGTCAGTGGAATAACAGACACCCCGGTCGTCAAAAATGGTCAAGTTGTTGCGGGGAAATTGCTGAATATAACACTGTCTGTAGACCATCGAGCCATCGATGGGGTAGCAGCTTCCAGATTTATTAAAGCGCTTCAAAGGCGTATTGAGAATCCAGCATCCTTACTGTTATGACCCGTAACTGGACATTCGCGTGAATTGTAGGTGTGTTTAGCTAAGTCAGAAAACGGTGAGGTAATTAATAAATAAATAAATACCAAATCCTACCTCTGCGAATCCGTTATTCGTAGAGAAGTAATCACT
>JACCRY010000216.1 GCA_013813265.1 Parachlamydiaceae bacterium
CGTCGTCTTCAAAGTCATAATTTCCAAAAATTAGCTGAGTTACTTCCTCAAAACTGGCAAAAATAAAACTTGCCTTCAGAAAATGTTCTTCATTCTTTACTGGTGGGTAAAATTGACGCTTACGCGGCAGGGGCGATACAATGGGTCTTAGTCTTAAGACAATAAAAATAAGAGGGGAATCATTATAAGCCTATCCAAGATAACGTGGCCAATCAAAGTAAAGTTCAGTAGCATTGGGAAATTGATTTTAAGCACCTAGGAAATTGTTTATCAAAATATTTTGCACTGATAGAACCTCATCAACAAAAATACTTTAGCAGAAAGAGAATCAATCTTATATATAAGTGCTCTACCTGTATTTTGCCAAATAGAGCTTTCATTTAAAGTATCTGATAGTTTCGGGATCTTAGCTAGCTATGATAAAGAATGCATAAGAATAAAATTTAATAAAGCCGCCTTGGGTTTTAGGCTACAAACGTATTATTTGAGCCTTTATGCATTAAAACTAGATCTTTTTTGATAAGATTTTGAAAAGTTTCGTCGCACGCATTCCAGTCGATGACATCAACTTTATAGGGCAAATCTGATTCTTCAAAATCTTCATCAATATGTGCCCGTACGTTCCAGGGGATGTTTTCAAAAAAACAAATATCTAGATCTGAAAAACGTCTTGGATTGCCTTTAACTCTTGATCCGAAAGCGTAAAATGTATAAGCATATTTCTCCAGAATAACCTTTGCCATTTCTTTGTGTCGCTGTTCCATATAAATCATTCGAGAGCCCTCAGTCGTTGGATAAATTGATCAAGTTCTTTAGAAAAAACATCAAATATTGTAAGAATAGTTTCGACATTTTCTTGTTCATAGGTATGCGAGGTTAAATTTCTTTTTTTTTGAAATTCGAACCATAGCTCAGGATCATCGATCAATTTTTCTAATGCAGCTTTTCGAAATGTATCTTTAGGGGAGCCTACCTCTAAACCTCGAGATTCCAGTACTCGCTTCATCATTTTCCAAGCAAGCTCATAGCAAAATTCAAAGGCTTGAATGGCTCCTGCTTGATCCCGATCATCCTGCATCCCTATACGAAATCTTTCAAAGATCTCTCTAGCTTTAACCATTTTGGAAAAGTCAATTATTGACATATTATCACTTTGAAAATTTGTATAATGAAATAAACTTAATTATCCACGTTCAATAATTATTTGCAACATCTTCTAGATAAGTTCTCCTGAACTCACTGATAATCAACCTGTTTACCGAAGCTCTGTCCTTTAACCTTTTTTTGTCGCAACGTTCGGCTATAGCCTTCTGGCCTTTCAACTCATGCGAGACTTTGAGATAAACAATTGTAGAGCAACGGATGCAATGAAAGAAGCACTAACGATGTGAACGATATAACGATAAAAATGATATATTTGGGATGGTCAGGACGTCATGGATTTTCAAGGATCTTTTCCAGGCTATTAGAAAAGCTTTCATTGCTTTGCAGTCTTTTCCACCCCAATTTCTTATGTCGGAAATTTACTAACAAACCGACTGAAATCCGAGAAACTTTTAGATAGTTAAATAATTGTGCTTGATGCTCACCAGCCAAACTTTCATAACATTTTAATTCCACAATCATGGTTTTTCTACAACCAAATCTGCAAAATATAGACCGATTACACTGCCTCTAAGCATGACTTCATAAGGTCGTTCTACTTCTACCTCTAGTCCCTACAGTTGTATAGCAAACAAAGAGCATCTTTGTAGACTTTTTCAAAAAATCCTGGCCACACCTCATTCATGACCTCAAAACAACAGCTCAAAATGGTTCTCAACAATTCATAATTAGGTAATTTTTGTCTTTTTCCATCGTTTTTATCGTTATATCGTTCATATCGTTGAATGCGTTCTTCCTAAAAGTGGGCAGGTTTCGGATCGCCCTATGTTACCCTAATTTGGCACTTTTTGAACCAGGCCAAAATATCCTAATAAATGAACAGGATATATAGGATCGCACGCGGCAAGATGTGCATGATAATAATCAACCTCTATATTTCCACAATAAAAGTAGATTGACAAAAGTGGACAATTGAACCCATGCACAATAATTAGTTTGTAAGTCATTGAGAATGCTTATTTCCTCCCGCTTTAGTCTTAAAATCAACTTAAGAAGGTAAGCCCCGCGTGAAGTGAAAGGTCGGAAGGTATGTAGCGAAACGTGGGGTACTGTCGCAAAGTTTAGAAAAAATACCGTTGAGCATTGCTATTTCCATTTGAGGCTGATTTTTGCATCCACATAAGTCCAATGCCTTCATTTTTTTCTACTCCAAGACCACTTATGATAGAGCTCAAAAGCTTTTTCTTCATCTTTGAACACCTATACCAAATTCATAACAATATCCTAAATTGTTTAAAGCCAAACCGTTGCTTTTCGAAGATACTAATTCAAGCATTTCTACAGCTTGTTTTTCATCTTTGATAACGCTAATTCCTTGTAAATAACAGATGGCTAAATTCACTAAAGCGATCGTACTACCCTCATCGCCTGCTTTCTTATACAGTTCCGCTCCAAGTCTTTCATCAGGTAGAACACCATTTCCATGAATGTAACAATGTCCGAGTCGGAATATCGCTCTAACATCGCCTTGCTGAGCAGCCTTTTGAAGCCATTCGAAAGCTGTTTCAGTATCAATTTCTACTCCCACACCAAATCTTTGTTTTCAACGTGTATCCATTTCCATAAAACGAGAGGCTACCATACTTACTAAACTCCTTCAAATGAAAAATGTTGCAACAGGTATTGTAAAGGAGTTCTATTTTGACTTCTATATTTTTGCCTCATCTCAATTCCTATCCCCCTCTTCCATAGAATAGAATTGTAATTTTTTTGTGGTCAAATCCCTAAGACTCAATTGCTTAAATATATATATTTTTAATATTGGGAAAATTGACAAAAAAATGTAGAATCAATTTTTATGATGAGTAAAGCATTTGTCATTAGGAAAAGTAATGGTAATGAATGTTGCTCTACAGTTCAATTAGGAACCTTTTCCTGCTCATCAAAGGCTTTTATAGACAATTTTAACATTAAAAAAGCGAGGTATTTTGTGGATCAGATGTCCAAATACAGTGGTGTTTCTAGTCTGTTTGTCAATTCAGATTTGAATGAACTTGCCCTTCAGACTATAGCATTGGGGGGAGATGAACACAGTCGTGTTGAATGCATAGGGACTTCAGCAAAAAGTATGTTTCAAAGAGTGAATGAAGAGAAGCTGGCTAGTTTAAAACTAGATGAACTCGCAATGGTTGTCTATCAACCGAGGGATAGCGAACCTACAAAAGCGGGGGATCACGAATATCTTAATACAACTGCAAAGGTCGTCATTATAGCTGGTTCGGTAACTGCAGCAAATGCTGTCTATAATGCTGCAGTCGGAGTAAACCTAGTTAAATATACTGTGGGATTATACCAGTACATGACTACTGTCCCAGCCACCGCAGGGATTTTCGCGCAGTATTTTGGTGCTCTTAGTGCTAGTAGTGTAGGAGCAGCTGTTATCCAAGGCGCCGGATTGACATTTGTAGTTAATGCTATCCCAGCCTATTTCATGTTCAAGGGGTTAATTTCTGGAGGGGCTTACCTTCTTAACAAACTTATGGCCAAAAAGCCAGAAGAAGCCTCAGTCAAATTGATTACTAATTCTGGTTGAGGAAAGCTAAAGCATTATCGTGATTAAGGTTCAACAGTGATCGATTAAAAGGAAGCCGAAAGGCTTCCTTGAGTCCTTGTCATATATTACATTAGATCCAATCAGAATCTGACCACAAAAGGAGAATTCAATGTCTAAAATGAAAATGAACATCAAAAAGCTGTATATGTATCTATCAGACTGAGAACAATATGGAAGGACCATTTGGAAAGGTGGATGAATATTTTTCTAGTCGATATGATAAAGTTATTATCAATCTGTCAAAAAGGCGTATAAATATTACGTAAAAATAAAGTGAAAAAGAATAGGAGAAGTTTGTGAATATTTTTGAATCCTCTGGTTCGACAGGCTTGAACTTTGACGTCTTTTTAATGGAAGAGAATTTTATAAGCGATAATTTAAAGAAAGATGTTGGTCCTATTAATGAATTGATGGTTGATTGTCTTGCTCAGGTTCTTTCGCATGTAACTCCGACTTGGCTTAAGTTCGCTGTACTAGTGAACAAAAAGTGGCAAAACATGATTCTAGATCCTCATTTCCCTTTACAAGCGAAAATTGTTGAGTGGCAAAACATTGCCTTTGGTGCAGAGCAATGGGCAAAGTTTGTTAATTGCAAAGCTCCTAAAGATGATGAGATTAAAGATATCTACTCAATCCTTCCTGATAACATACAAGAAGAAATGGATGCTAAATGTGATGTATTTCCATTAAGCGGCAAGATGGTGAAAGAAACGCACGTGCTTGTGTGTATTCTGAGCAAGATGACTTTAGAAAACCTTGGAAAGCTGTTAGAAAAGCACTTGCCACTTATTGGTGCAACCCGTTGTAAAGCTGGATATAGAATATGCAATTTTACAAATCATGAGCTAAATAAGCCTGTTGATCAACCGTATTGGGTGCTGGTGGCAAAAAAGATACTTGAGGGGAGTCGCGGTTTAGATGATGATTTGCAAGAAGCGATGATTCAAGGCCTTGCGGAAAGATCCGGCGTTTCGTATACAAGCCCTGCGGCTGTAGAACTCGTAGCAGCCATTATTGCGCACTTTTTAAGGACTAACGAATATCTATTTGGCCCACGTCCACGTCCAGTAACTTATGCGCGCTGTGAAAGGATCAATAATAGCAAAAGTCTGGCCGTTGGGGGATTTGATCCGAAAGGCCTAGGCATCTTCCACTGCACCAATTATACTGGTTTTACCGTCCTTCGGAAGTTCATTTCGTCCGCCCACGTCGCCAAAAAATTTGCGCTACAAGAAGAAAACAACAAAATTTTATTGGAAAAAATTAAGAAAAACGATTCTCAACTTGTGGAATTCAATAAAATTGTTAAAAGTGACGTGCAAGATAACCCGGAGACTATTGAAATTTTTGACAATGCAAAATACGAAGGGAAAGATAAAAACTTAAATCAATAAGTTACAGGAAACATGTGTCAATCAAATAAGTCCCATTAAGATAAAGGAAAAAAAATTTAAGGCTCTTTCTAAACAAGTTCTTCAGCAACATATGTTAATCTACAATTTATTCATTGATAAATTTAATTATGAAATTCAAATTCAGGAATTGAAAGAACGTAATTTAATTTTTGAAAGCAAGATTCAAAAAATGGAATTAAAACAAATGAGGATGAAGATTTTAAGCATACTGTTATGGATGCGTTTCATAAGTGGCAAGCCCAGAAGAAAGCCAAATAGGAGCTTCCCGTTTTTAAAAATACTGGGTTGATTAAATTCAAATCTTAAAAAGGAAACGGTTGTGAATATTTTTGAATCCCCTAATTCGACAGGCTTGGACTTTAAAACGCCTACAGCGTCAAGTTGGGCAGGCAGGCGTTTGAAAATATTTGACTGAAGCATATTGCTCAAATACGTTTGGCTCTTGATCTCCAAAAAATTAACGCTCACATAGGAGGGTGGAGATTTATCCCTAAAAAGGGATCTAAGGAAGAAGGAGCTCAAATAGATCTCCTTTTTGATCGAGAAGATGGGGTTATAACTTTATGTGAAATTAAAAATAGCGAGCATCCTTTCTCCGTTGACAAGGCCAATGCAAAGCAGTTAGCTCAAAAAATGACTGTTTTGAAAAGCATTCTCCTATAAAAAAAATGCTTTTTTGGTTATGATTGCATCTGAAGGTCTAAAAAAATCGATTTGGTCTGAAGAGCTTGTGACACAAGTAGTGTCTTTGGATAGTTTGTTCAGGTAAGTATTAAGATGGAAGATGTTAATTTTTGAAATAGAATAGAGATCAATGGGTCTATATGAATTTGAGAAATCTTTCCAATCCATTGCATTTACAAATTTGAAGTTCTTTCGACATAAGATTTAGCATTTTTAGAATCTATCCTTTCCCTAACAACTGACATTAAGACTTTGCAATGCAAGTTTGAATTATTTAGTAAATGAGCTATCTCTAAAGCTTCTTGGGGGAAATCTTTAGCAAGGGCATTGCTAAGATCAAATAAATGACTTTCAGGCGTCTCGACTGTCTTTACCCATTCGACACACTGCTTAACCATCTTGAATGCTAATTCTCGGTCTAATAAGGTGATAACTTCGAGAGTTCCCATAAAAAGCTTCCCGAAAATGTGATCGAAACCAAACGAATAGTATTTGCCATCTGTTATGCCATTAGAAGTATGCACTTGGTCCAAGCTTTCAAAAAGCACCTTAATAGCATATTTTTGGTCACAAGATGCCATAATTTTGATTATTCGATTAAGATAATCAAATACACAAGGCTCCTTGATTTCAAACTTATCAACTTCCAGTTCCATTTCTTTATTCCAATCAAGACTTTCCTTTATAGTATCATGAGCTTGTTGTGCTATTAGGAATGCTTCATCTTGATCAAATTCGGCATAAGCTTCTGCAATGAGAATCAATGAATTGGCTGTGTTGGTACTGTCTTTGATAGCTTTTTGTGCCAATTCCAAAGCTAGAAGCGCTTTTTCCATATCCAACAAAATTAAGCTTTTAGCAACGATCGCAAGGGTCTCGGCAGCAAATGCATCACCTCCTTCTAGGATGGAGAAGTCTAAATCGAGGACTTTACTTAATATGCGAACAGCTTCTTGGTTCATACTTTCTTTAAGAGGTTGAAGCCTTTTAATCGTCTTTGCTATTGATTGAAGGTAATGAGTTACATGACTGGTGAGTGGGCTTATGTAATAAGCTTCAATTTCTATTAAGATTGTAAGCGAAAGAGCATTATCAAGACCTAGGGTTGCTTCAAAAATGCGTAAAAAGTCGTCAAAATTTCTCTCGTCAAAAAGTAAAGCATAATGGGTTTCTCTACCTATCTGTAAAACATTTGTTTTATCGCACAATGTCGAATTTTTATGGATAGCTGCCACAGCATAAAAGCTTAAAGGTTTGAGCTCAATTTCCATACCCTGATTTAATATAGAAGTCACAATTTTTAGAGCACATTTTGCATCATAATTGGCCAGGGCAATTGCATATTCTAATTGCTGCTTTTTTTGCTTTATTGATGCAAGTTTATAGCCTAGTTCCATAAAGCGAATAATAAAAGGGGATTGAGTAAGGTCATGTATTTTAATTCTTTCATATGGCTTTACTTTTTTAAAGATTTCCTTGAGATCATACGTCTGTAGTAAAAGATATCTTATGGCTAGGTATAAAGTATAGAGGAGGGAAAAGCATAGGCGCGTAAAGAAATAGGCAAAATATTTTATTTTCCTGTTTGTTCCTTTGCGTCTCTGCACTTTTTGTGTACTTTTTTATTGACGAATTTTTATGGAGAAATTTTATATTTGCCTTATATGTTTGAATTTTGTATGATTACAAAAAATTAATTGGTAGATTACCAAAAACATTGCATTTGTTTCACTGTAAAAAGTTGCAATTTTCAAAACATTATAAGATTATTAGAGGCGAATATGAACAGTGTATCAAATATAGATCAGGCAAAAATAACCTGGATTGCTAAATTATCTAAACTTAGTGAGTTTGAGGGGTGCGGGATATGTGAGAAAAATGATGCGGAGCTTTACGAGGAAGGGGTTTTTTGGTTCAATCCTCTAGGAAAAAGTGTGCATGCCAATTGTTTCAAAAAAATTGAAAAAATTGAAAATTCTTATCTTGAACAGATTTCTTCTCTTTTTTTTGACAAACAGCAGTTTGGCCGTATGGCGCAAAATGAAGCTGGATTTAAAGCAGTTAGAGCTGTAATGATCGCTTGTTATCCTGAATCTATATCAACTTATCTAGAAAAAAATGGGGAGCAAGAACTCAAAGCTCTATTTAATACGGTAGGAATCGAAGCAGCAAAAAAATACGCTGATAAATACTAGACAGTGTAACTAAAGGTTTTTGCCTTTGCGGCGGAGTGAAAGCTCTCGAACTTGAGAGCTCTTTCAAAGTGGACCCATTTTAATATTGACCCCTTGCGAAAGTTCAGTTTTAACATTAAGAAAGCGAGGTGTATTGGGGATTAGATGTCTAAATACAGTGGTGTTGCTATCAATCGGATTTGTATGAACTTGTACTTCCAACGATAGCATTGGGAGGAGATGAACAGTAGTGTTGACGCATAGAGTATTCAGCCTACAATGTTTGAAAAAATGAAGGATTTGCTGTTATCCAAGGCGCCGGATTGTCATTTGTAGTGAATGCCATCCCAGCTTTTTCCTTTATCAAGGGTTAATGTCTGGAGGGGCTTTTCTGCTTACCAAACTTATGGGCAAAAACTCGGAAGAATCCTCAGACAAATTGATTACCAATTCTGGGTGAATTACAAGAAAACGCATTATCCATGATTAATGCTTCAAAAGTGATCGATTACGAGGAAGCCGAAAGGCTCCTGTCCTCACTGGACAGGTTTGCTTGCAGGTAGTATTAGAGAGTCTTTAATTTTAGACTTCAGTTCGTATTCCTAATTGGATAACTTGATTGCTAGGTATATGGAAAAAATCTACTGCATTTGTAGCATTGCGCGACATAAAAGCAAATAAATGTTCATGGAAGTAACCCATTTTGTAATTCTTAGTGGGAATAATGATTGAATGACTTAAGAAATAGGAGACTTTCATTAAATTTATTGATAAGCCTAATTCTTGGCAACCAGCTAAAGCTCGTGGGACATTAGGAGCTTGCATAAATCCATAACGAAGTATTATTCTATAAAAGCCCTTGTCGTATGAAATTAATTCTATACGATTCATTTTTCCCACGTATGGAACATTTTCTGTGATGACATTCACTAAAATAATTTGTTCATGAAGAATTTGATTATGCTTAATGTTGCATAATAATACCGACGGTACATTGGATCGATCACTTGTTAAAACTATTGCTGTCCCTTTTATTCTTGATACTCTTTTTTCTATAAATGGGATAAAGTTAATAACTTTCATACTATGCTTAGCTTCTTCAATAAGTACAATTTTTCTTCCTTGAATCCAAGTAGATAAAATAATATACCAGAAAATTCCAATTAATAACGAAAACCAACCTCCATGAGGGATTTTAATGCTATTTGCAATAAGAAAAATTAAATCAAATAAAAATATAGGCGACATAATTAAAAGCAATTTCCAATTGGACCAGTTCCATTGATATTTCATGACAATAGTAACAAGGATTGTACTGATCATCATTGTTCCTGAGACAGCAATACCATAGGCGCCGGCAAGATTACTCGAAGTTTGAAAAAAAATAACCACAAGTATAACGCCTAGATATAAACTCCAATTGGCAAAAGGAACATAAATTTGACCCTTTTCTTCGTCTGAGGTGTGTATAACAGTGATCCTGGGTAAATAATCCATTTGCATTGCTTGTTGAAAGATGGAAAAGGCACCGCTAATTACTGCTTGAGAGGCTATAATCGTTGCTAAAGTTGCTAAAATAACTAATGGGAGTTGTAATGTAGGAGGTGCCAACAGATAAAAAGGGCTAATTATAGATTCTGGATGTTCTAATAATAAAGCCCCTTGTCCAAAATAATTCAGCAATAATGCTGGTAAAACCATTATAAACCATGCGAAACGGATAGGACTCTTTCCAAAATGGCCCATATCTGCGTAAAGTGTTTCGCCGCCAGTTACAGATAAAAATACACCTCCTAATACCCAAAAACTTTCCAAATGGTTTGTTCCAATAAACGAAAATGCATAATAAGGATTAATAGCTTTAAGCACGCTTGGATGTTTTAATATATTAATTAAACCAAGAAAAGATATTGTGATAAACCAAAATACCATAACTGTCCCAAACCAAAGACCTATCTTTTTAGTGCCTCGACTTTGTATCCAAAATAAAGAACTAATAATAATTAGTGTGATTGGGATAATATAAATTTTTAAATTTGAATTTACAACCGTAAGTCCTTCTGTTGCACTTAGCACAGATATTGCAGGTGTCAAAATGCAATTTCCGTAAAAAAATCCTGCCCCACAAAGGCCTAAAATAGTAACCCAGTGCCCTACGTTGGAATTTTTTATAGTTTTATTAGCAAGGGCGAGTAATGCCAAAGAACCTCCCTCACCATTGTTATCCGCACTCATAATAACTGACACATATTTTAATGAAACTACAATCATAATAGTCCAAAAAACTAACGAGAGAACGCTGAAAATACTTTCTGGAGCAAAATTCCCTGAACGATGTGAAGTTAATGCTTCACGTAAGGCATAAAGAGGACTCGTCCCAATGTCTCCAAAGACGACTCCAAGAGTTCCGACTAGAAGAGTTGAAAAATCAGATTTTTTCTTCGAGTGAGGTAAAGTATTATCCAAAACTTCTCCAAAATAATTACTTGCAGAAATTGCTAATCAATAAGTAATAAATGATTTAAATGTTGAAAAGCCACCTTTTTTTGCTTTTTAAAAGGGCCACCCTTAATCATTTCGTATTTGCCTCTACCATGTTCACAAGCGTGTTTCAGCAATCCTCCGGGAAAAGAAAATTGATAAAAAAAATAAAAATCTCCTTAGGGATTAGTTTCTATATAGGAGGTGAAGTTTATTTTGTCAATTTGTTAAGTCTGTAAAAGGTTTAGCATTTTTATTTTTGGCATGAAAGCGGGGCTAGAAGTTTTTTGGGAATTTCAGCTTCATTTACTCGGCATTGTCTGATTGATGGAACCTTGAAGCGGTTGATATGGTTACTCTTAAACGAAATACTGTTTCTAAGTTTAATTTAACAGCCCCTAAGCCCTTGGGAACGATGAAAGAATGTTAGCTTTATTGCAACAAATTGGACAAATGATAGATTTTCTTAAAAAAAATATCTCAATATTTTTGATTCTCAAGTAGTGGGCAGTCCGTAAAATTCCTCGAGGGACCGTACTCAAAATATTGATGAATTGTGCTACAATTCTCCGAGTTTTGGAAGAAAGCGAGAGATTTCCTTTTTCAAATCGCGATATCCTTTGTGTCATGAACTGAGGCCAGACCGCGAAAACTTGCTTTGGAAGGTAAGGATGAATCTTGGTAATAAAATTTGATCCTATTTGAATTTGGATCGAATAAGAACTTCTTTCCCTTCAAATGCGAAACCTATGTACAAAATGCGCTGAACTCCACGGTCCATCAACTCTTGCGCATATTGTTTCTCTTCAATTTGTTTAAGAGCTGATTTAACAGCCGCATCCAATGTAGTTTTTTCAAATCGACCGATTTTTTTAAATTCCATGACAATTCCAAGTGCATTGGAATTTTTAGGAATGAGCATAACGTCATATCGGCCAAGGCCACTTTCACGATTGGATTTGACCTCATAGCGATCGCTCAAGCCTATCAGCATGCCCAAAACAAACCCATGATAAATTTTTTCGGATTCAGCAGATGGAACATCAAATACACTGACAGAAGAAATCATAAATTCTTGAAAGAGCTGAGAAAAAGTGTTAATGTCACCACTGGTTAAGCTGTTGAGAAGCATATGGTATTTGTGCTTATGTAGGCTTTGATTAAACCAGTCGATAATCATCGATTTGTATAATTCATTGATTTCGATATTAGGTATACGCAAATGACAAGGAGTCCCATAAGAGGGTGATTGACCCAGGGTTAAATATCCACAAAAGAGAAGTAAAGACCATATGGCAGTAGGATTTTGATGGAGTTGAGAAAAGACGGTCCCATCATCGATCTCTTGTTCAATCGTGCCTCCTTTCAGAAGCTGCTCAAGATCTGCTTTAAAGTCATCTGTCCCTTGTGCAATCAGCTGCTTCATCAGGGCATTTTCGCTTGTATTCACCCAATAAGGTGCCAAAGCCCCATTATTGGCAATACAGTTCAAAACAGACCAAGGATTATAAATATTGGTCGATGGTCCAATGCGGTATCCATTGTACCATCTTTTAACATCAGCCAGTTTTTCAGAAAGACCGGAATCGTCTAACAGCTGTTTTACCTCGTTTTCAAGTAGACCAAATTTGTCACTGAATGTCTTATGCAAAATTGTAAAAGTACTGATGTTATTTAATCCTGAAAAAATACTTTCTTTCGCAATGCGCAAAATTCCTGTTAACACCCCTCGTTCTAAGAAGAGATTGTCTTTTAGCCCTGCCGATAGCCAATTGCGCAGAAATCCCATCAACGTCTCATAATATTTTCCTACGTAAGCTGCATGTGCCGGGGTGTCATATTCGTCGATGAGAAGGATGACTCGCTTGTTGTGATACCGGTACAAATATTCTGAGAGCAAAAGTAAACTTTTTTCAATGAGTGTTTTCCCATCTTCTCTATGGATGATTCGGAGATATTGTTCCTTTTCAGTGCTTGTCAATATCTCTTCTTCTAAAAGATAGGAATGTCTTTCGAATTCTCTTCCAATCAGTTCTTGTAACGAACTTAATGTTTCCTCCCAGGAAGCATGCTTGACATCTTTCAGTGTTAGAAAAATGACGGGGAATTGTCCTTGCATGGCTCTATATTTTTCAATTTGCCAAATCTTTAAAGTCTTAAAAAGATAACTAGTATCCTCTTTTCCTTTTTCGAAGAAATAGCGTAGCATAGAAAGATTCAATGTTTTACCGAAGCGACGCAGGCGCGGAATGAGCGCGACTTCTGTTCCATGTTCTACAAGTTCTTGAATCAAAAGAGTTTTATCGATGTAGGCGTAATCGTATTCGATAACTTTTTTAAAATCACTCACTCCGATTGGAAGCCGCTTGTGCATGGTTCTCCACTTACTTATTCGATTGATACTATTCTGATATTACCATATCACTATGAAAAGGTAAAGTAGGATTCAGCAGTTTTGAAATTGGCTATTTAGCCCAGATTGTATCCATTCACTTTTAATCCACTTCTTTTTCTTGATATCTAGAAATAGGAGAGCTGAATTGTAGCTGCGAATAGGCGATTGGTGTTAAGAAAAAAAAACTAAAGCCAAGTCCCATAGTGGTGCCCCTGCCGAAGCCTTGTTGTGTAGGTATCCATTTATGACATATATTAAAACTCAATATCACAATCAGGAAGGTGCCCAATCAAATCTTGGATCATCTCTTGGCTAATATTAGGATTTTCATACTCAGACAAATGATTTTTTAATTTTAATTTCTTTAAATTATGAAGTTCAAAGAGTGACATAAAAGAAGCAATTGAAAATTTACAATTGGAGAGATCTAATGTTTTAAGAGTTTGTAATCCACTAAAATCTGCTTTTGTCATATCTGTCCCCTTCAAATTTAGCTCAAAGAGATGATTAAGCTTTGCAAGCAGTTTAATGTTGCCTCCAGAAATTTTTGATAGACTAAGGTTTAATTTTTTAAGTTGCGATAATTTAGCAATATGCAACATATCAGTCCCGTTAATTGAACTTTTCGCTAGAGAGAGCACTTTAAGATTAGGCACAAACACATCCCAATGAGCTCCTTTTATGGTAGAGCCATCTGCATTGATTATTTCTAAGTTAGGGAGGAGGGTGTATTGCATTTGCTCGATATTGTCAGGCAGGAAAAGTGTGTCAGTAAGGCTGAGGAATTTTAAATTTGTCAAAGACGAAAGTAAACGAAAATCTCTTACAATTAAATATTCATGCATAAATCTATTCTCTTCGCGTCCAAAAATCCATCCGTTTAAGGAAAGGGTTTCTAAGGTCGTTTGGTGAGATATAAAAATGAGAGGGGAATCATCATAAGCCCAACCAAGATAACATGGCCAATCAAAGTAAAATTCTGTTAGCATCGGGAAATTGATTTCAAGCACCTCAGGAAATTGTTCACCAAAATATTTTGCACTTGGGTAGAAGCGCTCCTCCCCATCAACAAAAAAACTGTAGCAGAAAGAAATTTCCCGCAAGACAAGCTTTTCAAGAATATCTTTATTAATAAGAGCTTGTTCCCAGTCACGCTGATGTAGGCATTTTCCAGAAAAATCAAGCTCATTTATAAATGCTTTACCTGTATTTTGCGAAATAGAGCTTTCATGTAAAGTATCTGAAGCTGTGAGCTGCAAAAAACTAGTTATGATAACGAATGCAAAAGTGTAAAATTTCATAGATTGCCTTTGATTTTAGGATGAAAGAGTATAATGTCAGATAGTTAATCAAATGTCAACTATAATAATGAGAGATTTTATCAATGGCAGATTTTTAAATTAAGTAATTCCCGGTGATTTTATTAAGTATTCAACAATTAAGTCTGCCAAAAAAGTAAATTTGTGAATTGGATAATAATCATACAGCTACTTATCGAGCTCATGTTTCCAAAAGTGAGGAGACGGGGCATAAAAAAAATGTAGGCACGACCATTTTCTTAGGCCAAGGCATCTGAATCTTGCTAGCAGTGAATTAGCTAATAGACTAAGATTCGTTAAAGAAAAAATTCTATTAGGGATTAACTTTAAATTTCTCAGATTGTTTTTGAAGAGCCTAATCAAATTTTCTGTTGCTGCCCCTGCTTTATTTCTTCCCTTAGATAGTCGTTTCTGTTATTTTATTAGTTTCCTCCATTCAACTCGATTTTATGATTTTGATCGACCGTTGACGTTAGAGGAAGCTTATCTATTGAGCTAACAGTCGATCAAAATCATAAATCGAGTTCAACCAAAAGAAGTAGATCACTATGGAAAAACAAAAAAAATGGCAGTTTTACCTAATCCTAGCCGTCATTCTTCTGACGCTCTACAACATCTTGCCAACGGTATTTTATTATACCAAGCCTTTAAAGTCTGATGTTGATGCAACTTATGCCGAGAACGTAGCTCTAGGCATCATTGATCGTGTGGATACATTGGAAGCGGATGCTAAACAATGGCTTTACTCCTTTAGCGACCTCTTAGGAGTTAAACCTACCGCGATTGAACTTCAGAAGGGTAATCCGCATCTGATTGAAGTCTCCTTCAAAAATAATCGGGAAGCAGAAGTGTTCCGTCGATTTTTACCACGTGCTGGAGATCTAATCCCATTTGTTCCATCTCAGTTAAGTGTTAACACCGCTCCCGGAAATGCGCTTGATCAGAATAAAGTATTGGTCGCGCGTCAAGTGAGCGTCCATTTAAATCCGAGTGAAGTAAAAGATTTGTTTGCATTTTCATCAAAGCAAACAAGTGGCAATGTCCTTACGCCGATTTATAAAGAAATTACTAATGATCGTGTAGCCAATCTGGCATTGGGTTTTGGTGGAGTAAGCCGTGAAGGTTTGCAGCTAGAAGCGCTTGCAAAAGCTCCTTTAGACAAAAACTATGATGAAGTCGTTAATACGTTAGCAAGTAATCTTGTGGAAGCGAATCGAACATTCAAAGGAAACTCCTCCATACTAAAACGTTATTATGCAAACTTTGCTCAAGTATCGTCCGGTGACAATAAGTCTGATTTGGCAACCTTCCAAAAACTCCTAGATGAACAACACAAGCGCTTTAAGACTCAACAAGAAACACTCGTTGACCAGAAAAAAGAATTGGCAAAGAAAAACCTAGAGCTTGAAGAAGTGCAAGAAAATCAGCTTCAAATTTTAGAAAAGCAAATTGCCGCACTTGGTTCAGCTTCAACGATTCTCAAAAATAATCTTACGGATTTTAAAGGTGGAAAGCCTTTAACTTTAACTTCGATTGCAGAAGAACTTGCTTCGGCTGACAAAACAAATTCTGTCGATACACGACAAACTGTTAATTTGCTAAATTCAAATCCTTTTGTGGAAGCTTTGATCATTGATTGGAATAGCAGTAAAGTATTCTTGAAGTTTTTTGATGACATTCAAGAGGTGCGTTTGTCAGAAAATACTCCTGTCTATTTAAAAGAAAAGATGAATCAATATGTGATCAATTCTGTTGCAGTGGCTTCACAGCAAGCTGATGAGTCGATTGAGCCAAGCGAAAATACATTTGTTGTTTCTTTAGACTCATTGATTGGCAGCAAAAGTTTCTTGTTGTTCAATTTGGGCTATCTTGCTGAAAAGCGTTCACAAGAGCTTACTGAAGAATTAAAGAATAATTGGAATCCACAACATCCTGAGTTATCCTCTGATCTGTTCCCCATTCATAGCTATGCTGAGTATAAAAATCTTCCACTTCAAGATCAAAAGTTAGGTCTTGTGATCTATGTGCCGGTCATTGAAAAGGAAGCAATTCCTGAAGGATTTCATTCCGGATCTATCTATGTAATTGCAAAAGGTCTAGATGCAATCATTCAAAAGTATCAACAGAACCCTGAAGGGGAGTATGCGAAGCTTTTGATGGGAGATGTCAATGCTTTAAGTGATACATTACGTCAAAATGGATTTATAGGTTATTCGGGAGCTTCTTTTGGTATTTCTAATAACTATAACAAGGATTTCATCTTTGAGCTCAGTGACTACTACAATAACCTATTGAAGGCCACAAGAGAAAACTTTATTGTCAAAGGCAGTAAGCGTCATGCAGTGCTTGAATTTACCGATGTTGAACAACGCATGTTGGCCCTTAATAAGATTGACGATCGTATTCAAGAAGATCTTCTTAAGTGGAAAGAAGCTTATGAGTCTTCACAAGTTGATATCAGTGCTACAAATCGCTACCAAGTCCCTGCTCCAACAAAAAATATCTACTGGGAAAATTTTAAGCTTAGCTTTAAGAAATTTTTTCGTGGCGATGATCGAAAGATCCTTAAGTGGGGCTTAGATCTTTCTGGAGGAAAAACTGTGCGTATTGGTTTGCGAGATCACAATAATCGGCCAGTTACAAATCCGGATGAATTAAAGCAAGCGGTGAATCAGCTGTATACCCGAATTAATAATTTGGGAGTTTCTGAGCGCACAATCCATATTGAAGATAACAATATCATTTTGGATTTCCCGGGTTCACAAAATCTTTCAGCGGCGGAACTCATCAAAGCGTCTTCCATGTACTTCCATTTTATCAATGAGAAGTTTACTCCAGGAAATCCTGAGCTAAAAAGCGCTGTAAACACATTTTTGCAAAATGTTTGGAATGAAGCACTTGTTACAAATAGAAAAGATATTGAAAGTATCAATGAAATCGCTTGGCAGCATTTAGGAGCTGAGAATGAGCTCAATCAACCGACTCGTCCTCTCACTGAAGCGGCTAAAGTCCTGTATGATAATGGTCTTCGTCTAGCAGACCCAAATACAGCTTCTTCAAGTCATGCCTTTAACGATACGCTTTCCGCTGTAGGAATGTTGAAGGGTGAAGATTTCATTGCTTGGGAAGGAAATTCAAATCCGTTGATCTTTATTTTCCATAATTATGCGCTTGAAGGAGCTAATCTTTCTAACGTGCATACCGGATATGATCCGATGAAAGGAAATACTCTTTCGTTTGGAGTTAGCCGTTCTTATGCCTCTAGTCAAGAAAGTGGAAATCCACAGGATGATCTGTATACGTGGACTTCGCAGTTTGCTGCAGATAAAATTATCGGAACGCCTAAAGAGGCATATGGCCATGATAAGGGATGGCGTATGGCTGTAATTTTAAACGGCACAATCATTACGATGCCGGGTCTGTCATCAGCTCTAAAAGATGGTGGAACGATCACGGGACGTTTTTCACAACGCGAAGTTAATCAGTTGGCAGCAGATCTAAAAGCTGGTTCCTTAAGCTTCACGCCAAGAATTCTTTCCGAGGAAAATGTGAGCCCAGAGCTCGGTTCTGAAGAACGCACGAAAGGGATAGTCGCTTCGTTAGTCGCTCTTGGAGCTGTTGTTGTGGCGATGGTCGGTTATTACCACTTCGCTGGTGCTGTTGCTTCGGTAGCCGTTTTACTCAATATTCTCATTATGTGGGGCGTTTTGCAGAATTTAGGCGCAGCTTTATCGCTTCCAAGTATTGCAGGTATTGTGTTGACTATTGGAATGGCGGTTGATGCTAACGTGCTAGTTTTTGAACGTATTAGAGAAGAATTTGCGCTTTCAGGCAGGATTGGTTCTGCTATCCAGGCAGGATATCGAAAAGCCTTTAGTGCGATTATCGATTCCAATATTACAACTATCATTGCAGCATTGATTCTGATTCAATTTGACTCAGGACCGATTAAAGGCTTTGCAGTAGCCTTGATTGTTGGAATCATTTCCTCGATGTTCACATCGTTGTTTGTGACACGTTACTTCTTTGCAGGCTGGGCACAGAATCCAAAAAATCGTTCATTGCATATGTCTCAATTTTTCACATTGACTCATTTTGATTTCTTAGGCCAAGCTAAAAAGGCATTTATCATTTCAGGGATTGTTATGATCCTGGGTTCTGCTCTTTTCTATGCTCAGCGTAATACAATGTTTGGAATGGATTTAACCGGAGGTTATGCTCTCAATCTTGAAGTTGAAGAACAAAAAGATATCACTAACTATCGTTTGAAAGCTTTGGAAGCCTTACAGGCTACAGGAATTTCTTCAAATGATGTGCAGGTGCGTGAACTTAGCCGTCCGAATCAACTGCGTATCCAGCTAGGCATGGGTATGGAAGAGCCGGGTCATCCGTTCTACCAAATGGTAGACGGTCAATCTGAAGGAAAATTGGCTTACGAATATCAAAGCAGTCCTCGTCTCACTTGGGTTGTGGATGCGTTAGAGAAAGGTGGATTAACTCTTTCTCCAAGTCAACTAAGCATGTTAGACCAGAATTGGACAGCGATGAGCGGTCAGTTTTCTGAGACGATGCGCAATAATATGATCCTAGGCCTTACGCTGGCATTCTTAAGCGTGTTGATTTACATCACGTTGCGTTTTGAGTTCAAGTGTGCCGTTGGAGCAGTCGTGGGCCTTCTTCATGATGTGATCATCACAATGGGAATTCTAGCCTTGTTCCATTGGCTCGGTTTTGCCGTGCAAGTTGATTTGCAGGTTGTCGGCGCGATTATGACAATTATTGGTTACTCCCTGAATGATACGATCATTGTATTTGATAGGATTCGAGAAGATCTTCGTGTCATGCGTAAGCTATCTTTCCGTGGCGTAGTTAATCATGCATTGAATGTGACTCTAAGTCGTACGGTGATGACATCAGGTACAACACTCCTTGTATTGTTAGCCCTAGTGTTCCTTGGAGGAAAATCGATTTTTGCTTTCTCCCTAGTCATGACTATCGGGGTGATTGTCGGAACGATCTCATCTCTATACATTGCATCCCCAGTGATGCTTTATATCCACGATCGAGAAGTTAAAAGCCGGGAGCTTGATCAGCAAGTGCTTCGTAGGGCCTAGTCTTTTAGTTTGCTAATGAAGCAATAGTATGTAGCCACAGGCTTTGGCATGTAGCGATCAAAGGCCACACGTTTATGCGTGTGGCCTTTGTGCTTTGGTAAGAGGCTGTGAAAAAATTGGAAAGATGCTTCAGTTGGCTGAAAAGTTGCATCTGACGCACTTCTCTCCTCGGTCGTAGCTATAGCTACGACGTCGTCAAGAATTGCATCAGCTGCAACTTTCGCCTA
>JACCRY010000236.1 GCA_013813265.1 Parachlamydiaceae bacterium
CCGCAGCTTGAAAGAAGACCTCATTCAAAACACGTTTATATGAATAAAATGATCGGAATGGGCCACTTACGGTTTGTTGAAGATTTCTTGCGGGTTTCATCTATGGAGCCAACATTGCAAGGGTGCAAACATTCAAGGGAATAGGATCTTTTCTCACTGTCCGAGTTGGCGCATTAATAGGGCATGTTTATGGGGATGCCTCCTCTGGTAATCTCACCGAAAAAGAAGAATAAATTAAGTATTGATACCTATTCTAAGGCATGTTATCATAATAAATATATAGAATTATTAACTTTATCTCAATGAGCATTTTATTATTAAAGAACAAAAACCTAGGGAGGAGAATCATGGCAAGTTTGAGCATTAAGAATTTAGATAGCAATATCTATGAAAAATTGAGCGTGCGAGCCGCAAGGCATGGTATATCGATGGAAGAAGAAGTTCGCCAAATTTTATATCTGGCTGTTGCGTCACCAGAAAAAATGAGCACAGTGTTTCAAAAATATTTTGGACTTGAGAATGGCATTAATTTGGAAATCCCGGATCAACGCAAACCGCACAATCCGGTGAGTTTTGACAAATGATGCTTATTGATACCAATATCATCTCTGAAATGATGAAGCCCATCCCGGATGAGAATGTTATGAAATGGTTAGATCAGCAGGAAGTTTTGCAATTATTTGTTAGTACAATTACACTTGCTGAGATAAGTTATGGAATTAATATTCTCCCGGAAGGAGGTAGGAGGAGTAAACTTGAAAATACAGGTATTACGGAAATCGGTTTGAAAGCAGCTTTCAGTCACGGAGCCAACATTGCTAGGGTAGCAAAAGTCTTGAAAGGATCAGATCTTTTTGCAAAATCTGAGTTGGCACATAAATAGGCTTTAATGACATTAAGGCCCGCTGGTGTCAAGCTTAAGAATGGAAAGAATTCCATTTGCTTTTAAAAGTTCAATAAACGATTTTAGAATGCTATTTTTTTTTGCTAACTCGAGTGGGGTGGAATTTAAAGGGATATTTATATCAACAACACCCTTTTCCACAAGGAATTCAATCGATTCTGCATTGCCTACATGAGCAAGCTTCCACAATAGAGAGCTGCCATCTTTTAAGAAAAGATCTATAGGAACGCCTGCTTGGAAAAATAACTCTGCAATATCTCTATCACCAGCAATAAGGGCTTCGGTTAAAAAAGACCCTTCTTCAAAAGGTGCCTCTAAGACCTCATAAGGAGAAGCTCTATGCTCTAATAGTAACCTTACAATATCTGTATTACCTGCAATCACCGCATGCCCTAAAGGTGAAATAGACTTACAGTCTTTCTGATCAACAGGAGCCCCATACTCTAAAAGTAGCTCAACATAGTCTAGGTTGCCCTTCATAGAGTAGTAAGATAGAAGAGTGTAACTTTCCATACCCTGAGGAAGAGGGATATTAATTTTATATTTCAAAAGAAGTTCAAATAACTCCTTGTGCTCATAGGAATGTTCAAAAATTGTTTTGTATTTAGAGCGAGTGCTCGGAGTTGCGCCATTTTGCAATAGTATTTCTACAAGGTTAAGTTCCATAGGGAGCCCTATCTTTTTAGCCGATACTGAACGGCCAACTGCTATTTCAAAAAAATCGCATAACCCTCTGCGTTTAATTTCGATACGTTCAATTGTGGGGGTAATTATAAGATTTTTTTTGGGTTTAAATATTTTGAAAACAGTTTTGAATTCTTTGTGATAATATGGAGAAGTCTGGCAAAGATTACAAAACTCATAAATATCTAAATTCTTTAAATTCTTTAAAGTTTTTTCTTTAGATATCCATACAAAGTCAGTATATAAAAGATGAACTCTTGACTTATAAAATTTCCAAATGTGAATGAAAATTTCGCTTAGATAATTTGTTGCATCTAACTTATCGTTCCCTTCGTACCCGTACTCTTGAGCACGATCCAGGATCGCAAGTTGTTGTTGAGTGTTACCTTGACGGTTAAGTTGGCCAAAAGTTCCCAAATCAGGAACCTCTAAGAAACGAAGGATTTCTTGGATTACATCAGTTAGAGGCGTTTTTTTGTCATCAGCTACCAAGTTTGGGAATACAGGAGGAGAAATAAGG
>JACCRY010000251.1 GCA_013813265.1 Parachlamydiaceae bacterium
AGGAAATATATAGGGCATTAGGACTTTCTTCCTCAATTTTGAGGTCTAAAAAAACTATTGTATAAATTTAAAATGTAGTCAAGAATCTGCAAACTTCCTCACGGAAGCTGGTGAACTTGGGTTAATAGCACAATTATTTGCCGAGTTAGAATGGGCCCACCCTTGGATAGATGGTCAAGGTCGTACAGACTTGATTTTGCTTAACGGTTTACTTGCTCGCGAGGGATTGCACCCTTGCATATTGCAAGAACCTTACTATTCTTCAATAAATGATACTAATTCATGGGTGACTTACCTTAAAGAGGGGCTAGCCAAATTTGAAGAATTGGAAAAGGCGTAATTTTTTTTTATTTATGCTAACCAATTCCACTCAAAGACTAGATTTGCCTTTCTTTACCGCTTCTTGCATCAATTTTTTTATGCAAAAGTGCATTTACAACCTCAGGTGCAGCTTTTCCACGAGACAGCTTCATCACTTGCCCCACTAGAAATGCAAATGCTTTTTCACGGCCAGCCAGATAATCTTCAATTGATTGAGTGTTCTCTAAAAGAACTTTTTCAACCAACAGCTCGATTTCAGCCTGATCATGCACAGGACTATAGTCAGAATTTTCAGATACAATGAGTTGTGGATCTTTTCCAGGATGCATCATCATGTCATCTGCAATTGCTTTAGCGATACGACCTGTAATTGTTCCTTTTTCAATCATACTTACCAGCGAACCGATGTGTTCCGGAGGGATCCCTAGCTGAACAATATTTTTGCCTGTATCTTTCAAACGGGCAGCAAACTCTCCAATTAGCCAATTACAAAGACTTCGTGCATTTGTACAGTATTTAAGAGCGTCTTCAAAATAGTCAGCCAAGATTTTTTCGCTTGTAATAACGAAAGCACTATGAGCCGAGAGTCCAAGCTGATTCACATAGCGTCTTTCTCTTTGTAATGGCAATTCAGGAAGTGCACGACGAATCTCGTCAATGTAACTCTCAGTTAAAATTATCGGCGCAAGATCAGGTTCAGGAAAATAACGATAATCCTCAGCATCTTCCTTCCTGCGCATCAAAATAAGTTCTTTTTTTTCTGTGTCCCATCGATAAGTTGCCTGAGAAATCACTTGTTCGTGCGGAACATCTTTCTTTCGAGAATATTCCTTAATTTGCCGCCTAATCTCGTACTCCAACGCCATTTCCATGAAACTAAATGAGTTCATGTTTTTAATTTCAGAGCGATTGCGAAGACCGGGTTCTCCATATGGACGTACAGAGACGTTTGCATCGACACGCAAGGAACCCTCTTCCATATTACAGTCTGAAGCATTAATATATTCCAGGATTGCTTTCACTGCCATACAATATGCCACAGCTTCTTTAGGACTATGGATACAGGGATCGGAGACAATTTCAATAAGTGGAACCCCGGCACGGTTATAGTCAACTCCAGCAAAGTTTGAAAAGTGCTTGAGCATTCCAGCATCATCTTCAAGGTGAACACGGGTGACCCCAAAGGTCATCTCTTCACCATCTACTTCAGCTACAATTCGTCCTCCTATAACGATAGGTTCATCAAATTGTGTAATTTGAAAGTTTCGAGGACTATCCGGATAGAAATAAGATTTACGGTCAAATTTACTATATGTAGCAACCTTTCCTTCAATTGCACAGCCAAACTGGACAGCCTTGCGCACAGCTTCTTTGTTTAAGACAGGTAAAGTTCCTGGTTGCCCTGTACATACTACCGTAATGTTCGTATTTGGCTCATCGCCGAAACGATTCGCTGCAGCACTAAAAAGCTTTGATTTTGTGTTGAGTTGGGCGTGGATTTCTAATCCGATTATAGTTTGCCAAGCGGAAGTGGGCTGACTCATCAATAGCTCCCTGGTGCTTGGGTATGGTAGGATGTAGCTTGTTCCAAAACATGAGCAACCTGAAAGACGCGAACATCGTGTGTTTGAGGTCCAATCAACTGCAAACCTACAGGCTTATTATCAGTAGTAAATCCTTGTGGAATACTGATGGCAGGCAAACCTGCAAGGTTAACTCCAATCGTGTACATATCTGCTAGATACATCTGTAAGGGATCTTTAATCTCGCCAATTTCAAAAGCAGGAATTGGCGACACTGGAGTAGCTATCAGATCACATACAGCAAAAGCTTCTTTGTACCTTTGTATGATCAATGTTCGAACTTTTTGCGCCTTCCGATAATAAGCATCCTGAAACCCAGAAGAAAGAACAAACGTACCAAGCAAAATTCGACGTTTGACTTCGCTCCCAAATCCTTCTTCTTTGGTGAGGCTGTAAACTTCATTCAATGTTTTGGCATTGGGCGATCTAACGCCATAGCGAATTCCATCAAATCGGGCCAAATTTGTCGAAGCCTCTGCAGTTGCTAAAATGTAGTACACAGCTATAGAGGAGTTTAAAATGCTGAGATCTACTGTAACAAGTTTGGCGCCAAAGGCTTCAAGAGCTGCTAGTGATCGCTCAAAAAGCTTTGAGGACTCCGGATTTAATCCCTCTAGAAATTGCCGCGGAATCCCAATTTTAAGACCTTGCACAGACTCTTGAAGAGGACTTAAATTATATGAATCTTGAGGAATTCGAAGGCTTGTTGAATCGTTTTCGCAATTTTTACCAATAACCTCCATGACCAAAGCAGCATCTTCCGTGCAGGTTGCGAGAGGACCAATCTGATCCAAAGAAGAGGCGAATGCCACCAGTCCATAACGCGATACACGTCCATAAGTTGGCTTAAAACCTGTAATTCCGCAAAGGGATGCAGGCTGGCGTATTGAACCTCCAGTATCGCTCCCAAGAGCTAATGGCACTAACCGTGCAGCTACGGCAGCGGCTGAACCGCCGGATGAGCCACCAGGAGAGCATTTTAAATTCCAAGGATTGGAGGTGCGTTGAAAAGCCGAGTTCTCTGTTGAAGAACCCATGGCAAATTCATCCATGTTCGTTTTGCCGATAAAAATGGCATCTTCTTCTTCCAAAAGACGGGCTACAGTTGAGCTAAAAGGGGCTCGATAATTTGCCAGCATTTTTGAAGCGCACGTCGTTAATTCACCCTGAATGTGAATATTATCTTTGATTGCAATGGGAATTGCAGCCAATTTACCAAGTCTTTCACCAGCAGCACGCTTTCGGTCGAGTCTGTCTGCAGAGGCTAAAGCTTTTTCATCAAAAACTGTCAAAAAAGCCCCAATCTGACCGTCATATTTATGTATTCGATCAAGAAAATGTGAGACTATAGAGCGAGCAGTTAGCTCGCCCTTGATAAACTTTTCCCTAAGCTGAACTGCCGTAAACATATGCATATATGGATCCCTTATTCACTCTTTCATGACAAGCGGAACTCGAATCAGCCCTTGTGCTTTATCAGGCGCATTTGCCAAAAAAGCAGAGCGATCGAACATCTCACCAACAACATCTTCGCGCTCAACATTTGACATTCCTTCCGAAACATGCGTGCATGGGGGAATGTTATCGGTGTTAATTGCACTAAGTTGTTCGATGTAATTCAAAATACTCTGCAAATCACCCAGTAGCTTTTCTTCTTCATCTTCAGTACACTGAATATGACTGAGTTTTGTCAGCTTCTTAATGGTTTCTTTGTTTATTTTGGCCATAGCAAGCTTAAACTTTTTCTGCAGTTGCGTAACGCTGTTCTGCATTTTCCCAGTTCACAATCTCCCAAATTGCTTTAACATAATCAGCTCGAGCATTTTTATACTGTAAATAATAGGCATGCTCCCAAACATCGATGCCAAGTATAGGAACGTATCCTAAAGTACTTAGAGGATCTTGGTTGTTACATGTAAGAATACAGAGAGTTTTCTTGGTTTTGTTAAATCCTAACCAGCCCCAACCGGAACCTTGAATCGCAACAAGTTTGGTATTGAACTCTTCTATAAATTTATCCACTGACCCCCACTTCGCTTCAATTGCCTTAACAAGAGATCCTGAAGTGCGTTGACCGCCGCCTTTTCCCTTTGGAGCTAAATTTGTCCAAAAAATCGAGTGGTTGACATGTCCGCCACCATTAAATTTAATAGTGGATTGCAGTTCAATCATTTTTGCGAGATCATTGCTCTTTTCTGCTATAGCATAAGCCTCCAATGCTTTATTGAGGTTTGTGACGTAAGCTTGGTGGTGTTTATTATAATGCAAAGACATGATTTCAGCAGAAATGATTGGCTCTAACGCATTGAGCTCATAGGGCAATGGAGGAAGTTCATAGACGGTCATAGCACAACTCCTAATTTTGCAATTTATTGAAACTCTCTACAGGTTAACGAAGACATAAATTCCTGTCCATGCGTATCTTTAGCTATAACTGGCAAAGTGTTGCCAGCCTTTATTCAACGCAAAGACGCGAAGGCGCAAAGAGGGAATGAATTTGTAGCTGGACATTCTGATGCCGATCTGGCCAAGCCCCTAGCCTCATGTATAATTCTCATTACTTTATTTACAAAAGATTTACAGTTTGCGCAAAGGTGCTTGGACAGTTCGGCATCGGAATGACCAGTACAAATTCATTCCTCTTTTGCGCGCCTTAGCATCTTTGCGTCTGTGCGTTGGATAAAGGCTGCCATGAATCTAAAGCAATTAACTCGACCAATCCCATTCAACAGGACCCTCAGAACCAAAAAATGGACCTGGTCTAACTTTTCGCGGCTGAAGAAGCGTAATCTCCTTCTTACAATAGGGGCACTCCAATTCCTTGATATACTTGCCTAAACGGTAAACAAAATCTACTCGGCTCTCAATAATTCGTTTACAGTTTGGGCAAAGATGATATTGAATCACCGTATCCCATGTGTGGCTTCCTCTTTGCTTCACTGATAGACCTCCATTCTTGAGGAGTAATATGACAAGAATTTCCCCACCCATTGAGCTCATGCATTTCGCAACCTGCAATGCCACGTCCCGGTTCAATACGATTTTTGATCAGTTGAGAATCAACTGGGTAGTCTTTATAAAATTTTGGCCACATCTTGCCCTCCAAATTTCAATTTAACGTATCAATGGGAATATTTTATAGACAAAAGCGGTACCCTATGTTAAACTACGACTGGTTATTTTCCGAATCTCAGAGAGACTAACCGCATTTATTAATTTCACCCGCATAGGATTTCTCTATGGCACAAGTTAGCACGAACGAATTCAAGACCGGAATGAAAATAGTGATGGAAGGACAACCTTATACCATCGTCTCCAATGAATTTGTCAAGCCGGGTAAAGGACAAGCATTTAACCGTGTACGCATAAAGCACTTGCTTACTGCCCGCGTTATCGAAAAAACTTTCAAATCTGGCGAAAAATTAGAACTTGCAGACGTTGTCGAAGCTGAAATGCGTCTTCTTTATAAAGAAAATGATGGCGCAATCTTTATGGATGAAACCACTTTTGAGCAGATCAAGATTCCTAAAGATAATATTGGAAAAAATGATCAGTGGCTTCTAGATGACTTAATGTATGATATTCTTATCTACAATGGCAATCCAGTCAGTGTTGAACCTCCAACCTTTATGGAACTTCGAATTACAGAAACGGATCCGGGTGATAGAGGTAATACAGCTTCTGGTAGAGTCCTTAAGCCTGCAACGCTGGAAACTGGAGCTAAAATTCAAGTGCCCATTTTCATTAGCGAAGGTGAAAAAGTTAAAGTTGACACGCGTACCGGAGAGTATGTCTCACGCGTATCATGATGCTAAACTTTCTATATTACGTGACCGTTCTGCAATGCTTGCAGCGGCACGTATTTTTTTTTATGATCGAGGTTTAATCGAAGTTGATTGCCCCTTGATTACAAAGGAAGCCTCAGTCGATGCTCATATCGATCTGATCACGACTAATCATCCCAACAGTAAACGCTACCTGCATTCTTCTCCAGAATATGGAATGAAACGCCTTCTTGTTGATGGGATTGGTGATATCTTTCAATTAGCTCATGTCTTTCGCCAAGAAGAGACAGGCGCAAAGCATAACCCTGAATTCATGATGGCAGAATGGTACCGCCAAGGTTTTTCATTTGAAGAAATGATCGAGGAAACTCTTGACTTTATGCGCGTATTTTTAGGAGATGTTTCAAGTTCAGTTTTAACCTATCAAGAAGCTTTTCTTCGTTACTCCGGTATTGATCCATTTAAAAGTAACGAAAAAGAACTTTTAGCTCTATTGCGGAAGCAACAACTTCCATTGTATGAGACCATCGAAAATGAAAATAAAGACAATCTTTTGAATTTTATTCTGGCAATGATGGTCGAACCGCATCTAGGCAAAGATGAACTTGTAGCTTTGGCATATTATCCCTCAACTCAAGCTGCACTTGCCAAAACACGGCTTCGACCTGAGGGTCTTGTCGCGGAACGATTTGAAGTTTATTATCATGGTATCGAGCTTGCAAACGGCTATCACGAGCTTGCTGACAGCAAAGAACAGCGCAAGCGGCTTGCAGAAGCCAATCTTGAACGCCTAGCGTTAGGAAAAGAGACCCTTCCACCTGATGAGGAATTCCTCAAAGCCTTGGAAAGAGGGCTACCAGATGCCTGTGGTGTAGCGGTTGGAGTCGATCGCCTTATGATGCTTCGCCACAATAAGAGTGAAATCTCAGAAATCATGCCATTTGGCTGGCACCAAGCTTAATTCAAGCATTATTATCACAACAGCCAACAATTTTCAAGTTCATTAAATACTAGCACAAGTAGTTCAAGACATATTTTTGGCTTACATTTAATATAAAATTTATGCTACAATAAATATTTTTGGTTAGTTCTATTTAATTTTATATCAAAAACATGTGTACATTTATGCAAATTATGCAACAACCCATCATTCAAATTTGTCAAGATGCAAGTTATCAAGATCGCACCTGGGCCCGAGCTTTATGCAGTGCTTGCTCTAGAGGAAATATCGAAAAAATTTATGAAATTCTAAGAGAACATACAAATTTAATTAATCATGCCCAAGTCAGAATCGGTATTCCTCCATTATGTATCGCAGTACAAAGAAAATATTTAATGAGTTGCCGCTTTAGATAGAAAAAAAAAGGATGTCCCTGGATATTTGGTTTTAAGAGGCGTGGCATCAACTTAAACCAATTAGCGTCAGCGGACCGTAACTGGACATTCCGTTGCCGAGCATTAAGCCTAATGGAAACGTGACAACAGATTAAACCAATAAGCTTATTGATCGGAATGTTAGTGTCATCTGCAAATCATATAAACGTTTTTTGGCTAACGCACGCACCCTTCACTGCTGCCGCAGCGCTGTCATTCAGGTTATGCTAACCCAGCGTTCCGCTACCGCTCTACGCGGGGCTAAATATCTTAAACCGCTCCCGCGGTCCCGCAACAGACACAACAACTGTTGCTGACCGAGAAAGCGGTTTAACGTAAAAGCCCCGCGCGCAGCGATAGCGGAACGTGGGGGTAGGATAGTCTGAATGACAGAGCGGCGGTAGCAGTGAAAGAAGCACGCAAATCAAAAAATGTTTAAGATAAAAGCATGAAGCTAAGGCTGAGCTTTTCCTACACAACTAAGCCTCTGAATGTCCGGTTTCGGGTTTGCGGAATGCTGTGCGAGTCATTTGAATGGCTCTGCCTTAACTCGTAATTTCATACATTAACTCCTTAGCTTCCACTTCAGATAAGCCAGCTTTAATAACTGTATTTAAAAATTTTGCTGGATTTTTACTAATCTCCAGAGATTGTATATTCCCTACTTTCGAAAACGCATTTAAATATCCATCCAAGTTCATGTCTTTATCCCAAACTTTGGGTATATTGCTTAGCCTCAACTCTTTTTGAAAAGTTACGATAAGCATTCCAATTGCTGTCGCGCGGGGCCACTTATCAAACAAAAGACTTTCTAAATACCCTTTCCACACCATTGCCATAGCTTTAGTATCCGTTAATTCATAGTCAAATTGTAAAGAATTTAATCTATTTAAAACATCCATTTGCTGTTCTTTAAGATACTCAATATTAGCCAAATTAGACATCGGGGTGTCTTCTTTTTCAGCCTCTTTTGTGTCCACAATCATGTCTATTTCTTTATAGCCAAGAATTTGAGCTAACCTACGGTAGGGAGCTTTCACTTTTACCGATTCAACAGTGTTCACGGCATAGTTGTCGTATCTGTTAATAATTGCATCAAAAGCATTTCTCAAAGGCATGAAAAGAGGATGTTTTGAATCAATCTTTTTAATAAAAATACTTGCATCTGTTAACATCTCTACAAAAGTTTCTACCTCCATTTTGCTCTCAGAATACTCCCGAAGTCGTTCAAGCCCGGCATATTTATCAGCAAAGTCAGGACTTAACAAGAATTCAGGATCAAAGCAGCATGGGAGATTTAATTTTTTTGCTAAAGAATCATACGACGTCTTAATCTTTTTAATGATGTCTGGATCGCGTGCCTTAGAGTTGCAAGTCATTAAGATGTCCATGTACTTATCCAGTATAGCCGAAAAGGCACTTTTTAAAGGTTTGTACAAGAAATGTGAGTCTGTGATTTCTCCAAGGCTACTTTCGATCTGGGTCAATTTTATTTCAAAGGTTTTTAGATCAGTCTCTAAACACAACGCTTTAAGCAAGGCAAAAACTTCATATTTTTTTTGCGAATCATTCGATTGCAGGTTTAACAATTGTTCAAGTTCTTGAGAAGTTTTATGATCAAATTTTTTAGCTAACAAATCGTAGCAATCCTCAATGTCCTTCAAAGCAGGGTTTTGAAGTTCTTTATAATTTTGTAGGTACCACTCAGGAATTTTGTTAAAAGCAGCGCACATCTTTGTGTATATAGGATGTAATGGACTTATCTCTACAAATAAACCAGACAATTCTTTCATAAGGTTGCCAAATAATTTGACCTCATTTTTTTCTGTATCAAATTCTCTTAAGTGCTGGAGTGCTTGACGTTGTTTTGAAAAAACTTCACTACCTAGCAATTCCCTAAAATCCTTAAAACTTAACAAACCTATTTTTTGGGCTATCTGGGAATACAACTTTTCAATTGAATCTAAGGAAGAAACTTTAGAATCTTTAAAGATATAAGTTCCAAAGCTTTCTCTGCATATATCTTGCAATTTTAAATATTTTTCACATGAAGGGTTGATATTGCTGATAAGCCCCAAGACCTCTTGAAGCGTTGCTTTAAATAGTTTCTGATCAAATTTGCTAAAGTTAAATTCTGTTAGACACTGGATGGCAGCATGAGCTTTTAGAAGATTCATGGCACTTTCATGATATTTTTCAGAAACATTGAATTCCATCTTCAACTTTTCTTTTTCCTTGTGCTCTTCATAATCTAGCTTAGCTTGAGCTTCAAGAGAAAGGCTAGAAAGTTTGGCTTGAAACTCGGATGCGGCTTTGCTTACCTTTCCTCTTTTATGAGAATTCTCGTAAAGATTTTCCGGATTGATCTGAATTGAGTTGGCAGTCGTAACTGTTTCTTCTTCAGATTCAGATTCATCATCACTATAATCCACATATGCTAAAGGATCAATCTGTAATGGTTCTGATTGAATTTTTGAACCGGAGACAACTTCGTAGAGATCTTCCAGCATAAAAATATATGACTGCAAAGTTTTAAAAGAATAAGGGAAATCTTTAGTATCTGATTGTGTTAGATGTATATGTAATTTTGTCATAATTAGCGAAAGCATCTCAATTTGCTTTTCATCTTTGTGCTTTCCACAGTCCTGAATAAATCCAACAATACGCTGTACTGCTTTAAAATCTTTTGCATGAACTTGAACTTCCCCACCAATAAAACTAGAAAATTCAGTACCAAAGAAGTTGGCTTTAAGGCTCTCTATTCTCTGTTTATTTAATTGATCTCGCTTTTCTGCAGAAATTTTAGTTAGTTCTCGCGTTTCCTCTTCAATTGTCCGTGCATTATAAATTCTCGACTTATCAAAAGATGCTCTTGCATTTGGATCTTTCCACAAACTTTGCGCAACAGCTTTTTGAATTTCTTCGTTAATCTCACTAGGCAAATTGATCAACATACAAATCAACTCCAGCCTCTCCTCAGTCGACAACTTTGAAATTTCCATCCCAAGAGAAGCATAAAAAATTCTAACGCAATCTTTTGGAGTTTCCCCTTGATCTATACCTGCACACGCAACTTTTAACGATTTTTTTAAAGTGAGTAAGGCTTTAGCCGTTGAATCATCGGGTTTGGCAATTATGCTTTCGCTTTTACCAGAATTTACCCTTGCGCTTTTTTTGGAAATAATATTTGATGAATCTGCATCCGCTAAAAAACGACTTGATTGAGGCTTAGTTTCCACCTTTTGAGAAACATTTTTTTCCTCTATAACTTCATCTTCAGAAACATAAAAATCATCTAGATTTATTCCACTCACCTCAACATTTTGCTCCTGATCTAATGGGTTTTCGAAGGTCTGGTCTTGGAGTTCATCTTCCTCGTAGTCATAGTCATAATCATTTAGAACTTCATCTAAAAATTTTTCCTGAATATTCTTCTCTTCAATTTTTGAACTTGATTTAATCTTTTTCTGATTTGTAAAAATATTATCTGGATTTATTTTATTTTCATCAAGAATAACTTTTGCAGCTTCATTGACCTTAGTTGAGCTGTAATCTTGTTTAACCGATCGGACAGTGGCTGAGGTCAAAGAGGTAGGAGATTTTGGCAGCTCATTTATAGCGCTCTTCTGGATTGTATTACCATTCTTGTCTATTATCTCATCGTAGTCACTTGATGAATCTGAACGTATTTCATAGCAATCGTCACTACCACTATCTTCTGAAGGCTCTGAAGAAACGACTTCATTTTTAACCTCACCGTTATCAGCTTTAACTTGTACGACATTTGTTTTATGATCTAAAAAATTATCTTTATCATTATCAATTAATATATTTACTGACTTCCTTTCAGCACCATCACCATCATTATCCAACATAAGCATGGACTGTTCACCGGAGGAACAGCAGCAAAAACAGGCGGTAAGTTTGTCGAAAATAGATTTGATTATGTTGCATAAGCCATTCCATATCTCAGAGACTATGCTAACTTTTCTTCCTTCCCATGAATGAGAATCTTTGCCTAAATTCGACTTTTGAAGAGTATCATCAAACACGCTTTGTTGTTTTTCTACCTCAATAACAAAATCGAACTTTTTCCCATCATTTGAGCTAATCATATTTCAATAATCTCCATAAAGTTAGGAATATTTATTTATTACAATTAATTATACACTGCCGATATTATATTCGCAAAGATAAAATGCTTAAAATGCTCATGAATTTGAAACTCTTGAGGTTATTTAAAATTTCTTTTTATGTGAAAATGCATATCTTATTTTGTGAATAAGTCGATAGTCTGACCTTAATGGAAATTATGACGCCTCCCGAAAAGACTGATAAAGAAATATATATTATTCTTTTAATAATTCCGTACTGCCTATGCCAGCATAACACTCTCAGGTTGAAATTTTAGCTTGCATTTTCTTTGTCTATTCGCCATAGGAAATATTAAGAGAGGATAAAAATTCTTTCAAATTCACCTTAAATCGAAATATATTGAACAAACTAGGGGGCTTTATGTCACATTGTCACGAACACGATCATCATCACCATCATCACGATGGCTGCTGTTCACATGAAAAGCAAGAATGCTGTGAAGAAGAATCTTGCTGTGAAAGCAAAGAGGGAAAACACGAAGATTTTGCTAAACATCTATTGTGCTTGGCAGATGAAGCATGGATGGAACTCCTAAAAGACAAAATCAAGGAAAACATTCTCGCCGACGGTGGAGCACAACTCGATCAAATCGCAAAAGTAGTATCCGAAGGCAACAAATCACGTTGGGAAAACAAAATGGCAATGAAAAAAAATGCATGCGAATACAAAGAAAAAATCAAGAGTCTTTTTAGCTGCGAGTCAGGTAACTGCAAAAAATAGAAAAACACTCCGGGAAGTGTGTAGAGCGTACTATAAATTGGTTGCATTCACATTCCCCGGAGGGCTGGTACACAATAGTCTAAGCTAGTAGTTAGCCCAGCCTAGTAAAGCATCTCAAATAACTAATTCTCGGAAGTTGTGTCACAATGAAGTTCGCCATCCAAGAGAACGCTTTCCATAAAGTTAACATTGTCTCTTCTGTTCTCTCTGTCTCCGCCGTGCCTCTGTGTTTCGAAAAATTAAATATTATTTTTCGGATAAAAGTTTCATGGGAACTACCTCGCTTTGCTTTAAACCACGCAAAGAAGCTTTATTCGAAGCAGATTTAACAGAAAGTGTACTAGATTTTTTTAACGCAAAGAAGCAGCAAAAGACGACAACAGCGCGCAAAGAAAACTTAAAAAACTTAAACTTACCGTGAACGGGTGACACAATGGCCTTCACAATTCTTTTTCCAAAATTGACATCAATCGAGTCATCTTATCATCTTATAAACCAATCTTTCACTTACTTTTTTACAAACTTATGAAAAATTTTCTCTGCAAGATAATCCAATGAAATTTTTCCTGGACCAAATGCGAAGAGAAGCAACATCACAAGCAAAAAATTAAAGGGTGATTCTTTTGTAACAGCTAAAGGATCTATAAAAATATTTTTCAGCACATCGATGTGAGCTGTTAGAAAAGCAACAACCATTATTATGGCAAGTAGAAGTGCCCACAATTGTGTTCCAAGGCCAAAAATCAGGAAAATACCACCGATACATTCGACTAAAGCAACAAAATAAGCATTTGTTTCCGGGAATGGAATCCCAAGTCCCTGAAAAAGGGAAATTGTAGATTCCATATTTGATAACTTACCTATTCCAGCTTGATAGAAGCTGAATCCCCAAATTAGCCGAAAGATTAACAAGACCAATGATTGTAGATTTTCACCAAACTTAGTGAAACCCCGAAAGAAAGAACCAAAAATAGAAAAACCGTCCATTAAACCTCATTATTTTTTTGAATACTATCCTGAGAAGGAATATTCTACAAGAAAACAGTATCCCTGTACACTGTTAATCTTTTGGAGAAACGGAATGAAAGACATTATCTTTGATCGCTGGGGCTTTCTTGTCATAGCGTTTACGCTCCTTTTTTCCTGGCTTCTTTTTTGGAGCTATACCTCGGATATCTTTTTTAGTTTTTTGGCGGCGCTTATTGCGGCATTCATGACATGGCTTGCATACATTGGAATGAGGCTCCTGTACTTCAGTTTATTTTAAGAGACTGTGGAATATTAACCTGTACGATTCGGCTGCGCCAAAGCCCTGGATCGAACGAGTTAAAAAAGCGATCCGCTATTACTCCAAAGATAAAGATGTCATCCTCAGCCCATTTCATAAAGACACAGTTAAATGGCATCCTTGGGCAGAATGTAAGAATGCATTAGATTTCGCCGAGATAGCAGAAGCCTTCATACCTCATACGCATAATGAACATGACAATTATTGGAGGCAGGCATCCAGGACTTTTTTTCCAGTCTTTTACAAAAATTCAATGACTCACAGAAAAGCTCGGAGCTCATCAAATGGATACTTTTTGAGCCATTAGCAAAATTATGCGGTTTACTTCAAGGCACGAAAGCAGCTTGCCATATGGACATCAACTCTGAAAAAACAGCCAGCTCAATCAGATCTGTTGCGAGTACGTTTCTTGAATGCCTGGAATGCCTTGAAGATACAGAAACACCATTTTCTATTCGCGATTGGATCTACGATCCCAATCACAACTCTTGGCTATTCTTACATTGTCTCCCCTCACAACGCGCCGCGGTTCGTCCTCTTTTAAGCACTTGGATTTCGTCTGCAATTAAAGGCTTATTGACATGAGCCAGATTTAAACAGAAGAATTTGGTTTATCATCGATGAACTCCCCTCCCTACAAAAGGTTAAAAATATTGAAGTCCTCCTAACTGAAGGAAGAAAATATGGTGGCTGTTCTATTCTATCTTTACAAAGCCCATCTCAATTAGAAAGCATTTATGGGCGAGAGTAACAAAAACGATCATAGGCAACACGTTAACCAAAATAATCCTCGCAGAACAAGATCCAGAAATCGCTGAAAGAATCTCCAAAGCCTTTGGAGATTGTGAAGTGAAAGAATTCAATGAAGGTATTTCTTATGGAGCTCATGAGGCCCGTGATGGAGTAAATCTTTCTACACAGACGAAAAGCTCTCCGATAGTTTCACCCTCGAAAATTCTTTCTCTTCCAAAAAATACTGCCTTTGTAAAACTACCAGGGAACTATCCTATCGTTAAAGTCCGTCTTAAGATCGCCAAAAGTAATAAAGGTTCAAACAATGCATACAAAAGAACTCTTCTATCATGAAGGCCTTTTTGTAGCCATTGACGAAAAGCCAGTTAGAGTGTTTTTTTGGCACAGTGCCCAGAAAGGCACATCTCTTTCAAATGACAAAAAAATTAGTGATTATAAAATTTTAACTAAAACAATTCTAACCGTGAATATGAATGGTTTTACTATATCATTATAACGCAGGAGATGGACTTGACAGAAAATGATGTAGACGATGGCTGGGCCAATGCCAATTCCCACGCCAGAATAAATATCTGCATACTCATTGGTTATATCTATTTTACTTCCAACCTTAGCTAATAAATTTGCATAATCAATATATATATTTACTATTGAATTAATAAACGATGGTTGTAGTTGTTGCATAAATCTTTTCTCAGAAAATGTATTAATAAGAATAATTCGAATTTTTCAAATTAATACCAGATATTTTATTTAAAATTTACTTGAAAATGTAGGGCTGATTATAAAATGATGCATGTTAACGATAAGTTCTAAAGAATTTCTTTTTTTTTCTTAAATAGTTCATAAGAAAGATTAAATGAATATTCATGTTTCTTAGGCTTTTTTACCTTCTTGATTAGGGAGTTTTTTGTTAGCAAGGCGAGCTTTTCTGAATCACAGTTAGTTTCTAAATTTTTTTGATTCTCTTGCAATTTGATGGCCACACTCAATAATTTTTTGCATATAGTAGTCATATAACTCTAAAGCTTGCTTTAGGGTGAACAAATGCTCTTTTCTATAATTGCCCTCTAATGACGCTTCAATCATCGATACAGAATTGCGACATGTTCAAATTATCAATGAAGTAAATAAATTTCCGTCGATCAATTTTAGAACAAGTCACAGATTATGAATTGCGTAAGATTGATCTTATTCAAGATACAGTTCCTCCTAGAGCTAAATTAATTCTTTTGGGAAAAAATCCTGAACGCTTTTTTTCTTCTGCTTTCTTAAAGTTAAGACGTTTTCGATCGCCTACCCATATTGTGGATGATCGGCAAACTCATGGCTCTTTAATTGATCAACTAGATGGAGCAATGGGATGGTTTCGATAAAGGCTTTCAACAGAATTCGCTTTTACTGGAAAAATCACAAAGAGATGTTTATTGGGAATACCCTTTGAATGCCATAAGGGAAGCTATTATAAATGTTCTTTGCCATAGAGACTACACGACCGGAGCTCATAGCCAAATTAGGCTTTACGTCGATCATTTAGATATATGGCATTCTGGCAGCCTTCCTATTCCTTTAACACCTGAGCTATTGCTTGGAAAACATGATTCGATTTCGAGAAACCGAAAGTTAGCCGAATCCTTTTTCTATATGGGGTTGATCGATCGCTGGGGAAGCCTCTAGTTATGAATACAGCGCCTACAATTTTAGAGCTGCAGTCACAGTGGTAGCAGCAAAAAAAAGTGGTTTGATTTTTCCTAATTTTGGTCAGGATACTGTATGCAAGCCTGAGGGTGAAAAATGGCCTGCCTCAGTCAGAAGTGATCACCTAGCTCCTTTCTCCGTCACAATAACGATTGTAATTGCCTTAATGAATTAGCTGGAGTTTATGTTGGTATGGATAAATCATCATAAAGGGAAAATTGTGTCCCCCCTGACGCCTTTATAGTCTCTATGGCGCCCTTACTGATGAATTTATAGCTTATTCAGAGAATATCATTTTACAGTAGCAAAACGGCTTTTCCTATCGCGTGATTTATTTATTCGAACCTTTTTGCCTTGGCAGAGTGCGTCAATTCATAAATGTTAACTTCCTTAAACAGTATTTTACGTACAAACAAAGTGATTAAATTTATTCCAAATAACTTAACCATTTCCATGTTCTAGTTTTATATTGAATTCTTCTTTAAATTTTTTTCGAAACTCTTTAACTTCTAAACCAAGGGAAGCTGCTATGTCTGAAAATTGGGCCAGTGATAAGTATATTCGCTCTATAGTTGGGCACATTTCTTTTAACTTTTTAAGAACTTTATAATCAATTTCTTTAAAGTTCCAGATCACCATGTCTTTAATTCGAGGTTCAGGTGTTGAAAGCTTGTCAATGATCTCTAGAAGTTGAGAGGCTTTTGGCTGGATGCCAATATCGCCTATATAGATTTGCATACTACAGAGGTTAAAGTACACTAAAGGGGGCCGATAGGTCCAAAGAAGTTTAAGCATTTGTTCCGTAATATTTCGAGAATCAACAGCCAAAACCTCAAGAGAATTTTTGCTGACTTTAAAAACTCCCTCTAGGCCATTACAAGATATGTTTTCACAACCATTAATGCGTAATGTTTTAATTGGAATCTTTAAGTCCAAAATTGCCTTTAGAGAGAGGTCGGTAACACCGGTATGACTGACATCGATTTTTGTCAGGCCAGGACAATGATTAAGGAATTCTATCATGACCCGATCCGAAAAGGCCTCAGCACCATACATAGTAATTTCTCTAAGTTTACCACATTTATGAGCAATATTGATAAAATCTTCTTCTTGAATTTCAGTTGAATGCGTGAGTTCTAAAACCTCTAGGTGGGAACAGTGCTGTGCAATTGCTATAGCAACATCTTTTGTGACCAAAGTATGACTTAACTGCAAATTTTTGAGCTGTTTGTTAGTTGCTAGAAAATCTATAAGCTCTTGAGAGCTTAATTTCTCGCAGTAATGAAGACTAATAGATTCAATTGTATTCTTCGGTACAGCATTCAAAGCCTTCTTATCAATGTTTGAATTACTTGCCAGCAGCTCTTCGATTTGCACGTTTGCCTTTAATATTGCCCTTAAATCTTTTGCAGATAATCCCTCTTCAGTCCCATAAATACATAAGGTCTTTAATCGCTTTATAGAACAGGTTAGCTTTTTAATATCGGACTCACTTTTCAATTGCCAAGCCAGACCATTTGCAATGAGTTCTTCAAGGTCAGTAGGGAGTTGTTGGAGGGCGTTCGCTGTCAATGGATTTGCCTTAGAAAAAGTTCTTTTTAAATTTTTCCTTGGATTAGAATCCGGACTAATTATTTCTTTCTCATTTCTAAGATAATACCGTTGGCTATCACCTTCTAAAACACTTGTAATCATTATTCCTCCCTACAATTATTGTTATTGCAGTGCAACACAATGTACCATTTTTGTTTGATTATGTTCAGTCTTTAAAACAAATTCAATAGATCGCCAGAGGCCATGTTGTACTCCTCTCTCCTGGATATAAGCGACATTCATTTTAATGCCTTTAGATATCAAAGTATTAAGTTTGATTTCCCCTTTTTCATTTAATGCCGCACCAATTGTAACAGAGTGTATATTCATTACCTTACATACCTCTGAGGCTAATATTTGTTGGGCATTCGTGCCATATAAGCAGGTAGCTTTGGTAAGTCCGTCTTCCTTGCGATTCAGAATAATATTTTTGGCATCTATCCAATTTTCTGCTAAATGTTTCTGTGCGATTGAAGGATTATTCTTAATCAATTCATTGACATTTTCGGTTGTATAAACAAGATCTACCCATTCTTTTACTAAAACAATAGAATGCTTTTCTAAGGCGCTTACTAATGAGGCCAATTCTTTCCCATTTCTTTTACCCAGTGTAAGAAGAGGAAGGGCTTCATTGACCTTAATGTGATCAACAATTCTCCCTTCTATACATGATTTTATCAATCTCAGATTATTCTCGTCAATGTTTTCTTTTCTGAAATGATTTAAACAGCTCAAGGCTTTTTGTCTCATCTGGGAATTTTGGCTTATTTCATAAGCATAAATAATATCATTATAATTTGAAGTGCTATTTGTTATATAAAATTTTACACAACTATCTGAATATGGCCGACCCAACAAGTTTGAATCACTAATAATGGACGAAATGTTTAATATGTTGATTTCCCCTTGGATATTTGAAATATTTTCGATGTATTCCTTTAGTCTGGTTTCAGATTCAATATTAAGCTTACTGGAGAGAGGAAAAGAAAAAGATTTTTTAAAGAATCTAATATTTTTTGATCTACGTTTAATTCATTTAACCAATCATTTACTGTTAATGTTTTTTGACTTTTTTGAATCATAGATTTTTCTGATATATTCGACTCTAAGCTCTCTCGTTTCCTTTTTGTTTGTATAATTTCAGGCTTTTTAGTTTTTCCTGATATTTCTGATAAATTTGAATCTAATTTATTAGAAATAAAAGAAGGATTACTTCTTGTGTTAATAGCCTCATTAAATATCTTATTAAACTTTTCAAAACGTGGATTTTTTTCCTCAACTTGACTTTTTTTAGCTACATTATCTGTAGTGTGTTCAAGAATATAAAAATTTTCTTTAGTTAGGGACTTTGCTACCGATATTGAACTGTATTTTTTATCCTGAAATATTTGGTTTACTAGATAGAAAAGGTTGCTTGTTTTTTCTATGATTATTATGTGCCCATCATCTTTTCCCTGATTATCAATATTAGTATATCTTGCTTTATAGTTGAAATTATTTAGAGAAGTGTTATCTTTGAAAAAAACAACTTTATCATAATTAATTTCCATAAAAACCTATAAAAATTAATAGGGTAACGGGCGGAAAATTTTTTAAATTTACAACGTGAGATTGAACTTTAACTTAATTATATAAAATAAACAATAAAATTACATTAATTTAATTTACTCTTTTTGTTTTGATCTAAATTCTTATAACGTAAAACATAATCGTCCACCCGCCTTCTCCTAATGTAAAAGTTTATGAATTTAAATTTTATTTTTATATAAATGACAAGTTTAATTAAAGTTCTTCCCGCAATTACTGTAACAGTTAATGAGATACTTAAAAATTTTGACAATTTAAAATTAATTCTATTAAAATGTTTTTTGCTAATTTTTCATTTTTTTGTAATTAAATCATAAATTTAGAATGGAATTGCGAGGTAGTAGTTTACTCTGCTGTTGTGTTTTTTATAAGTATAGTGTTGACATCTATAATAAAATTGTTTTGAATTATACAAACAAAAAATTATTCATATTCGAATGGCCAAAAATAGTCCGAGATGAACGATCCAAATCTATGCACAAATTGAGTGTATGAGGCCAATATAAGTTTGACAAATTGCTAAAACACCCTTTTGAGTAAATTCTGCTATGCATCAAATAAGGTGACCCTGACGACATTTTTCTACTCGTAGAACGATCGAAAAAATTTAACGAACTCTTACGGGGGTTTCAAACCGAAAAGCTCTTAGAGATCTCGAAGGGCTTACAGTAAAAGAGGTTTTAGTTACAGAAGGTGGAACAGGAAGAAAAATAGTTTATCGACTAAACACAAACTTAAATATGATTTTTCACACATAACAAACAATTGAACCCCTCATCCGTTATTTAACTGTAGAAAGCGTAATATAACTTAGGGTGGGGAAAATGAAGGGGATGTGGCATTCATTAAGAATCAATCTTCATTTTTATCTGTGAACACCCCTCTCTAACCTCTTTTGTTATTTGCTTGATTCATCCATACATACTACAGGGTGTTTTGATCATAAGCTTTTTTATAAATATCTAACACTTCTTCCATTTGACAGGCAAATTCTGCATGGGCTTTTGGTGGGATGCACCACTCTTTTTTTTGCCATGGCTTAATTTCGTTTTTTAAAGCATCTCGAACCGTTACATGTGAAATCACCTCAGCATACCCAAGCTTAACCATCTTATCCGCTAATAAACGCAGCATTTGCAATGTCCCTCTAGCGCTTCACTATAAACTAAGGCCACAAGATAAGCCTCCTCCTCTCCTTGAATTATTCGTTTTCTTCCTGCTATCCGGGGGATTTCATTTTTTAAGGTATTCTCCAATCGCTCTTCTACCATAATTTTTCGAGTATTTCGGACTGTGCTTGGTGATAACAAAAGAGCTTTTGCTATTTCGTAATCAGTCCAGTTTTCACCTTCTTCTGCACAATCCATTTTTAATAGAATGCGAACGCAAGTTTAACTTTCTCTTGTTTGCTCTGCCTTTTCCAATTAATTCAAACAGCATCTTTCTCTCATCAAAAGTAAGTCTTACATTGTATTTCTCTTTTATTCCTTCATTACCCCCTCATTTTTAAAGCAGTGTAACTTATGAATAAATGAAATAAAATAAAATATTTAATTTCTAAAGCTAAAAAATAACCCTCAAATTTAAACTTTACGCTGTGCTAGCCTTAGGCTTAAAATAAATGCTATCATCATCTTCATAAACGGCTAAATTTTCCTCCATGCACTTTAGTGATATTGCTAAAGGGTATTGCTTAGCTCGATGTTCATAGGACTCTGCTTAAGATCCAATTATTTGATCTCTTCATCGTCTGCGACAGCCCCTCTCTTGCTTCTGAGTTGCGTTTGAGCAATGTTTTGGTTGAGGTCTTTTAGGCCTGTTTCTAGTACAACCTCGCTTTTCTGTGTCTCTGAATATTCAGTTTTTACTTCGCCAAATTCTATGCTTGTATCTTCCCTATCCACATCGAGATGGCTCCCCAGTACATTCGATATATCCGTTAACAAATTTTCTCTATTTTCTCGATAAAATTTGAGAAAATCAAAACACGCTTGAACTACAAGTTTGGTTTGATGATTATGTGATCGAAGGTCTGTTTTGTAGTTCGCTTGATTCTGAGTAAAAAATTCGGCAATTTTCACTGCTTGGTCTAACTGGGAACCATGGGTTTCAATAAAGAGTGCCCAGCGCTGCCTGTGAAATGAG
>JACCRY010000001.1 GCA_013813265.1 Parachlamydiaceae bacterium
TTTCGCTTCTCTGCTGAAAAAATTTGACCATGCAGCAATCATTACCCGTCTTGGGGAAATAACAATTCAAGCCAGCTTTCAAGAATTTGCAGATGACATTAGCTTACAAACGACCCTCCTTAAGGCATTGGCACTGGCAATGGAACCCTTAAAGAAAGCCCCTCAGGTTTTAATTCTCAACTATAACTTAGCGCTTAACGCCACCCTTTTAACTCCTTTTCTTCATGCTGGATTAGAGTATATTGATCTCAGTTATTGTCCAAAGATTGATGATGAGGCTCTATCTAAAATTCATAGTTTGTGCCCTAACTTAAAGCATCTTTGTTTAATGGCAACAGGAATTACTGAAATCAAAGGGTGGTTCTTGGGGGATTTAACATTTCCAAAGCTAGAACATTGCAATATTAGCTATTGTAACCATCTACAAACGCTAAGACTTCATGCCCCTAATTTGAAGACAATAGTCTTGAAAGAGAATCCTCTCTTAAAAAATTGTGAAAATAAAGAAATACTCTTAATAGCTTTTAAGCATGATGGTTGTGCACTTCAATATGCCAGTAAGAAACTTAAGGAAGATAAAGAGATTGTCTTAGCTGCTATTACACAAAATGGTCTTGCGCTTCAGTGGGTTCTTCCACATTTGAAAAATAAACCAATTGTTTTAGCTGCTGTTGTGCAAAATGGCCTTGCCCTTGAATATACTTTAAACGATAACAATGACGATAAAGAAATTGTTTTAGCAGCCGTTAGGGAAAATGGCTTGGCATTGCAGTTTGCTGATTTATATTTAAGAGGGGTCGAAAAAGTTGTCGTGGCAGCAGTTAAACAAAATGGCTTGGCATTGCAATTTGCTGATTTTTATTTGAGAGGGGTCGAAAAAGTTGTCGTGGCAGCAGTTAAACAAAATGGTTTGGCTTTAGAGCATGCTTCTATGCGTTTGAGAGAAGATGTTAAAATTGTATTTGCAGCGACTACTCAAAATGTTCATGCGGTTGGATACGCCCATGAAAGACTTAAACAAGACAAAAAATTTGTCTTGTCTACGATTCATTTGAATCACAAGGCATTCAAATACGCCAATGAAAATTTCAAAGAAGATAGGGACTTTATTTTGGAAGCGATCCGTAAAAACAACTTAGTGCTAGAATTTCTTGATAAAAAATTATTTCATGATAGGCATTTTACCTTAGCTGCTGTAAAAATAAATGGCCTTTTGCTTCAATATGCACATGAAAACTTCAAAAAAAATCTTGAAATTGCCATGGCTGCTGTTACACAAAATTGTCTTGCGCTTCGTTATGCCGCTCAGGAAATTGTCTTGAATTTTGTTACGCAAAATGGTCTTATGCTGAAAAATGCAGACGAAAGCCTAAAATTAGATCCAAAAATTGTGTTGGCTGCTCTTACTGAAAATGGGCTTGCTCTTGAATATGCCGATAAAAGCCTTCATGACAATAAAGAAGTTATTTTAACCGCTGTTACACAAAACGGACTTGCACTTCAACATGCTGGAGGGGCCTCTCGACTAAGCAATGAAATTGCTATGGCTGCTGTTACACAAAATGGTCTTGCCGTTCAATATGTCGATAAAAGCCATCTTTTCAATACCGAAATTGTTTTAGCTGCAATTAGACAAAATGGCCTTGCCCTTCAATATGTCGATAAAAGCCATCTTTTTTATACTGAAATTGTTTTAGCTGCTATTGCACAAAATGGCCTTGCCCTTCAGTATGCCAGTAAGAATCTTAGAGAAAATAGAGAATTTCTTTTAGCCGCAGCTAAACAAAATGGTCTCATTCTTCAATGCAAAAGTGAAGAGAGGATGACGTTTTTTATTGATTTGTGTCTAAAGGATAAAGATATTATAAAAGCAGCTGTCGAACAAAACGGTCTTTCTCTTCAATATGCTAGTCAAAATTTTCGTGGAAATAAAGAGATTGTTTTAGCTGCGGTCAAACAAAATGGCTTTGCACTTCAATATGCCACTTGGAGTTTTGAAGATTGGGACTTTTTTTACAGACAAAATGTTGCCGAAGCTGCGGTTAAACAAAACGGCTTTGTGTTAGAACTTGCCCGCAAATG
>JACCRY010000036.1 GCA_013813265.1 Parachlamydiaceae bacterium
ATCAAATTCATGAGCACATGGTGAAAATGCCTCTTTGCCGTACTTACTTCTCCATGCTCTCTGTAATCAACTTTTTTTCAGGCTATTTTTCTACTCTTAAAAAACATCGGAAAATCCCTGTTCTACCTGCATTTGAAAGTATGGATATAAAAGGTTGTCCCTCTATCTTCCCCCACCTTCCTGTTAAAAAGACTTTCAGAGAAACGCCTAGATACAATCCCCAGCAAATAGTCAAAAAATGGGCTGAGGATTACTCACTTCCTTACCTCTTTCACCACCTTTTCAAACTAGGTACAGAGTCTGTTGCTCCTCTTTCAATAAAAAACATCGAACCGAGATGGACAAACGAATGCGTAAAACCATTATCGAATGCAATTTATGAAGATATTATTTCCTCATTTAGTCCACCGGTGCAAAGAATCATTAAAAAAGTAAAACACAAATTAAACCAAGATATTAAAAAAATATCTCAGGAAATGTCATTAACTTTAGCAAATCAAATCTTCGAAGAAGCATCCGACTGGATTAAGGCTTATAAAAAAAATCAAAAGCAAATGGATTATATCGACCTTGCTCATCCATTCCTTAGAAAAATCCACGATGTATTTCTAAAAGAATCTAGACCTATATTCACTAAACCGGTGGTCCTTTCTGACACTCGCCTTAAGTCACAAATGTCTTTTGACGAAGTGGAACAAGGAAAGAGAATAGTAGGGGGTTGTGGGATGGATTTGAAAGTCCAGACTATTCAATCATCCCCAAAAGCTTCACAGGTTCTGAGAGACCATTGGTCAAAAATGATTTCTCTTCCCCCTGAATCGTGGAACGACCTAGGGGATAAACAAAATGCTGTATTTCGCTTGATGTTTGAGGATGTTCCTGCCGGAGTCTCTGACAATTATGAGTGGATGGAATCTTTACTTTTCTTAAGAAATGAAGAAGATCCGGAGGATATAGAAAATAGAATAAGGATAGAGCAAGCGATTCTTGATGATGACTCAGACGAATTTTTCTCGCTCATCGATCAAATGAAAAATCTTCATCCAGATAGAAATGAAAGAACTCTTCTACACTTTGCAGCTCAAGTAGCCGATCCCTTATATATGGAATCTTTAATCAGTCTGGGCCTTTCTTATTCGAGCAAGGATTTGCATGGTTATCTGCCGATTCACTATGCTGCCATGAGTGGATCTCTCAAAAACTTACGTCTTCTTTTAAAAATAGATTCTGAAAAAAACCTCAATGCCAGAAGCCATAATGGTTCTACTCCTTTAATTGTCGCGATTCAACATAACCAATTTGCAGTTGTAAAGCTTCTACTTTCTTATGGGGCATCTTTTCATACGACTTTAGAGGGATATAATCCTCTTCATTGTGCGCTACACCAGGGAGATTTTGAAATCATCAGCTTTCTCTTGAGGAGTCGCAATGTAAATTCATTATGCATCAATGAGATGGGAGAGGAAGAGGGAACCCCCTTAATGCTTGCTTGTGAACTAGACTCGGCTGATCTGATCAAAAGAATGATTCAACTGGGCGCAGACCCTAAAGCCAAAAGAAAGGATGGTCTAACTGCATTAGAAATCGTCATCAAGCGGCAATGTGTACCTGTTCTTGAAATCTTATTAGAGCACATTATCCCTTCCGATCAAATCTTTGAAACTGCGACAAAGGAAAGCTCTGTTCAGGTGTATAGACTTTTAGCAAAGAAGAAAAATCCTTATCATTACAAAAATTCTTTTCATGATACCCCTCTGCATATAGCTATTCGAAATGGCAATATCTCTATAGCAAATATCCTTATAGCGAGTTGTAAAAAAGTCAGTTTCTTGCAGAAGAAAAACTTGAATGGAGAATGTGCATTCAGCCTTGCTTGTGCGATGGGTTTATGGCAAGTCATTAATGAACTATATAAAAAAAATGCAATCAAAGATTATGAACCATTATTACAAATCCGCTACCGTCCACTCGTGTGGAAAATTTTCCAAAAACTCGATCTCACTTATGAGGATTTGCAACGATGCTTGTTAACAGCTGTTGAAGCTGGAAATGAACAAGTCATTCTCAATGTTTTGATTCCAATGGGAGCAAATATACACGATCTTATAGGTTCGAATGATTGGAGAATAATCAATTACCTTGCTAAATCAGACGGTATTGATCTTTTCAGGACTCTCATCGCTGATAGTAAAGATTTATTACAGCCATTAATTCAAGAAGGAAATAAAACTCTTGCCTATATCGCAGCAGAAAATGGTAGCAAGCGTATTTTAAGGCTACTTTTAGAGCAGATGAAGAATCAACACTGTTCGCTTAGGGAACATTATCTCGATAGACATCTCTTCTATGCTGTCATTGAAGCTGGCCTCCTAGATCAAGTTCAGTTCATGCTAGATTTACATAAAGAAATTCCCTTTTTAAGTAATCAAATTCTAGATCAAAAGCGGACGACGCCCGCACATTTGGCCGCTCAAATAGGATCCTTGGATATCATGAAGGCCCTAAGTGAGCATGGTGCCGATCTAAATGTAAAGAATGCAGAGGGTTTTACCCCTCTTGACTATGCGGTTCGCCTACAAGCAGAAGAGATTGTCATTTATCTCTTAGAACAAAAAGTGCAACTGACTTTACAAGCTTTCTACTTAGCTGCCCTTCAAAATGATCTCCATATTTTACAAATCCTGACTCAACAACCCGATTGCCAAAAATTTATCGATATGGCTCTTATTCGAGCTGTTAGAAACTATCAAACTCAAGCTTTCCTCCACCTACTTCAAAGTGGCGCCTCTTTAGAATATGCGACAAAAAGAGGTTTGACTTCTTTGCTCATAGCAAGTTATTCAGGACAATATGAAGTCATTATTGAGCTTCTTAAACAAAAATCATTCGATAAGCGCACTTACAATCAAATGAACCCATTGGATTTAGCCTGTCAACAAGGGCATACACATTGCGTCGGTATATTAATTAAAGCTGGTTATGTTCTTACAGATCCTAATTTAATTTACACCGATGCAATAAATGTCGCACTTGGTGAACCCAATGCTTCCTACCAAAAGAATATCACTACATTTTTAGATGCACTACACTATGGAGATACTCAGACAATGAGAGCTTCCTTAGAAAAATTTGACCTGCATGAAAAAATTTGCATCGAGCATAAAAAGCAAAAAATCAACGGAACTCCTATTCAACTGCTCCTTCACATAGATAAAGGGGAAAAATTTGCTTCTGTCATCAGAGATTTTCTTACAAGCTCAAACGAGAACAATAAACTTAAACACGATACTGAAGATACTTTTAATAAAGATACTTATGGACATTTGTTAACAAGGGCAAACTTATCATTTACCCTTAACGAAGCATCAACAGTTTGCAAAAATCATCAAGGACAAACAATCTTGCACCTTGCCGCTCAGTATGCTAGCACAAAATTTCTAACGTCTATCCTTAACCAATCAGATGATGTAGATGTTGTCGATAATCATGGAAGAACGGCACTATTTTATGCCATCAAAGGTAATAAGGAAGACAATCTAAAACTGCTCATTCAGAAAAAAGCCAACTTGAACCATTATGACCATAAACGCTTCACTCCCCTTCTTTATGCATGTAAACATCAATCTATATTGGGTGCAAGAACTCTCTTAGAAGGTGGTGCAAATCCAGATCTCATCGGAACAAAGGCTCAAGTTGCTCCTTTATTTCTCGCAATTGAGAATGAAAGTGATTCAATGGCACTTACTTTGATTGTTCATGGAGCAAACTGCAGGGGCTTTTAATTAGAAATACTTGATAAAAAATTTCATATTTTGTTAACTCTTTTGGTAATCGATACCAAAGGAGCAAATATGACCTCAAAATCCCGTGAAAACAAATATACAGATCTTGACAAA
>JACCRY010000051.1 GCA_013813265.1 Parachlamydiaceae bacterium
AGAGGCTGTGAAAAAATTCGAAATAATGCAGCAGTTAGGCGAAAGTTGCAGCTGATGCAATTCTTGACGACGTCGTAGCCATAGCTACGACCGAGGAGAGAAGTGCGTCAGATGCAACTTTTCAGCCAACTGAAGCATCTTTCCACTTTTTTCACAGCCTCTCAGCGACTATTTAAATGCGATGATGTCTTAGCTACACTAACGATAAAGATTGACCACCGTCCACTACTAAAATTTGTCCTGTGACCCACAGAGAATCGTCTGAGGCTAGATAAACAGCCGCGCTAGCATGATCTTTGGGCATGCCCGCCCTTTTTAAGGGGATCTCTCCCACCACAGAAGTTTCATAGATTGTCGATTCATCATAAGGTGTTGCACCTGGAGCTATGGCATTCACGCGAATATTATACTGAGCTAACTCAAGCCCTGTACTTTGAGTGAGCATATTTAAAGCCGCTTTTGCAGTTGAGTGTGCCACTCGATTGGGGTAGGGACGAATTCCTGAAATCGAAGATATATTGATGACTTTACCTGATATTTTTTCTTGGATCATATGCTTTGCAGTGATCTGTGTAAGTAACATTGGCGCCACTACACCAGCTTTGAGAAGGTACTCAAAGGTTTCAACACGTAAATCAAAAAAAGAATTAGCTTTTCCGATGCTTTTATTGGCTCCAGTGACAATAGCTTTTTTACCCAATAACTTCATGGTTCACCCATAAATAATGTCTTTATTTTCTTAGAATCAACCTTACCATTCTCAGAGATTTCAAAGAAATATTTCACCTGCCATGCTTGCGATTTTGTGGCCAGCGAACTGACAGTGGTCTCCCAAGGCGGATAGATTCGAATGGCACGTTTTCCGCCTTTTCCTTCTTTTGAAATTACTCCTTTCTCAAACAAAACGGATTTTGGAAACACAAATTGCCCAAAATGATGAATATTACGCACGCTTACAATAAATAAATCAACTTCATCAGCTAAATCATGAGGTAAAATGACGCTGTCTCCAATCCGTTTCCATAATGTTACAAATTGCCCAATTTTCGTAGGGGTGACCTTTCCTATTCGGTATTTAATGCGCCTGTCATTCATTCTAAATACAGATGCCGCGTACTCCTCGCTTTCAGCTTCTTTCTCAAAATTTTCGCAAATCATCCCACACGGTTCATAAGCAAACTTAATGGCTGCAAGAAGATCTGGATGCGCAGTACACAAAGAACATTCTTTTTTTGATGTGGACAATGACATTAAAAGGCTCTGTTTAAGGTGAGTGTGACTTAAGATACTCATCTGCGGGCCAAATTTCAATCTTTAAATAGTCACCCTCCTCAGATTAGAGGATCTAGGATAAAACTTTGAAATTACGTGGATAGAGTGCTTTTAACGTTAATAGATCAATATTCTCTTCAGAAGCATTCTTTGGTGCTATTTTTTGCACTATAGTATCGATATTTTCCATTTCTTCTTGTTCATAATAATCTCTAAAAATTCCAAATGCATAAAATAGCTTGTTAGAATCGATTTGACCAGCCAGTTTAATAATTGGATAAAATTTTTCAATACTATCTCCTCTTTCTTTAATTCGTAGTTTTAACTGTGGAAGCGATTTAATGTCGTAATTGCTCGCAAAACAAATACAATCACTTAGGTAACAAAATCTTTCAGCTAAATTAGGAGTAATTTTATACTCCTCTTCCTCTGTATCTATAAAAATTGTTTCTTCAGTTGTTAGCATTGATAATGAACGACCAATTTTCTTTAAATCTTCTGCGTGAATCAAATTTATAACGTTGGAAATATACATAATGTCCGCAATTATTCCATGACTTTCATGAAATGACTGAACTTTGCTACAAGCCACAGTATCAATTAAATCCATACGAAGAAAAGCAAAATGATTATCCTTAAAAATTTTTTGGATGCGTGAAAAACGCTGCTCCGTGGAAAGCCAAGATGTTCCTCTAATTAATAAAGAAATATAATGCTCGTCCATTTTTTCATTTAAATGGCCATATGTTTGTATACATTTAATGATGTTTTGATGAATTTTTTTTTCACAATCCTTACGATCATCTGCATTTTGAATAATAGGAACCATTTTCTTCCAGAAAATCTCAGTGTAAACAGAAGGATCAACCATAAGAATGTACTGAATATTCTCTCTTACAGAAGCCAAATCTAGTGTACAGAAACCTCCAACGCCAATTGCTAGGTTTGTTGAATCTAAACATTTCATCTTACTTAGATTATTTAGGGATTTTTGAAGATATAATTCTTCTGATGAGATATCAACAGGTTCAAATTTAAAGTTTGTATTTTTAACTGTTGGAATCACAAGCTTTATCAATGATCTATAATTTATATTCACAAGGTTCTCTGTATTCTTAGGTAGAAAGTTACAGATTTTTTTATGTTTAAACCAATCTTTTTTTTGGCAATCTACACTACAATATGTTGTCCATTTACACGCTGAGCACTGCATCAACTGGGATATAACATGTGAGGGATCTTGAGCACATCTTCCCTTTAATGCAACATATGATTGAATAGGATCTTGTTGATTATTCACTGAATCTAATAACATTTTACCTCTAAATAAAATTACTTTTTGATTAATTTAGCAGAACCAGATAAAAAAAGCAATGTTATTTAAATTTAAAGCCTCTACAAGGAGATTAAAATCCTTTTTTGCAAGATTGAAAATAAGCGTAACTGGAATATTGACTGGAAATAATTTATAAACTAAGTGACTTAAGATAATCATCTGCGCGCCTAATTTCAATCCCTTTATCGATGCGCTCTCGTTTTAATTCCTTAACCAACTGAAGTGCAGGGATATTATATTTCTCTTGAAAATAATGCAACCCGGATGAGATTGAATCATCTGCGTACTTAACTTCAACCATAGAAAGTATTTCTTCTTCAAAAATGAGCGCAAAATCAACTTTTTTTCTTTCTTTTGTTTGTAGATAACTTAATGAATATTTTTCTCCAAAACTATCAACTTTTGCAAACAAATTCTTTTGTAAGCAAGTCGCCACAAAATTCTCAAACCTTAAACCTACATTCCCTTTGACAAGAGCTGTGTCAAAAAAATAAATTTTTGGTTCCTTAAGCAGGCTGCGTGCAATGTTACGAGAAAAAGGTGTCACGCGAAACACGATATAAAGGGCCTCTAAAATCTGAATATATTTTTTTACGGTTGTTGGGGAAACAGAAACATCTTCAGCAATTGAACTATATGAAATTGGTGATCCAACTCGCTCACGAAGCATCTCAAAAATCAAGCGCATTGTTTTCAGACTATGGATGCCATCAAAATCAAGAACATCGATATTGAGTAAACTTTCTATGTACTGTAATCTCCATCGATTAGCATCGACAGGATCTTCAGTCAAAAAAGGTTCCGGAAACCCCCCTCGTTCTAAAAATCGATCAATCGTATATGGGACATTTACTTTACAGCACTCTGCTGGTGATAGGGGCAAAAGGCGATGCAAAAAATACCGGCCTGCTAATGAGTCACCTATTTGTTTGAAAATTTCAAGACAAGCACTACCTGTTACAAGGATTTTTTGATTTGGGAGCTTTGTATCGTAAACACCCTTCAAATAATTTTTCCATTCTGGCATTTTATGGATTTCAGCGAGAATTAATAGCTCAACTGATGGAAGCCACGATTCCTTGAAAATGATTTCTCGATCTGCACTTCGATCATATGTAAGATATAAAGAAGAAGAATATTCTGTTGCAATCTGCTTGGCTAATGTCGTTTTACCTGCTTGGCGTGGGCCAGCTATTAAAACCATTTTTTTCTCTAGATCATGCTTAATTTGTTTTTTTTGAAAGCGTTCCATGCTTGACTATTTTGCACGCAAATGGCGAAAAGTCAAGACTTTTCGCCATTTGCGTGCGAAATAGTCATGTATTTCTCAGTTTAAAAGCCTAATCTATACCTGCTGCGTCTCGAAGCAGTTGAATAATTTTCGGAATTCATTAATACACTGATTCTGCTGTGACGCAGCAGGGCCCCATAGATTGGAGTTTTTAATTGAACTCTGCCTTTCATTGAATAAAACTGAGCTGCTTTTCAACGAAAGTATCGAATGCTTGCATAAGACAAATGCGCTCGATATTTTCAGGTTCTATAATTGCAATGCATTCGTCAACAGCTTCAATCGTAGATAAGCAGTGCTCTTTAGGTTGTTTTTTGAAACGAAAACGTGAACGTCGAGAACTTACAAAGGAAACGCATGGTAATGCACTCAAATTCGGGCTTTTGGCAAGGATTCTCTGAGCAGTATACCATGTGCCATCAAGAACAAAGATTAGTGGCATTCGCCCATCGGCCTTTGCTTTATTAACAGCTCCAACCAGAGCTGTGGCTACAGGACAGGGAAATAGAATCATAGGCACAAGATTAGGATCTGTGAGCAAAGCCGCGATCCTTTCATCTTGAGTGAAGTCGATACCGACAAAAAGATCGGAGTTCCGCAAAAGCAAGTGAGTTATCCTTCCTGTTCCGGTGCGTTGTCTAGCTTCGTGGGGATGCATAAGCAAACAAAATCTGGCCTTGGCAGTTGTAAAAGGCTTCAATGTCTCACAAAAACAAGTACTTTTAGGTCGATGACATATCCAGCAAAAGGGACGTGTGTCTTGCAACATCATTTTCTATCCTCTATATATACGGTGGAACAATTGAAAATGACTCCATGGTGTATTTCCATATTGCGAATCCCATCTTCCAAGGGAGTCGCCCGTGGCGTGATTTTAGTTTTCAATTTTGTGAGGATTAAGTAATTAAATGCCCCTGCACATCATATTCAAATTTTAAAGGCTTGGCAAAAGCTAAAACAGGGAGCATCTCTGCATAGAACCCAACTGCATGAACTAAAACACCACTAAAAAAACCTGTTAAAAGTGATGCTGCTGTCACACCATTTCCAATAGCGATTCCGATCCCAAAGCCTAAATTTCCTTGATAAAATAGATGATAAATTTTTTTCCGTTTTAAAAGGCCATTGATTTCAACAATCCTTTGTGCGTTATGTGCCGCATTAACGTCACTCATAAGCTGTTCTATGATTGGGTCATCCAAAATGATTTTACAGGCTGCTCTCGTAACGCCACAACTCGTTGCAATGAGTGCATTGTTTAAAAATTCACCGCCGGGATTTAGTGTGTAGCCTAACACAGTTCCACATACAATTCCTGTGGCTAAAGAAACTTTGCTTAAGATATTATCATTATAATTTGATGGGTCCATTCCTATTTACCTCCTTTTGTTTTTTTCTTTTAATATATAACACAACTTTCACATTAAATCAATTCAAAGTAAATAACAACACATGAAATCACTCTGTTATGTTCTAACTTGAGATTTTGTTAAACTGTTCTGTGTTATTTGCCCATAAGGGCTAAATCCTCATTTGGAATAGCGTCATCTATCCAATTTCTGAGTTCAATGTACTAAGTAGTCTAGTTAAGCGATAAGGTGCTCAGGCAAGTAGCTTCATGTAACGTTTCTAATCCCGTGCATCTGTGTTTAAAAAAATAATTAGTGCAAAAACATGTCATTTAGAAGAAGCAAAAGTCGGAAAGGGCGCAAAGATTATTGAGAACTCGGATGGGTAGAAATGACACTTACTCTGTCGCCGACTACCGCATAGGCATCAAGCTAAGCAACATATTGATTATCAACGGGTTGCATCTGATAGTAGTTTTCTTTTAGCTTTACCCTCTCACGCATAGTCTTGCGTGACCTACTATCCTTCAAGAGTATCCT
>JACCRY010000004.1 GCA_013813265.1 Parachlamydiaceae bacterium
ACGCCGTCAGCATTCAATCTGAACCAAGATCAAATTCTCAATAAAAAAAAATTCTGAAAATCTGAAAGCGGCAATTGCTTAACTTTCATTTCATTAATCGCGATTCATAGACTCTTTTGATCGAGTGCATGTCTCGCACAAGCTTCATATTGCTTGCACATTGTCTCTCTTGTGCTGTCAAAACAACTTTTACCAAACGAATCTGAGTTCGCTTTATTCACACTGCATCGTTGCCGTACTGCGGAATAGTTATAACATACACAATCGTGCCTTTTTCATGCAAACGCTATTTTATCTTTTTTCTTTTTTACCGTTTAACCCATTGAAAATTAAGGGATTATTCGAAGTTCTTGACGATGAAAGGGAGCTTATTCGCCTTTTCAATCTACATACATTCCGAAAGTCTTTTGTGTCATTAGCACGATAAATAAAGCTCTCAACGGCATAAGAGACCTCAATATGGACTATATTTGGCGTCATTATGAAAAGTTACAGGAATTGCTGCAAAAGAGATAAAGCATTGTGGGCATTAAGCAAATAACATAGACTTGATCCAAAGTTCAGCAAACAATTCAAGAAGGAAAATTAATGCAATCTGCATTTCAAGTCACTTATAGAGCGACACCTGATGTCACTTCTCATTCTGCTATTTGTCCATCAACGCCAAGCCCTCTCAACCATGAGCAATTATCTGAAATCCACGAGGAATTTATTCGATTAAACGGAAACCATGAGATTCAGTTCAAGGAAGTTAGGGAGAAGGGGTCCTTAGAAGTTTCTAAAGGAAAAAATCAAGGAGAGCATCATGTCTTTTCTCAGTTGATTCAGCCCCAAGTAAATGCTACCTCTCAGGGAGAAGCTTCCTTTTGTTGGGTGTATGCCAACTTAAGTCTTTTAAGTATTAACTTTATTCGTGATAACAACCTCCCCCCGTCTTTTCAGTTTTCTGCAGCCTTTTTTATGTTTTATGATAAGCTTGAAAAGGCAAATCTTTTTTTGCATAAAATTGTGCAGCTCAAGGAAGTCCCGTTAAGATCCGAAGAAATGAAAAGAATGTTAAAGGAGCCCTTTGAAGAAGGAGGAGAAACTTGTGGGTTTGCTAATATCGTCAATAAGTATGGATTGGCTCCTCTTGATTCGATGCCTCATTCATTCTCCATGAAAAGTACAAAATTTTTGAATAGAGCGTTGTATACACACCTACGTTTTTGTGCCCAAGATCTCAGGGAAGGTAAAGGGGACATTAATTGTATGATTGCTGATATTTATAAAATTCTTGCTGTAAATTTAGGAGTCCCTCCTAACAAGTTTGATTGGGTTGGAAGAGATGGGCATATTGACCAAATAGCTGAAATAACTCCGCTACAATTCGCGTCCGAATATGTCAAGTATCATTCGGAGGATTACATTGAATTAGGAAATAACCCGCTTGAAGATTATGGCACTCTTTTTGAAGCAGATCGGTACCGCAATACTATTGAAGGGTCAGCCCATCGCTATGTCAACGTTAAGATGGACGATATTCTTAATCTAATCGATCAATCTTTAGATAAGGGACATCCTCTTTTAGTTGCTTCAGACGTACGAATCGGGAAGCATGATGGGGATGGCATTTTTGATGCTACTTACGCTTATGATAAGCCTCTTTATAATGAGAATAGGCCTTTAAATCGTGAGGATGCGCTGAGATATAATCACATCGATTGTTGGCATTTAATGGTCATCACGGGGTATACACCGCAACAGCGTTATCAAATTTTAAACTCATGGGGTCATGAAATGGGTAAGCAAGGCTATTTTTCAATGAGCGTCCAATACGCACGCCTTAATCTTTACCGCATTATAATTAAAACAGAATTTGTATCTGAACAGATCAAAGAAATTTGGAAAACGGCAAAACCTCGACAATTAGGTTACGAGGATCTAATTCTTTAGTGGGGCGGCCAAACACAAGGGGCAGTAAGACCTTCTTGTGTTTGACTTGCTAAATAGACTTTCTCACATCGTTTAGAATATATAGATAAACTCAACATAAAAATCAAAATGGAGATGTTTTCATGCCCATAATCCACCCACAAACTCTCTTTCTCTTGAATGAAACGTTTGCCATCTGCCGTATGGATAAAGGAACGGCTCTTCCAAAATGGGCGCAAAGCGAACCATTTTACTCAATCACGGCTACGCAGGAAGAGCTTTCAATCGTCTGTTCAGTTGAACCTATCCCCTCAGATATTCATGCGGATCGTGGATGGCGCTGCTTTAAGCTGCAAGGTCCCTTTGAATTTTCCCTTACAGGTATTTTGAATTCCATCACGATTCCCCTAGCAGATGCAAATATAGGTATTTTCGCTATATCCACTTATGACACCGATTATGTTCTTGTCAAAGAACATAATCGGCAACAAGCCATAGACGCACTTCAAAAGGCTGGTCACACACTGCTCCTCATTTAGATAGTAGCTTTATTTTATGATAATATTGCAGTTAGGCAAAGCTTCCTGAAGTGAAAGACGATCTGCATCTGTAATATTATCATTTCTAAGGTTTTTGAGATTTAGCTTCTCCAACTGGGTAAGCATGCTCAGAGTTTTAAAACTCGCTATTGACATTTCACAATATGAAAGGTCTAAATCCTTTAAGGTGCTTTGCAAACAACTGAAATCTGCTTTCGTCATATTAGTCCCACTTAACTTCAATACTTGCAATAATGGCAATTGGTTTAATTTTTTGAGGCTCCCTGCAGGAATTTTTGTTACAGAAAGGTCAAGATAAACTAAATCTGATAATTGAGAAATATTGGCAACGTCTTTGCTATTCACATTTGTTGAACTTAAAGAAAGATACTTCAAATTAGGAGCAAACACTTTGAAGTTAAAATTTTTTACTAGTGAGTCGTTGATAGACAGTTTCTCTAAGCTGCTGATCGTGACATAACTTGACTGCTCGATTTGTTCAGGTTCGAAGTTTCCTTTGCTAAGGTCTAACTCTGTTAACGATAATTTGGCAAGGTCCCTCAAATCGTTATTTCCTGGTAAAGAATACTTACGTATAAGTTCATTTGTAAAATTAAAACCTTTAAGAGAAAGCTTTTCAAGATTTGGTGCAAATAAGGAATAATCGAGAGTATAGGACTGATTATGCACATAGTGGAAACCATAAAAAAGCATACCTTTATACCAAGAATTGTGTTCCACTCTAAGGAGACAGCTAGGATGGTCCAAGCTCAAAATTTTAAGTTTTGGAAAATGACCTCGACTAAGCAGGTCTTGAAATTTTAAATAACCAGAATAGTCTGCTCGATTGGGATTCCAAGGGGGTGGAGCCCATTGTGCTTGATCAATATGCAGTTCTTCCAACTGTTCAAAAGAAAAAATGTTATTAAAAATGTCACTTTTCCATAAATTTGTCTTGCTCAAATTGAGTGATGTGACATTTGAGTGAGTATCAAATTCATGCTCCTCTTGACAACAAAGAGGGCTTAAACTTCCAAATAGGATAGCTAGAGTGAATATTAAGAAAAATTTCTTAAACATAATAATATAACCTCGAATAATTTTTGTTTAAAACTCAATATAACTAACTGTATTACAGCAACTTACGTCTAATTATGTGATTGTATATCAATAATGTCAATTAAAAAATGTACGACTGGCTGCCATGTCAAGTGCCCCATAGCCATTTGCTGAAGTGTTTTGTATAGGGGTGATAAGGCCCATTCCATAAAACCCTGCCATTCGAAACGACTTCCAACCAGTCCGACATAAATTCCACGCTCTTGAAAACTCCCCTTTTTTCCGTTTTATTGCATTATTATAACGATCTCCGTCATTGATAAAGTAGGTTGGGTTGGCACAGAGACATCGATCATTGCTAAAATAGCCATTTCATCATAGGAAAGGCAATCTTCCAAAATTAATGGCTTTTTTTGCTTATCTGCCCCAATTGCTTCGAATCCCCCATAACCCCGTTCCCCATTTCTTAACAAGTAGGCATCCATCTGAGTCATGAACATTATCGGGCGTTTACTTAAGAGCCTGTCGACAAATCCTTCAAAAGTCATATTAGAATAAAGTTTTTTTCCAAAAAAACTTCCTCTTATTTTTTATGTGAAAGAAATGCGAGGGCCAATGGAATAAGATCAGCATGAATCAATGGCCTCACACCCAGAGCCATTTCTACAATTTGATTCTTTTGCTCAGAAGAAGTGGCATAGTTACGTATTAAATTTTCTTGTATAGGAATAGAGCATAGTTAGATTCAAAGGCTTCAGATGCGGCTACAAGTGATTGGAAAGATACCGGCAGATCATTTAAATCGAGATCGACAGCATGAGTCTTCTTTGAACCAACAAGTATTATAACCACAACCAAGAGCAAAATAATAGACAGGATTTTAAACATTACACGTCCCATATGAGTTGCTAAAAAACGGATTTTATCACAAAATGCTTTAAGCATTGCACCTTTTCAACTGTTCGAACTTTTAAAAATGAGAATTTTTTATAAAAAAGTTAAAGAAAAAAGTTGTAAAAATAGCTCTACCAGTTTACAGTAAGGCTTAGCAAAGATTTTTGCTGTTGCATTACCGAAAGCTTTTCACGGTCAAGCATCATGTCATTTTTACAAAAAGATTTTTTTAATTCCCCCTCAGAGTCATTTGAATTGGTTCCTCATGCTTCTTATAGCCATGGATTGGAAAAAATTTATGGAAGACTAGAAACAATCGATATTCGTTCAGTTCGTAAAATTTCTTCTAATTCTGCGTCTTCTGTAGAACCTCAACAAAAAAAACAGCAGAAATCAGAACCCGCAAACAAGACTAGTCAACTAGAATTTAATATTGAACCATTTTTTCGAACAACTTTAGACCTTTTTGTTTTACGTGAACCGATCCAAGTACTTGGTTTCTCAAGACGCATTGAAAAATGGCTGTCAGACCAAGGAAAACTCATCATTGCAGATTTACTGGAAAATGATAAATTAACAGTCGCTCCACTCAAAGGGATAGGTCAAGGCCATTTTGACGAAATCTCCAACAAACTGCAGACCTACTTAAATGCTCAGTCTGACAATGAAACACAAAAAATCGACTTTAATTCATGGTTAAAAACCTTAGTTGCTAGCCTAGAACCCAAAAAATGTGCCCTTTTACTTGAAACTTTTGACCTACCGGCTTTATTACCCTTAACACCGGCAGAAATTGCAGAAATCCGCAAATTGACAAAGGAAAAGCGTGCAGAATTGATTCAAGAAGCTATTTTTGAGGTAAGCACACCAATAAAAAAAGAGCAAATTATTTCTGATATGCGAGAACTTACCCAGATTTTCATCAAGCCTTGGCTTTTTAAACGCACAGGAATTTCCAATCGTCATGAGCTATATGATCACCTATTGAAATTAAGCGGATTACATCCTCATCTTGAAGGTATTCTTAATTTTATGTCCTCAACCTACTTTAAGAATACTTTCATACTCGAACCTTTTCTTCATACCGTTAGTGAAGAACTTTATTGCTATGATTTAGAAACTTCAGTTGCTTACCATGAAGTCATAAAAACAGCTCATTCCTACTTTTACAAACCAGATCTCTATTATCCACTTGACGCACTCATTCAGTGGATCGGCCGTGAATATGCACGAAAATGGAAGGGATTTGCGGATAACTTTATTGAACGTACTATCCGCCTAAGCACTGACTTTAGAGTCAGAAAAGGGCCTTCAGAAAAGCTTCTCGTCAAACTCAGTTAAACCTCAAGACAGATAATTCCATGAAAATTGCCGTACTTGGCGCTGGTTTTTCAGGTCTAGCCGTAGCCTGGACGTTACTTCAACACAAACTTAAAACTAACAGCATTGAAGTCACTCTTTTCGATTCGGAAGGAATTGCATCTGGCGCTTCCGGAGTCGCAGCAGGACTTTTTCATCCTTTTGCCGGAATCCATGCAAAACTTAATCGCTTTGGTTATGAAGGCTATAATGCAACGTTAGAACTTCTGAAAGCTGCTGAACACACTCTTGGTTCCAGGCCATTCGACACTTCAGGTATCCTGAGAACTGCGATTTCACCTTTGCAAGCTGATGAATTTAAAATTTGCTCTCAAAACTATCCTCATGATGTTCAATGGTTGTCAACAGATGAAGTTAAAACTTTCATACCAGGAATAGCGGCTACACCTGGGATTTTGATTAAAAATGGAATCACTGTTTATTCTGAAAATTACCTGAAAGGTCTTTTTCTGAATTGCGTTAAAAGTGGACTAGTTTTTAATCAACAAAAAATCGATTCTCTAGACTCTCTTAAGGAGTTTGACCAAATTATTGTTGCTATGGGGGCCGACTGTACCTCGCTAAAAGAACTTTCCCACCTCAAACTTAGCTATACTAAAGGTCAAATTCTTGAGCTTTTGTGGCCTGCAGATCTCCCTCCTCTTCCGATTGCGTTGAATTCTCATATATACTGCGTCATGCTCCCGGACAAGAAACGATGCCTTGTGGGATCTACATATGAAAAACAGTATGCTTCTAGGGAACCTGATTGGGAAATTGCGAAACAAGAAATTCTTCCAAAGCTTGGCCTTCTTTATCCATCCCTAAAAGATGCAGAAGTACTTAATTGTCGTACAGGGATACGGGTTTCAGGTCCCCAGCATCTTCCATTGCTACAAAAGATTTCAGAACGCTGTTATGTTTTGACTGGAATGGGGTCTAAAGGACTCCTTTATCATGGACTTTATGCTCGCAAACTTTGTGATTTGATTCTTGGCTTGAATTTATAGTGATTTATGTAAACCACGAGTATTGACTTTTGAATCATTTCTTCTATCACCAACTAACGCTACTTCCTACCCATTGGATGTTTTCAAGCCCAAGCATATTAAACACAATCATAACATTGGTTTTATGATACGATTTCAATGTTGCCCGCATCAATGTCTAACTGAAATTCTTTACACACCATAAATCCAAAAGTATGATTTTTCCAGAGTTGGATTCCCTATGGCGGTCAAGTCGCTCACATGCGCTGTTAACTCCTTTACCATCAGAAGCAATATATAAACGCTCTGGAGAACCATTATGCTCAAATTCATCACCACTCAGTGTATCCCGATCGTTTCCTTCTGACAGCCATGATGAGCACTTTTCTCCTGAGCTCATATAGTTTAAAAAAAAGGTAATACCATATTCTAAAAGCGTGGGCTGACGGTATCCTTCTCTTTCTCTATATTACAATTTTCTTCATCATCGCTGTTAGGTTTAATTTCCTGGCATCTTTCCTAAAAATAAAAAATTGGTTCTTTATACAAGGCTACCCATACTGCCTTTTCAACAGACTTGTCCTTAAAATACTATTTTTGTCAAGATTAAAAAGGCAAAAAACATTATAACCGATAATTTGATTTATCAGATTAATCGACATGGGAAAATTCTTTGCCCATCAGTTTTAGTCATTACTCGTAATTTTTTTCCCAATTAAAGTTAGAAGATGAGTGTCAATAAATAATTGATTTGAATTAAATGGACAAGGTATGTTGGCTAATTTAGAGGCAACTGAAGCATTCCTTAGGTACATTAGATTTAGGTAGGATTTCTGATCCAAACGCTTTCCATTTGTCACTCCCTGTAAATAATTTCTTTTCTTTTATGTGTAATAGAGGGTTACTTACCCAGTCTTTGCAAACTAAATGTGGCTTGCTTATCTTTAGCTCATCGAAAGATAGAGAGAATAGGTCCCTAAATTTTAATTAATAAGGAAATTAATAGTTATTTTTTGAAACCTGTTAAAAAGGCCATTTTCTTAAATTCCCTAACAACCTGTTTCAAAGTTATTGAACTTATTTCCAACAAATGATAGAATAAATTAATTGCATAACTAAAGAGTAAAAATTGAAAACACCATACATAAATTTCGGTTCTGATTTTTTAGAAGGGGTATACTCTTCTAATCTTTGTGACACAAAGCTATTTCCGGAAATTTTGGAAGAGGTGATTTTTATCATATTTCACAATCTTAAGGAAGTAAAAGCAAAAAATACTCTTTCTCTTGTTGATAAAACATTTAACAGAATTTGGACCCCTTTAGTTACAAAAATTGTCACTAAAGATAATTGCTCAAATGAGGATTTATTATTGTTAGCATCAAAATTTACTAATGTTACAAGCTTAAATCTTCAATCAAACAAAAAAATCACTAAAGGTATTTCTCATTTTAAAAAATTAATTTATTTAGATCTTTCTGCTGATTTTAATTTAAATCTTTCTCATGATTTCGTTGGATCTCCTCTAGTTCAAAGTAACGAAATTGCTAATCTAACAAATTTAATTACTTTAAAACTTTTTTGCAATGGAGTTATTGATGATTCTGGAGTTTATAATTTAATCAATTTAACTGAACTAAATCTTGAAGGGAATGAACAAATAACCGATGAAGGTATTCGTAATCTCACCAAATTAAAATCATTGAATCTATGTGCGCACAGACTTAATCATTTTGAAAATTATAACATTAAGATTACTGATGCTGCTTTTTCAAATTTTACTAATTTAAATTATCTGAATTTAAAATGCAATAGATCGATTAGTAATTTAAGTATTATCAAAAATATATGTCTCACAAATTTGAATCTTGCAGGAAATAAAAAAATTACCAATGAAGGAATAGAAAAATTAAACCTAATAGATCTAGACCTTTCAGGAAATTTTACAATAACTAACGATGCTGTTGTTAAACTAACAAATTTAGTTTATTTGAATTTGAATCTTATCATAGATGACTGCCGAAAACATGCGGAGTGCATTATCAGCAATGATGGCATTTCTGAACTTATCAACCAGGGGCTTTTAATTAGAAATACTTGATAAAAAATTTCATATTTTGTTAACTCTTTTGGTAATCGATACCAAAGGAGCAAATATGACCTCAAAATCCCGTGAAAACAAATATACAGATCTTGAC
>JACCRY010000155.1 GCA_013813265.1 Parachlamydiaceae bacterium
CAAACGTTATACAGTAAAATTGATTGCTATGTCATTTTTTTTTCACTGGTTCAGATGAAGGTAACTTTTTTTGCGCTAATTAGCCGCTTAGCGGCTAATTAGCGCAAAAAGTGTTACCTTCATCTGAGCCATGCCGAATTTTTACTAGTAGATGTCTCGCCAGCTGATTTGACTATCTTTATCTCATCGTAGGACCCGGATAGCCCCTGGATATATATGTGATCGGTTTCCCAACTATTAATGAGATTGTGTTCTGTTGCATCAAAAATTTTAGAATTGGGGAAAGAATTCAACCCTGAAGAATTATTTATTACCAGGGCTGAGAATTCTTTTGTACATTTACCTTTTTAGAAGAAGCTTTTTCTTCAATAAAGGATTTAGGGTATAATGATGTATACAAAGAATTTTTTTTTAACACAATTAATGGTTTGGGGTTAAGCATATAATTTTTATTATCTGCTATTTTAATTTCTGGTGTTTTTTTTAAAGCAAACTTCTTTTGAATAGAATTAACACTATTCATCTTTGAATCAACATTTTGCTTACTAAAATTGTTGCAAATTTTATTGGGATAAAATCCAGGATATAAACTTTTTGCAAATTCAATGGTCACTGAATCAGAATTTGAACTTGAACTTTTCAGTTCAATTTTTTTTTCATTCATATCAATTTTGCTCAGCCACGACTCATGATTTGGAATACTTTTATAACAACCATAACATTCTTCACTTGATGTAGAATAATTTTCAGAGTCCGTTTCCATCTTTTTTTTGAGATGATCCGGATGCCGAAGTCCTTCTTCATTAAAAAAATCATAAGAACCACTTGATGTTGACCTAGGACTGTACATATTATTTTTCTCTAATGTTAATTTATTTTGAAAATATGAGTATAAGACATATGACACATAAAAAAAGCACGCTTATTCTTGTTTTAAAAACAAACATTACCTCTTATTAAGGTATTAATACAAATAAGCTCAGTGACATGCAAGGAAAATATAAAAAAATTATTCCCCCGCTGATTTATATTTTTCTCGAAATAGTTAGTGCCCCCTTTTACAAAGCATCAAGAAAATTACGAAGCGCTTCCTTCAACATCGAGACATCCCTGACAGACAAAGCCTTCCAACTCCAAAACTTTATTATCAAGTGTTTCAATGTGTTTTAAGCGTAATCTAGTTAATTTTAAAAATGGATTTTTAAAATTGGTTCTTGTTTTCGCACTCATTAAGAATTCAGGGCGATTGCATTATATAGAATATTTTGATTTGTGTCCCGGAATTCCGATTAGGGATTTTTTTAGTGTGTCTGTTTTTTTTCATTGAGCTGAGTAGAAATTTATGTAAAATATCCTAATAAGTACAAGAAAACAGGATATATAGGATCGCAAACGGCAAGATATGCATGATAATAATCAGCCTCTATATTTTTAGCTAACGGAAACAATATTAGGATGCTGCTTCGATGTAATGAATGAGCTTGGCCCGGGGTTTCTTGAATCAATTTATAAAAATGCTCTCTTTATAGCAATAAAAGAAAAAGGGCTCAGCATAGAAGTAGAAAAGAGGTTTGAGGTAATATTTAGAGGGCGAGGGTGTTTTAATTGGTTTGCTGGTTAATTTTGGAAAAAGAAAAGTGGAATATAAAAGGCTTCATCATTCTGATCATCATGCATATCCTGTGTTTCTCAACTGACTGGGCTTTTTACAAAAACTCTTTTAAAATTATCTCACGGAACTTTGCTGAAGTTAAAGCCTGAAATCTCTTCCTTTTGAGAGATTTTTTAATAGATTCACTTTTTTTAAGAAAGTCCCAGCCCCATTTTGCGCACTGCGCTTAAATTTTGTGCCCCTACACGATTTCGATATTTACTGTGATCTTCTCTGAAAATAACGTCTAAGGACCAGTGTAAATTATTTTCGACTTCCCAATGACTTCTAACTGCGTGAGCCAAGAGTTAGCATCTATTTCAAAGCTCAATATATAGTAGCATGTCTCAAATGTAGATCTATCTCCATAAGTTCTTCTGAGAAGTTAGAGGATGTTTCTTGAATTTTTCACTGCGAGGGTCTGGAATTCTTTCTGCCAGTTCAATGATTTTTAGCTTATTTCCTAATAAAGGGTTAGCCGATTCGTTCTCAGACATTGGTATTACCA
>JACCRY010000159.1 GCA_013813265.1 Parachlamydiaceae bacterium
AATGGAGGCTAAAATGTTCATAACTCCCATGTGGCTGAAAATTAGTGGGTTACGCGATTGGTTAAATTATTTGTATGACGAAAAAAGAGTAAATTTCTCAGAAGAGTGGTGAACTTGGGTTAAGACGTTAAAAGAAATGTGCCCAACTATAGAGCGAATATACTTATCACTGGCCCAATTTTCAGACATAGCAGCTTCCCTTGGTTTAGAAGTGAAAGAGTTTCGAAAAATTTTTAAAGAAGACTTTAATGTAAAACTAGAACATGGAAATGGTTAAGTTATTTGAACTAATTTAATCACTATGTTTGACGTAAAATACTGTTTGGGGAAGTTAACATTTGATGAATTGATGCACCCTGCCACCAAGGCAAAAGTTTTGAATAAATAAATCGCGCGAAAGGAAAAGCCGTTTTGCTACTGTAAAATGATTTACTTTAAAGAAGCTATAAATTCATCAGTAACGGCGCCATAGAGACTACAATGGTGTCAGGGGGGACACAATTCTCGCTTTCGCTTTATGATGCTTTATCCATACATAAATTCCAGCTAATCCATTAGGCAGTTACAGTCATCTATTGTGACGGAGAAAGGAGCTAGGTAATCACTCCCGACTGAGGCAGACCATTTTTCACCTTCAGGCTTGCATACAGTATCTCGACCAAACGTCGGAAACATCACAAAGCTACTTTTTTTGCTGCTACCTCCGCGATTGCAGCCACTAAAATTGTAGGGGCGGTGTATCCATAACTGGAGGCTACGTTGCTTTGTGGGTCAACCCATAAACTGCGTGTTTTTGAAGTAGGCTTCTTGGAGCAAAACCCAAAAGGCATTTTCTGCTAAATCAGTAGCGTGATGGATATAAGGAGAGTACGTGCTTGAGCCATCTAACTCATAAAGTTTTTTAAGATTCACGTTTTCCGGGACTAAATAAAGAAAATGAGTTTCACGAACACGTTTATCTGGCCAAAAAGGATATTGTTCATCGTAATACTTTTAAATATGTTCAGAAATTGCAGGTTCCTGGATAGATAAACCTTCTTTTTGCCATTTACAAGCACCAAAAATAGGAATTTCATGCATAATATCTTTTTCCTCATCGCAAGGAAATAAATAATTAATACGGCTTAAAAAAGATTGAACGCCTGGATATTCATTTTTTTCCCATTTTTTACTTTATCATGATAACTCCATTAAAAATACCTACACTTATGTTATATAGCCTACCTTGGTGTACTTTCTTCAGAACCGTTTGGCATTGCATACTTAGGTCTGACTATTTCTTTGATTTAGTAAAAACCTGTTTTGTGAGGTAACTTCTGACTAACTTCTTTCCCAATTTTTCTAATGGTTTCCCTGTCTCACGACAAGTCTTTTCCTCATCTTTCAAATCAATAACAATTGTTTCGACAGGAAGATCATCAGGGAAGGTGATTTTATTGGAATCCTTATTCTTTGAACGTCGAGAATGCGCAGAAACTTCCTTTACTTTTCAGGAAGTTTGGGAATTTCAATATCTAATAAAAGCTCTAATCACTTTCAACCACTACTTTTTCAGCACGCTGCCAAAAATCTGTCTTCTAAATCAAGCGAGTTGTTCGTTGAGATGGGATATTTCGCCATTCAACTTCAGTTAGGTGTTGCTCTAAAGGTGTTGTAGATGCGTTCATACTCACATTTATACTAAAAAAATGGAGTATAAATCAATGAAAATATGCATTAATTATAATTTATTTTATAACGATTTCTCTTCCTTTTTGGTTTAAGATTTTGGATCAATTCACGAAATGATTTGCGATCAAAAACCACATTTTTCCAAATTCCACTCTCCTTACAGAAAGCAATCTCATGGCATAGATTGTAATATTTCCATTGTCAAAGAAAAGCATTTTAAAACCGTTCTTGCTAGGGTTTACAAAAAGCACGTATGTGGCAGAAGTTAACTCAATTTTGAGATCAGTTATGACAAGGAAATAAAGACTGTCAAAACCTTTGTACATTCTAACTGGTTTTTTAAAAGAATTATTCGAGCATCCTCGTTCAAAAACATGTTTCCTCAGCATTAAAAACAGAGGATATTAAAAAATGAAAATTTCGAAAAAGATGGGTAAAATTGACGCTTACGCTGCCGCGGTATAGCCGCAGAAGACACGGAATTAAATATCTACACGTGAAAAACCACATTAAAAACAGCCTGCAGCTATACCGTGGTAGCGGTCAACAAGAATTAGCCCCTCGTGCATTGAAAGCCGGCAGGTCTAAACGGAACGTCGGGTAGGTCCAGGACAGATGGTAGCCGCGGTAGCGGTAGCGGTGTAAGACATCAACAAAACCTTCTTCAACAGTAATTTATGTGATTAACTTCACTAATGATCCGTATTGGTAAGTCCTCAAATAATGGAGACCCATTATTTGAGGACTTACATTATTTCACTGTAAATTTTTTCTAAATAAATACTTGTAAGAAAAAATAAACTTTGATATTTACTTTAGACTTACGCATTTCTGTATGATCTGGCTGTTGAACATTATTCTTCCAGCAGACGGCGATAAACAAGTATACTCGCTCAGATTTACGAACAGCTTTTCAGAAATGTAAGAAATTAACTAATGAATACCATAAGGAAAAATGATGAATATTATTCCGGTTGACCAAGTTTCCTGTACAATAATAGAAAGGCCACAAGAGTATAGTTGGGAGCATTATTTTGCTGCGATGGAACTCTATCCTATAGATCCGCATGCTCGCCTAAAGCTTGTAATTGAAATCCAAAATTTGATCAACTTAGGTTGCTTGGAGGTTGCTCCAGGAATTCAACAGAAACTCACTTTAAAAGGCTACTCTCTTGTTCAAAATGAAGAGCAAATCGCTAATTTTAAAAACATGTACCCACTTGAAAAATGTCAAAAGCTTCAAGATTGTGTTGCAGCAGCAAATAAAGAACATGGACTGCTGGTGGGTCTACATTTAGACTACTATAGAGAATATCCTTTAGAAGATGAAATCAAAGATAAAAAAAGATTGTTTGAAGAAAAATCACGGTTTTTTTTAAAGATTGCAATTAAGGCGAATAAATTGGCAAAAACGGTAATGGATCAAGAGTGGGATGGAGTCAAAGAAAATATGTCCAATCTGAATCGAGAGCAAATTTACTTCTGTAATCGATTCATGAAAATGGGCTTATTACAATTCGAATGTTCTATGGAAATGAAACAGCTTTTGCAACGATTCTCTTCTGTATCTCAAAACATTTTTCAATCTTATAAGCTTCATCGGCTATATGATAAAGTCAATCACCTTTTGGAAAAGGGAATTGAAAGATTAGAAATTAACAGCAGCATTTGGATGAACGATCGGACTGCTGTTCTTAAAACGATTGATTCATGTACAGAATTGACCATGGATCTTAATCTTAAAATACGAACTGCGGTAAAATTGGATATTAGTATTATAGGGTTGAAAAGTTTGAAAAATAGCTGCTATATGAATTCGACCCTTCAAATGGTATCAAATGTTCCTGAACTTATCCAGAATATTCATACTTTGAAAAACAAACCCTTTGTGAAAGAACTTTGTGCCCTCATCAATAACACAAGGATTTGTAATACTGAAACGATAGAAAATCTGCGAAGCGATTTTTTTACTATTATGAAATTAAACAAAGACCAGTTATACGGACAGCAAGATGCTCACGAATTTTTAAATTTTATTCTAGATCAACTCAATTGGAATCCTTTAAAAATGTACATATCAATTCAAGATAATCAAGGTATACGATTAAGTGATGAGTCCGCAAGCCATTTGCAAATGACTATACATACAGATGACTCTACCTCCCCTTTGGCTCTGCAAGAGATGATTAACCGCTATACACAGCCCGAGGACATAAATCAGTGTAAAAAAGAGATCACCCAAATAAAAAACTCTTCTGAGTACCTGTTCCTTCATGTAGTGCGGAGCGGCTATAACACCATCACCGCCAAAGGAGAAAAGAAAAGTAACCCGCTAATTCATGGGTTACATGAATGTTTAAAGATGGGAGAAGACAAGTATCACGTGATTGGCTGGATTACTCATATCGGAGGCACAATAAACTCGGGTCATTATACATCAACTATCAAGCGAGATGGGTTTTGGATTCATTACAACGACGATATTGTCCAAAGCATCGCTCCTACAAGTATAGACGAAGGAGCGTACATTGTTCTTTTAAAGAAGCTCACATAAAAATGGAAAAAATAGAAGAAAGGGTCTTTTAGATGAAGTAATCTAATCAGAACAAGTAATTTGTAAACACAAACAAGGAGAAAAAAATGAGCAGCCTAAATTTTTGTGATTTTCTGGCCGCGAAGGGTAGCGGTTTCCAAGCAAAGAGCGAGTTTATACATCATCAGCTGAGTGATACTTGCGTGAAGAAATATCAAAATCTGGTGAAGGGGCAAGATAAACAAATAGAACTGTGGCTGGATAGTAAGGGGGGATTGTCTGCATCGATCGGTTTCTTGAACGAAAAAGGAGAGCCAGTCATCAAATTGACCCATCTAAAACTTGAGGGATTATCACTTGGGCTTCCGAAGAAAATAGTCTCTCAAAAAGAGATGCTGATTCTCACAAAATATCTTGAAAAGACGCATGCAATAGCTGAGAGATCCCTGGACGGAACCTACAATAGAGTTTATATTCATATATCAGCTGAAGGTGGAGGAAGGACAAAAATCCCTTTTCAACCAGGTCTTGCTTTAGGTTCGGTTGTTCGGGGAAGCAGTCTAGAAAAAATGGAAGAATATTCTGAGGCCATGGCAAAAAAACAGATGTTGGAGGAACAAATCCAGACCGCAGAAGATGAAATAGACCTGCTAGAAGAGAAAATTAATACAAGGAAGGAACAAAGACATTTAGGTGAAAAAAATACGGAAAATGACCCCCTCATAAAGAACTGGAAGAAACAGATAGAGTCATGTAATGACCTTATTGCAGATATATCTAAAGAAATGGGAGATAAAAAGGTGCCCATTCCCTTCTTTGTAGGTTTCCAGCAAGCCCTGGAATCTCCCATTGATATGTTGAAATCGCATTATGATATCCAACCCCGGGGTTTTGATAGCCAAGAATTCAGCTCACAATATATAGCAATAAGTGAAGATCGTTCTGAAATCCATAATAAGATGAATCAATCCGCCAGTGCAAATTCTTTGTCTTTGGGTGGCGGTGGAGGATTTGGACTTTGGAAAGGGGGTGCAAAAAGCTCTCGTTCTTGGGCAAAGGGAGCTGCTGAGCGAGTGGCACAGCTTCAAAAAGAGGGTAAAGCCAAGGGAATTCTAGTCATGAATGCCTTTGTAACTACAAGACATGTTCGATGCTTTCAAGAGGTAAAGTGGGACTACTCAAAACTAGAGAACATCTTACAAGCAATGGAAAGTCCCAATACCACGCCAGAGCAACTTGAACGTTATGGAATTACTGTTAGTGGTGAAAAAGACAAAACAACCAAAGAAATTTATCTCCTTACTGAAGCCGTATTAGGAGGAGCCTTTACTGCACTTGTCACATTTCTAGACACAAGTGAGTCCGAGAGAGATGCAAAAGCGGAATCTAAAGAGAGCAGTAGAACGACGTCCGCTTCAGGGAAGATTGGCTTTGGCCTTTGGAATGCAAAAGGAGGGTTTTCTCGCTCTAGTAGTAAAGCCTCAGAATCTGAAGATGATGTCTTGGAAAATATATCGAACTCCAAAGTCAATATTCAAATGTTTTCCGATGGAGTTATCCCTACTTTTGGAAGGAATCCAATTGAACATGAAGTATTAAAGTTTCTGGACTCTAATCCTTCTAAACATGAACTTTCTAAAAAAGAGGAATCGGATGTAGAAGCATTTGTGAAAGCTAAAGGGGTGGATAAAGAGATTGCCATTGCAAAACAGGAATTGAAATTAATAAAAAATCAGGAGGCATTCATAAATAATTATCGTGCATTAACATCAGAAAAGAGTAAACAAAATATTCATACTCTTGAAAGTGTAATGTCGGCATTTGAGAGCTTTTCCAAAAAGATCACAGAAGATAAGGAATGCGGAGTTCCTGTAGGTTTTAACTATCGGATTCTAACGGAAAAGAACATCAAGGAACTTATCAAAGAACACAAAAATTCTTTTAAAGAGAATGAAGCAGGCAAAAAAGAAGAAGGCGAAAAAACTCAAGAGAAGGAAGCTGGAAAAGAGGAAGATATAAAAAAGAGTGGTAGATCCGGCATTGATGATGATGATCAAGTAACATAAGCCTAACAAAAAAATAGGGGGGACCGCCCTCCTATTTTACAGGAGATAACTATGGAATCCTCACAGTCTTTACCTGCATATGCAGGGTATGCAATAGGAAATCTTATCAGAAAAGAACTGGTACATTTATATACTTGGAAGCAAGAGCGCGATGTATTGCGCAGAGAAATCGAAGAATTGGAAGCGAAAAAGCCGAAGGAAACAGAGGAACAAAAACTATCCCAAA
>JACCRY010000164.1 GCA_013813265.1 Parachlamydiaceae bacterium
GATGAAGTTTATCAACTAGTGAATGCTTAAAGTACGAAGATTGTCGGTGAGCCGTCAACTGGAAATCAGTGTAACCGGTTCGATGAGGGAGGCGGATTAATCTCCGCCTCTACTCTAACGCCTTTTGCGGCTTCTTTGTGTTAAAAAAATCAATCTAGAGCATTAATAAATAGAATTTGAATTTTTAATTACGCTATAGAAGTTTTCTACAAAGCAAATTCATTCGACAGAAATTAAATTTTTTTTAACGCAAAGAAGCTGCAAAAGGCGCAAAGGGCGCAAAGAAAGCACGCGATTCAATAAATGTTTGCATAAATAGCACGACACCTATGCCGCGAGTTAGGTGCTAACCTATCAACTGTTTTTTATCCTCAGGACCCTCTTGTGTATTTGTTCCTTTTGCATGCTAAGCCCGCGGGTGAGCTTTCTCATGAGTCTTCTTTTTTAGAGCGGGGGAGACATGTGTATAGATTGTCGTGGTGGCGAGCACGCTATGTCCAAGTAATAACTGAATTGTTTTCAAGTCCATTCCATTTTCTAGCCAATGCGTTGCAATTGTGTGACGAATGGTATGAGGGGTGGTTCTACCTGCCAAGCCTATTGCTTTAAGATGTTTTTCAAAATTACGGTCTACAGATCTTGATGTCAGGCGTGTTCCCAAGCGATTTATAAATATGGCCTTAGGATCTTGTTCTGAAAGATGCCCTTCCGTATTCATGAATCTTTCGGGATTGTTTAAATAAGTTAAAATCCATGTTGCTGCATTTTTTGTCAGGGGGACAATACGTTCTTTCCTTCCTTTTCCTTTAAGCTTGATCAAAAGAGCTGTCGAGTCCAAATCTTCACGATCTAAAGCGACAAGTTCACTGACACGTAAACCAGAACTATAAAAAAGTTCTAAAATTGCACGATCACGCAATCCCAAGTATGTTGTCGTATCAGGTTGCTCGAATATAAGAGTGACTTGTTGGTAGGAAAGGGAATGGGGAAGACGCTTATCAAATTTTGGAGTTTCAATCTCCTCGGTTGGATCTTTAGCCATCAATTTATGTGAAACAGCAAAATTAAAAAAAGTACGCAAAGCGCAAAGACGTCGTGCAATTGTGCGTTTTTGTTGTTTTTGATGATGTAAGTGTGCCAAAAATTCACGAATGACTTTTCGGTCGATTGTATCTAATGAAAGTTGACCCTTATCATCATTTTGTCTTTGGGTGTAGGGTTTCTGATACTGAATTTTTTCTGGGAGTTGCTTATCGGTTAAATCGGGAAAGCGTTCTTTTTCTAAGAAGCTTTTAAAGCTGTTAAGGTCGATGGTATAATTCCGTACAGTGTGTTCAGAGCTGTTTTTAACAGCTCTAAGATGCTCTAAAAAGCGATAGGATATTGGAATGAACATTGTTTCTTAGGGGTGTGGAGTTATAGAGATAATCATTAGCTGCCGTGTGTCAGGGCCATAATGCCAAAAAATTCTATATGCTCCAGGCGTTCGGTTTTGAGCATAAGACTCATACACTTTTTCTCCATTTGTTCCTTTAAGTTGATGATACTCGTGTGTTTGCAATGATTTATGCCTCAAGTTTGTTTCCATAAATCCTAAGACCTTTTTCACTGCCTTACAAGGAATTTTCCTTGATGAGTCTTGTTCTAATGCATTTAACTGGTTGTCAGCTTCTTCTGAGAAGAGAATTTCAAATTTCATCGACATACTTTGCGAATGAACCTCTAGACTTTACTTTGCCTTCTCCAATTTGTTGAATGCCTCGTTTTACAGAGTCGTAAGCTTTACTGTCTTGAAGTAGTTGTAACTCACGCGCAGGTAATTCTGTCAATGGTTCTAGTGTAATGCATCCAAATTCATCGCTCGTGACCTCATAGCCACTTATGTCAAAATCAGGTAAAAAGGGAGTTAGGGCTATACGATTTTTTTGGTCTAAACGAACTTTTCCAACCTTTATCTGACCTTTTCGCGTTGTTGTCTTCGTACCTTTTGTCCTAATAGTCATAGATGACTCCTTTATTTTATTATACATCATTGTGGTAAAGTGGTCTAGTAGTAAAGCAGTTAAATGCCCCTTCGCTATTCTGTTGTGTTTTATCCTTTCCGCATCTATCCTAAATTCTTGTCAAATTTTTGATTTTAAAGGCAAAAATAAATCCTGATTAGACTAAAGTTATGATATCACGTAAAAGTCGTGTTTAGAGTGCTATGTTGATTATGTAGAGTGAGTGTCTAATGATCCCGATGTTTATGGACTTCCTGAAGTTTCACTTGCTGGTAAAAACTCCGGCTGTTTTTTCTTATTATTCCGTGCGCATGATGCTTGCTGCACTGACGTCATTGCTGCTCATGATTTTTTTAGGCCCTAGATTTATTCGGGCTATAGGGTCGATAAAAAATGAGCATCCAGCCCGTACAGAAGACTGCGCATTACTGTCTGAATTGCATGGCAAAAAGCGAAGCACTCCGACAATGGGCGGAGTCCTTATACTACTCTCAATGCTTGTCGCTATGTTACTCTGGATGGACCTATCCAACATTTTTACCTTGATCCTCTTTTTAACGACACTTGCTTTTGGGGCTTTAGGGGCCTATGATGATTTTCTAAAAATGAAATATCAAAACAATAAAGGCATTTCTGCGAAAAAAAAACTTCTTTGCCAAGGAGCAGTTGCTGGCGCACTTGCGCTCTATCTTTTGTGTCCCCCCGTTGCCGAAGCTGTTTCTGTAGGTTCTTGGTTTCATCCTCCTGTTATTAAAGAGCAAGTGAACAGTCAACAGAGCTTTGAAAAAAAAACAAATGTCGAGTCCCCACTCCCTATTCAACTTTCATTAACTGAATACGCCTCAAGATTCTATCTACCTTTTTTTAAAGAACCTATTTTTGTCCTTACAGGAATTCTTCTTTTCTTTGCGCCTCTACTGATCTTTTTCGTTGTTGCAGGAGCCTCTAATGCAGTAAACCTTACGGATGGCCTTGATGGATTGGTTACGGGATGTTTGATCATGGTTGCTAGCGTTCTAGCTATTTTTGCTTTCATTTCGAACAATCTGGATTTATCAAGGTATTTAAATATTCTCTATGTTGAAGGGAGCGGAGAAGTGGCCATTTACTTAAGCGCTTTAATAGGGGCCTGTATTGGGTTTTTATGGTATAATGGCTATCCAGCAGAGATCTTTATGGGGGATACAGGTTCTTTGGCATTAGGTGGAATCATTGGTGTGTCTGCAGTTCTCTTAAAAAGGGAAGCTCTTTTAGGGCTAGTGGGAGGGATTTTTGTCGTCGAAACACTCTCAGTTATTTGTCAAGTCCTTAGCTTTAGATACCGCAATAAGAAACGCATCTTCCTTTGCACCCCGCTACATCACCATTTTGAATGTATAGGGTGGCCTGAAACCAAAGTTGTTCTTCGATTTTGGATCATTGGCCTGCTTTTAGCGATCGTCGGAATTGCATCATTGAAATTTCAATAGGAAGTCTCATGTTAGAAGGAAAATCAGTACTCGTTTTAGGTCTAGGAATTAGCGGACGTGCAGCTGCCGATTTTTTGCTGGCTCAAGGGTCTAAAGTTCATGCTATCGATGATAATATCCTAAACTTGCAGAAAACCCCTGAGATTCAATCGATGATCTCAAACGGTTTAATAATTGTTGATCGATCGATTGATTTATCCAAGATGTGTGTTGATTGTGTTGTCGTTTCACCAGGCATTTCAAGAAAACATCCTATTTATGTCCAAGCATTAGAGCAAAGGATTCAGATTTTGGGTGAAGTTGAACTTGCTTTTCGTTTCTTAGCTCAAAAAAAATGCAAATGTATCGGCATTACGGGGACCAACGGAAAGACAACGGTGACGCTACTTTTGGAGCACATCTTCAATGTGAATGGCATTCAGGCAAAGGCTGTTGGAAATTCCGGGTTTCCTTTGACTGCTCTTTTGAGTAAATTTGGTGTTAAATTATCTGAAACTGTTTTATTTATCGAACTTAGTTCCTTCCAGCTTGAAACAGCTGAAAGTAAAATTTTAGACGCAGCAGTTATCTTAAATATCAAAGAAGATCATCTTGATCGATACAGCTCCTTTGAAGAATATGCTAAGGCCAAGATCCATCTATTTGATTGTGTTAAACTAGGTGGGTCTTGCTATATTGAAGAGGAATGCTACTCAAATTTTGCAAAGCTTCTTAACAATAGGACTTTATTTCCATACGGCTATACGCCTGCAAATTTTATCTACACTGACTTACAAGATATTAAAATTAATGGGAAGGCTAATTTAGAAATCCCTTTAGAATATAGAGGCCATCGAAGCCATGATCTTGAAAATATGATGGCAGCTTATGGAATTGCAGTTGAATTGGGAATTACCCCTGATAAATTTATTGAGGCTTTTGCTTCTTTTAAAAAACCGGAGCATCGCTTGCAGTTCGTAGGCAAAATTAATGAAATCACTTTTATCGATGACAGCAAAGCCACAAATGTTGATGCAGTTATTCGTGCTGTAGAATCAATTACTGATCCGATAATTTTAATTGCAGGTGGCGTTGATAAGGGTGGTTCCTATGCTCCATGGAAACAAGCATTTACAGGTAAGGTTTTAAAAATCTGTACGATTGGCCAAGCTGCCGAAAAAATTAAAAATGACCTTGAAGGCCAAGTTCAAATCGAACATTTTCAGACGCTTGAAAGCGCGGTGATTCACGCTGCCACAATTGCCAAGAAAAATGAAACTGTTTTACTTTCTCCAGGATGTTCGAGCTACGATATGTTTTCCAGTTATGCTCATAGGGGAACGTGCTTTCAAGAAATTGTCCAGGAGCTTGCAGTATATAATAAATAATGAGGGAGTTGAAGTTCCCTCAATAAAGGAGAATTTTATGAATCGCCGAGATATGATCATTGTTGCCGTACTTTTGAATGCTACAATTATTGCTGTATTGCTGATGATGGCTGTCAATACGGATGAAGAGTCCCTTTACGATCAATCAACTCTTGCCTCAGAGCTTTTAAAAGAAGCTCCAGAGTCTCCCATTGAAGAGCAAATTGAGAAAAATGTTTCAGTAAGAAGCACTGGAGCCCCGATCGTCATCGATTTAGAAGCAGTGGGATTTGATGGAATGCTTGGAGATTTTAATTCTTCCGCAGATGAACTTTTTCTGCCCGATGAAGATTTAGGGCTTGTGATAGATCGGCCATCCTCGACTTCAACTTCTGCTACATCATCTTTAGATGCCGATAGTCGTAAATACGCTGAAGTTGAAATGGCTGGAGTTAAAATTGTCGAAATTGCTGTTAAGAAAGGAGATAGCCTTGACAAAATCGCTCGCGCCAATGGGACAACAATCGAGGCGATAAAGCGTTTGAATCAACTTAAGAGCGAGAAATTATCAATCGGCCAACAGTTGAGAATCCCTGTCGGATTTAAAAAATCGAGCTCTATTACAACGACATCAACTAATACAGTAGTTGAACCTACCCAAACCCAAGCGCCTTCAGAAGCCGTCTATTACACCGTTAAAAGCGGTGATAATCCATGGAAAATTGCAAAACAGCTTCGAGTTGATATGGAAGACCTTTTGCGTCTTAACAATTTAAATGAAGAGAAGGCTCGTAATTTAAAAGTTGGCGATAGAATTCGTGTTAAATAAAGCAACTCGTGACAAACATTGTCAAAACTTGTCCTTGAATTAAAGATGATGAGAACTTTGAAAGCCATTGGTGTCTGGCCTGATATTCTGATATTTGCCTCCACCTTATCTTTTAGACATGGTCTCGGCAAATGTCAGAATGTCAGGCCTGACACCAAGGTCTACACTGAGGACGTTTTGAACTATAAAATGATTGATTTCTTCACTGTGAGATTGCCTGACCGAGACGCCCACACACCGGCCTTGGTGTCAGGCCTGATATTCTGACATTTGTAAAAATATCTAAAAGCAAAGATTAGGGCAAATATCAGAATATCAGGCCAGACATCAATGGCTTATTGACAACCACTCTCCTTTGTAGGCAAAGGAAAAATTTGACATTTTGGTAACAATCATGCGCTTTTTATTAATGATCTGTATTGCCGCTATTTTTGCCATTGGAGTTCTGATGATCTTCAGTACGACTTCAGCTGAAGCTCTGGAATTAGATCTTCAGCATGCAAGCCATAATGCCATCATCAAACAGCTCCTCTATGCAATGGGTGGTGTGGCCTTAGCTACAGGGGTCTATAATCTGGGATATCGCCGTTTTTTAGATTGGAGCCCTCTACTGCTAGCTGTTTTTGTATTTTTTTTAATTCTGACTCTCATTCCGGGAATTGGTCGTGAAGTCAATGGATCGCGTCGTTGGCTTAGTCTTGGAGGCTTTTCATTTCAACCTTCTGAGTTTGTGAAATATATCGTTCCATCCTATTTCATCCATAGGTTTTTGAAGGAACCTCAACAGGCTTGGACACTTTTGCGTTTCCTTAAGTTGATTGCAATCCCAATAATTCCTATTTTGCTGATCCTTGTAGAGCCGAATAATGGCACAGCGCTTGTTGTTGCAATGACACTGGTTGTTTTATGTCTATTTATAGGCGTTCCATTAAAATATTGGGCAATGCCACTTTGTGTTCTTGCGCTGGTGGGAGGCGCCTTTGCTTCGCAGCTGCCTTATGTAACTGGGCGTATCAACGCGTACCTGCATCCCGAACTAGATCTCAGGGGAAAGGGACATCAGCCTTATCAGGCAAAGATTGCAGTTGGTTCAGGAGGTGCTTTTGGGCGTGGTCCGGGGAATAGCCTGCAAAAGTTGAGCTATCTACCGGAAGCACAAAATGACTATATTGCAGCGATTTTTGCTGAGGAGTTTGGATTTTTAGGAGTCGTTTCTCTGCTTTCACTTTATGGAATGGTTGCGTGCATCGGATTTTATGGAGCGATTCATGCAGTGGACCGTGCCGGCTTTTATCTAGCCGGCACGGTCGTCTTTTTAATATGCTTTCAGGCCTCTATGAACTTAGGCGTCGTTTCAGGGCTGCTTCCCAGCACCGGCCTAAACCTCCCATTCTTTAGTCAAGGAGGAAGTTCCCTTTTGGCGAACCTTATGGGAGTCGGTCTCCTGCTTAGCGTTAGGAAGCAAGATTCCTTCTTGCATCCCTAAGAGAGTTCAGCATTCATAAAGGGGTTCAAGAATGCATTAAGAGGGCCATAAAAAGCATCTAGGTTTTTATCTAAGGTCAATGTCAAAAGTTTATTAAGTTCAATTGCAGCTTCAGAATCGGAGAACTGTTTCTTTTCGATTTTCTTAGCAAGAGCTTCAAGTTGAGTAAGATGAGCGAATATTTGATATTTGCTTTCTATTTGACTCCAATGATCGACAAAGATATCAATAAACGGAGCGATTGCATTATCAATTTCTACGAGTGCCTTTTCTGAGACTTTGTCTTGCAGCTTAGATGAGAGGACTTTTTTTAAGATGCCCTTTGTTGGGACAAATGTGCCAAATGCAGTATCAAGCTTTGAATGAATGTCCTGAATCTTTTCTGAAAGCAGTTTAGGCTTATCCTTGAGCCATGCATCTTTGTTCTTGTCCGCAACATGAAGTTGTTCTAACAAAAACATGTTTGTCACAGCTGCCACTGATTTTTGGGCTATACTTTTAAGAGTAGCAGTATTCTTTTGAATTTTATTTAATGGCTCACTAATTACACTTTTATTCGTAAGTTTACCGCCCTTTTCTTTCCCTAAACTAATTAATAAATTTTTAAAGTCAGCTGTCTTTAATTGATTTATCACTTCACGCGTACTTTCTTTAATATCTTGTTTAATTTTGGCCTCACCTACCAACTCGACTGGGATGTAATTATGTTTAAGCAGGGAAGCGGTTTTTTGAAGACTATCTTTAACGATATCTAAGTTAGTTTTAGTTAAGAACGGGGCTAAAAAGTCACCAAATAAATTTAGACCTGTAATAATTGGCTCATCAGTAAAGGCTTTATGAAGTTGATCCATAGGTTCAACTGCAATAACAATTTTTTTCTCGATTATTTGGCTTTTTGTCGAGCGTTTTTTCTGTGAAGATTCAAGAGGACCCTTTATAACAGAATGATTGTTTGTTGAAAGATTAGAATTTTTAGCAATTTTCTCTATTTCTGGATCGATACAAAAAATTTCAACTTTAACTTTCGGTTCAATAGTTTCTTTTTTTTGTTCGCTTGATTTATCGATATTCTCTTTAGATTTTTTTGATTTTTGCTTTTCTTCTTTAATTTCAGGGATTAATTTTTCATTTTGTTCAGCTAAGGACGATTCATTCTTCTTCTCGTTACAGTCTTCATCTTTTTTTAAATCTGGATCTGATGGTTTTTTTTCTTCATCAGAATTTATAATTAAATTTAGCTTATCCTTATTATCGATAACATCAAAATTTTGTTCTTTTATCTCAGCATTTAAAACAGTTTCTTTCAAAATTAGTTTATTGGTTGTACCGGCAATCTCATCTTTTTTAATTTCGTCTCTAATGAAGTTCTGCTTCTTGTTATCAATGATTTCGGCCGTTTGTTCTTTTACCTCCTGTTTATCATCAACTTCTTTCTGAATCAATTCTTCATTTGTCTTTACGATTTCTTCTTGAATTCCATTTAAATTATCTTCAACTTCTTTATGAATTAGTTCTTCATTTATATCTACAATTTTTATTTCTTTATTTACACTAAGATTGCTCTCGTCGTTAATCGCAATTAAATTTAGGCTGTGTTCCTCGCTAGCTTCAACGTTTTGTTCTTTTGAATCTGATTTTCTTTCCTCGTCATTCTGAGATATTTTTCTCATGTTGACGTTGTCATCTTTCTTATTTTCGTCAAAATTAATTCCTTCGGAATTTCCTTCGGAATTATTTTCTTCATCATTTATTTCGGATTGATCTTTACTTTCGTTACCCTCTACATCTAAATTTTTTTCACTTTCGGATATTGTTTCACTAGCTGTATCTGAATTAGTCCCTGTTAAACTGGAAACCTCATCCTCATCCTCGCTACTGATAATTTCTTCATTAGCATCAATGATCATATCTTCATTAATATCTGCAGCAGGTTCTTCTGGCTGATACTTTGAGAGAAAATCAATTTGGTCCATTTCATTTGCGCAATTAAATGCAATTTTGAAATGAGGTTTATCGCCATCTTTAAAATCTTCGTAAATATTTTTAATTATTGCAAATTGAGATCCAGTTTTGACCAGTGAACTTTTTTCTAATTTGTGATCTCCAAGAATTCGCTCAATCAGGCACCAACCGTGAAAATCAGCGTTGATATTAAAAGTTTCTTTTACAAATTGACAGTTTTGATTTTTAATTATGGTGATGGCTCGATCTATAAAATAATTGTTTAAGGAATTTTTAAAAGTTGTACAATTAATTGCCTTAAAGAAGTTTCTTAACATAACGGCAATTCGAGTAGTTAGGGCTTCACCATTTGGTAAATTTGTATAGTCGCTCCCCATAATCTTTAGGGCTTTATTGGATAAAGTTCCGTCAGTAGTGTAAAGAAAAAGAGGGTTGGTCGCATTGCTTGCATCCATAATATATTCCTTTTTATTAAGCGGCAATTTCTTTGTGAAATTGTCAATTTTGTTTATGATTGATTTCTGTAAAAATAAATTATAGCAACTGCCAAATTTTAAGTCAAGACCCTTTTGTTTATTTATAAAATCAAATTATCATTGCTTGTAATATCAGAAAGATGTTATAATTTAGGATGTGAATTACTTGTTTTAATTTATTAAGTTTTTAATTTGTTTTTCTACTGTAATGTAAAGAGGGTGTTTTTATGAATAATCCGATAGAAGGGAAAAGTCAAAAAAATCAAAATTCAATGAGTGAGCAAACTAACGTAATTTTGGTTCCTCCTTTGCAAACAGGAATTTTTGGTCGCTTAATAGAACGTATTAAGGAAGCATTTAATCAACCAGCTAGTGAAAACGGCATTCGGCCTTTGGGTGGACGTGTTCAAGAAAGTGATGTAAGACAAGCGGATAGGGTTTTCGATCAGTTTTTGGCTGTAGCAAAAAAACTGGAAGGGAATATTGAAGGGGATTTGGTGAATCACGTTCAAGGTGCTTTGGACCTGATCATGCGTGATTTCAAGCGCATTCAAAAAAGAGCGGCTCAAGCTCCTGAAGAAAATTGTGAGGCTTTCAGCAGTTGGATCGGTAAAGCAAAACGCTGGATTGAATTGGATGCAAAGGTAAACGATCCTGTAGCTATTATCGATGCCATTATAAAACAGCATTTTAATGATTTAGATGAACTCATCGACCAAGATTTGCGTGTTATCCATGATTACGAAGCTCATCTGTTAGCTGATTTACCGATTTCTTCTGAAGAGAAGGATGCAATGGAAAAAGTTATCTACAAGCAGCTAACGCAGCATACGCAGGCTTTAGCTCAGCTTAAGGAAAAACCCCCACTAATGGAGCTTCATAGTTTTTCAGAATGGAAGGAGAACGTTGATCGACATCGCAACTACCATTTTGACAAGGCCTTACATGCGATTGATGCTCTTGTCGCTAAATTGTCTCCTTTAGAATCTAAGGTTGAAGAAATTAACGAAAATTTAGTAGCGATTTTATCTGAAGTAGATTTCTTACAAGCAGCTACTTTCAAGTTGATGCAAGATGCCTTAAAAGTCTCTTTAACAGATGATCTTGGAAGAAAACGCCTGCAAACTTCTTGCTCAGAGTTGCAACTGAAGATACATTTGCTAAATAGCAACTTGCACTTAACTCAGGACCTATTTGAGCATCTTCAGTCAATCCAAAATGACCTTGTAGAAGTTGAGAGTTCAATTAATTGAACATTAAAGTAGTTGTACATTGAATTTATGCTATTCATAAAACTTTTTTGAATCATGCGGTTCTGTAGCCCCCTACCGCGGCGGAACATGTTCACAAAGTCGAAGGTTGAGTAAAAGCGGGAACAAAGTCCCGCACTAAAAGTTACAGCCAACTAGGAGGATTCCCCAAAACTTTACTTGCTTCAACGTATTTTTCTAACAACTCTTCAGGAATTCCGTAATTCTTATCAGGGTGCAAAAATGTACATAAATTACGATAGCGTTTAATTCTTTCTGTTCTTGGGGAGTTATAAGAAAGACCAATCACCTTAGCTGATCTCTTTTTCTCTTTCATATCATCGTTAATAAAGTAAGAAAATTCATTTTCGCTTTGAAAGGTCTCATTCGCAAATAGAATATGTTCTGCCTCCCATTCTTTATAGGCATACAAAATAATTTCTTTTGTCCTGAGGGTAATTTTTTTGATGCACATTGGCTGATCCGAATCTTCATCGATCTCAAATTTTTTAAGCATTTTTTCGTACTTTTCAACAGCTTGGGTGTAAAGACTGTTACCCAATCTGTCCTGAAAAGGAACATCAATTATATGCTTGTACATGCCAAGGCAAGATATTTCGAAATTTTTGCAGATTTTTTTCATTTCGCCTAATAGAGGATTGGCCTCAATAAGCATTGTTTCGAGCTGATTCTCCAATTGATACTTTGCTGATTTAAGAGTAGAGGTGATAAGACTTTTTGGGTTAAGACTTTGAATAGCGATTTCTTGATCAAGAAGATCGCATAACTCATTAACATAATTTTCTTTCTCGTTAAAAGTGAAAAGGTTCATTTTTTTGACGAGCTTTTCTAACGAAATTTTCCCTGAGAACATGGATCCAGGATTTATCATGCGGATAAGGGGCTGAATTTTTTGCGCCCGATGATAACTTTCATACACATTCATAATTTGGTTTTTTGCGACATCTGAATTGGGTAATTCTGAAAGTTCTTTAATTTTAACCTCGTATTTACCTTCAATGTGAGATACTTTTGTGATTTCGAGAACTTTTAAAAGCAATTCCCGATAGGGTTTCAAAGGCAATTCAGACTGGTCAACAAACCAATTGGAAATAAAAGAGGGTAAAATAGACGATGCTAATTCAAACATAGAATCTGATTTTTCTTGAATAGTCAACAATTCCTGGACTTGTTTCTCTTTCAATTTGCTGAGTTCGATCAGAAGACATTTCTCCGCTTCTTTCATTTTAGCAAGTGCTTGAGGAGATATATGTTCAGTATATGGTTGAGAGAGTTCAAATCGGATAACGTCGAGATTATGTCTGTACCATTTTTCTGTTTGATTTGTTGCTGCCGAAGAGCTACCTCCAGTTAAAGATAAAATAGGCCCTTTTCTTTCACCAAGGATGTCTAGGGCTATACCAAACACAGGAACTGTTTGTAATAGGTTGAAATCATAAGCTTCTCTAAGCTTCATTTTATAGTGTTCCAGACTGTCTCTACTGAGATTTAAATAGCCTTTTTTCTTAAAAAGAAACCACTCATCCAAAATGTCGCTTTTTTCTTTCATGTTAACATTTAATTCTTCTAAAGAGAGGCCTGCAAACATCGTTTTAGGAGAAGCCAAAGATTCATGCAAAGATCCAAAAATTTCCCCAAGATAATCTTCATAAAAAGTTTCAAGATCGGTTTTTGCGCGTGTCTGCTTTACTGACGAAAGACGTTTAATTAAAGAGTCATACTTCACCTTAAATTGACTTTTCTCTCTAGTGATCAGTAGATCTTCTATTAAGGGTTTTTTACCCTCTTTCATGGCGTTCTTGCAAAGTGAATTTATTCTACAACCATGCCAGTTTCCATAAGCCATGACGATTTTTTGCTTAGCTGAAGTTACGATATTCGTCAATCTTATCGCATCTAATTTCATAAGTTCTTCAGGTAAATCAAGTGATTTAGTTTGTGTGTTACAGAGACCAGCAGCACTGAAAGGGTCAACATTAAGCCCAAATCCTAAGATTATTTCAAAATCTTCATCATTTGCAGCCATAATGCCCTGAATCTTTTGTAAGATAGGTGAGCGTTTAGTTAATTCCTCTTCAAACACGTTTTGAATTGTCAACTGTTCATTTTTCCAAAATTCGGTCTGATATTCTTTCCCATGGAGAGGGTTTTGCTGCACTTTAAGTTCTTCTAATTCCTTTAACATTGCAACTTTACAGGTTTGTAACATTTGCAGGTTTTCAGATTCTCCTAAACGCTTTTCTATCAATCCTTTTCGATAAGTGCAAAAGTGTGTTTGAAGAGTAGCTATCTGATGTTTAGCAGATAGGGGAGAAATCCGTGAGGCTAACGAGAAGAATTTTTTTGTAAAGTCATCTGGATTATTAGAGAGAAGCAAGTCGGTTAACAAGGGCTCTGTGGCTTTTTTACTCGCATTCTTGCAGAGCATTTTTATGCGTTGAATATGCCATTGGCCAAAAGCCTGCATCGTTTGGTCTTGAGCAGTTTTAATTAAATTTTTTTGTGTTTCAGAAACTAGCCGGTCAAGGTCTGGCGACAAAGTCAATGATTTAAGACGGGCGGCACAACGAGCTGGACCTTCAAAATGGTCAATTTTGAGATCAAAATTTAGGGCGGGTTCAATGTTATCCACAATGTTTTGAGCTAATTGTAGAACCTCTGAACGGTCAAATACCTGCTTTTCAAACTCTTGTTGAACCATGCGGCGTTCAACTAGCCAAAAATCCTCTGGAAATCCTTCACCACGAAGTGGGTTATCAGGATTTTGTGCATTTGTTAAGTCATTTAATAAGTTTTGTCGGTATAAATCGAGCGTGTCCCAATCTTCAGCGGATTGAAGATAATTTGCAATGATGTCTCTTTGTCTATTTTCAAATACAACACAAGCCGAATCAGGGAAGCTAAAGAGAAGTTGATCAAAAATCCATTCCACGACTGAAGAAATAATGGGTAATTGCAATAGAAACTGTACAACAGCGTTCTCTCTGTTCTTATTAACATTGCTGTTATGACGATCTACAATTCTGTGGACACACTCTAGATATTGTGCGAATTTAATGGAGTCTGGCCCTTCAAGTGAAGCGTCTATAGTAAACTGCGCGTCTGCAAATAGAGCTACAATTTGACCCATCTGAGCGGTAAAATTAGGATTAGTTGTGCTGTTTTTCGTGGTGATAACATACGTATGATCATTCGTTTTATAAAATCCAAGTTGATCACTTTTATCATTGATTGCATTGACTGAAAAGTTCTGTAGCATTTCATGATCAATATTAAAAGAAGGTATACTCATTTAATTGAATCCGTTTATATGGTTGATAATAATACTGCCATAAAACAGATTATAAAGAAAGAAAATTCGTTGAACAAATATTCATTCACAAGCGAATGCCGGGGATTCCTCGTAAACCTTGTAAACCAAAAATTCCTAATTTGCCTGTTGGGCTTTCCATTGGCGTAAGCGCCGGTAGATTGTTGCCCATGATTGCTTCCTGCCAGATTTTAGCCTTTTCAAGAAAAGGCACTAAATATTCGGCAAGTTGTTCGGCTCTTAAGTCCCGCATATCAAGAAAATCATGTAGAACAAGGCTTTCTGTCTGGCTGCTGAAGGCTAAAGTGCCATAGCGAGGTGGAGGCAACCCATTGGCTTTAAGAGCTTCGCGGAAAAGATCGTTACGGTATTTTCCTCTTTGCACTTCGCCTAAAACAGAACCAATGATGAGGTTTTTCTCATATTTGTCCATTTCAAATTGAAGATTTAGACCCGATGCCAAACGGATAAGGCATGTATTTTGTGAATTGAGATGTAATGCTCCGAGTGAAAGAACGGATGATTTACCCAGTTCGTCTAATAGTGCTCCAATGGGGGAAGAAAACATAGTTACCTCTTTTTACTAATCTTTTTCAGCTTTTTTCATTTCAGCTTCTTCTAATTCTTCAAGTTCATCTTCCAAATCCTCAAGTGCTTCAATGATCGCCATATAAAGTTCATCACGTCGTTGAGCCGTTTTAAAAATTTTATTTAATGAAACTTGCCTTACAGCATCACGAAATCTGCTTAAAATAGCGATTTTAGTAACTACGGATTTATAGTGCTCATCAACGTTATCCATGTGATTATCCTAAATCTTTTATCAATTCAATCCTGATTGAGTTATTTCATGGAACTTGGGGGAACCATATCTGACGCGATCTTTGTAATTTGTAAGGGGGAATAGTTCCGCATATTTGCTACTTTCATGAATTCAGTGCCCATTATAAATTCATTTAGAGTTGAAGGGAGTTTGAATCCGGCTTTTTCACACGTTAACTTCATAACAGACATCCCTTTTCCAAATTCCTTAATGACTCCACGCAAAGATTGGACTGTTTGTACTAATGAGCAGGTGGCTAAGAGAGAAGGTCCTAAATCCTCTACTTTATTAAGGCTGGAATTGACATGTTTAAGAATACTTTCGGTGAATTTATTAAAAGCTTGTTCAGTGGGATATTCGCGGGCAATTTTTTCATAAAGTGTAGGTGCATCCGGCTCTTCGGCTATCATATTCGTAAGTACATTATCTATATGTTTAGCTGAACCTTCAACTTCTTTTGCTATGTTTCGCGCTATCCCTGTAGTGGCTCTGCCTGCTTCAATTTCTTTCTGATTGTCTCCATCAAACTTTGTTTTTACAAGTCCAATTTGATCTCTGAGAGGAGGGTTTGTTGTTTCAAATAAAAATTTTAGAGCATCGGACGCTTGCGATTTTTTAGGAAATTTGTCTAAGTCTAGGACTTTTGCAAGCAAGGATTCGGCCGTAAGGTCCTCATCATTTTCAATCTCTTTGAGTAAGCCTTTTAAGGAATCCCCACCTAATTCAGGATTAGATTTATCGAATTCTTTTGCCTTTTTATTGATCTCTTCTGGTGGGAGTGTCTTTTTCCCTTCTGTGGCAGCTGTTTTCGATACTTTGGCAACTGGGCGTTTTGGAAGGGGCTTTGGCTTAGTGTTAGCGACAAATGATGCGTTTCTGGTGTCCTTTAATTGATCTACAAGAGATCTAGCATCATTATCTTGTTTTGCTTCTGTCGCTAATGTTGAAGTAACCATTTTTTTTACATTTTCGGTGTCCATATCGGGTGGAATATAACCCGTAGCGAAACTGGCTAATTTATCTCCCATTGAAGCACTCATAGGAACCTCCATGAAGGAAATTCTAAGTTAATGATAAGTCACATTATTGTAATACTAACTCTCATATACTTTATTATACTATGAGCCTAATTATTCTTCTAACTTAATTATGCTTCATGTGTTATATTCTTTTAAGAAATTTGTATTCTTCCTAGAGGTTGTATGCGTATTTCGGGAACGATCTCTTGGTAAGAAACAACGGAAATGTCAGTGAATTCCATTTCAATGAGTTTTCGTACAAATCGTCGCACGTCGATTGCCGTTAGAAGGACAGGTGGTTGACCACCTGGAGGTGGTGGTGCTACTGTATTGCGTACACTTTGTAGAATGAGCTGTACAGAGTCTGGATCTAAAGCCAGGTAAGAACCTGCAGAAGTCTGCTTAATGGCGCCACGGACCATATCTTCGATCTCAGGATCAAGAATATAAACGGATAGAACTGATTGGCCTTGAGAATATTTGTAACTGATATAGCGTTTTAGAGAAGAACGGATATATTCTGTAAGAAGAACGGTGTCTTTTTCTGATTGGGCCCATTCACTGAGCGCTTCTAAAATTGTACGCAGGTCTTTGATCGAAACTTGCTCTTGTATTAAGCGTTTAAAAATATCTGTCAACTTTTGCAACGGAACCAGACGTGTAACTTCTTTGATCAAGTCGGGAAAAGATTTTTCCACAAATTCTAGCATCGCTTTAACTTCTTGAATACCAACAAATTCATTCGCATAATGCCTAAAAAAGTAGGAAAGATGCAGGATGATGACTTCAAGGGAAGACCAATATTTAATTCCAGCTTTATCGAGAAGTTCTTTATATTTAATGTCGACCCAAAGTGAAGGCATTCCTAATGAATTTTTGTAAGTTTCAAATGACAAGTTATAGCGTTTAAGGTTTTCTTCACTCTCGTTTGTCAATAAGTGATCGTTTAAAATTTTACCTCGAACGACTGGCACTTCGTTTAAGTGCACTGAGTATTCATCTTTGTCGAGGATAGGGGAGTCGGTGCGGACGTGAACTCCGGGGAAGCGCACGCCAAGGTCTGCATAAAGAGCTTGCCGCATTCGAGGGATCATTTGATCTACAAAGCTTTGACCTTTTTGAGCTTTTTGAATTTCTTCTGTAATTCCTTTTCCCGCTTCTAAAATGACTGGTAAGGTAAGGGCATAGCTGTCAATTCCGCCGCCTGTAATGACCCTATGTCCCTTGACAGAAGTGTCGATTGAAGGTGCTGCTCCAGTTGCTGAAGTTATTGTACTGCCACCACCGCCAACGCCTGTAGTACCAGCGCCGCCTCCGCCGCCACCACCGCTGCCGCCCCCTAAGCCACCGCCGCCCACTGCAGTGCCTGCAATTCCTTCAATCTGTTCCGTTGACCAAAGAGCATATCCTATTAACGCGAGGGCTGCGGATAAAATTAGGAAAGGAGCCTTAGGGAAGCCAGGTAGGGCCGCCATCATCATCAAGATTCCAGCGGAGATCATCAGAGCTTTAGGTTGTTTAAGTAATTGGCCGGAAATTTCACTACCCAAGTTTGAAGTGGTGGAATCAGTAGAAACCCGAGTTGTGACAAGACCTGCTGTGATTGAGATTAACAAGGCTGGAATTTGGGAAACAAGACCGTCCCCAATTGAAAGCAAAGCATAAATCTGAGCGGATTCTGCAGCAGTCATGCCATTCATTGTCATCCCAATAATGATACCTCCAATAATGTTAATTAAAGTAATGACAATACCTGCAATCGCATCACCTTTAACGAACTTCATCGCACCGTCCATCGCACCATAAAGCTGACTTTCTTTTTGGATGGCCAAGCGCTTTTCGCGAGCTTGATTTTGATCCAGAATTCCGGCGCGCATATCGGCATCAATACTCATTTGCTTACCGGGCATAGCGTCAAGAGTAAAACGGGCAGCAACTTCGGCAACACGTTCAGCACCTTTTGTAATAACGATGAAGTTAACAAGAGTAATGATCAAAAAGATAACACCCCCGACGACAAAATTTCCTCCAACAACGAAGTTACCGAACTGAAAGATAATGTCTCCCGCATGAGCATGCAAAAGGATTTGGCGCGTAGAAGCGATGTTAACACCTAGTCGATAGAGCGTTGTGATCAAAAGGAGAGAGGGGAATATAGAAAGGTGTACGGCACTTGGGATATAAAGAGAAACCATCAAAAGAGCAACAGAAACCATTAAGTTTAAGGCAATAAGGTAATCAATAACAACGGCAGGAACAGGCAAGATGATCATTGCCAAGATTGCCATAATTAGAAAAGCTAAGAAAAGATCACTAGTACGAGAAATTCTTTCAAAAGATCGTTCACCACCTAGACGCGCGGTGACACCGTCAAGAATATTTTTAAGAAAGTTCATGGGTTTCCTCTATCCTTCAGTTGCAGAGTATTCGTAGGCTTCTTCGGTGTCAAGAGCTGCGAGCCAGCGCAAAATCTCGGCTAGAGCCTCGTAAGTGTCCTCAGGGACAAACTCATGGACTTCACCTTCATCCCAAAGTTTATGGGCTAGCTTTATATTACGTATGATTGGGATATCATGCGTTTTTGCAATAGAGACAATTCGACCGGCCAAAAGATCTTTTCCCATAGCAATGATATATGGAGCGGCATCAACAGCACGGTCATAACCGATAGCGATCGCAAATTCGGTAGGGTTCGTAACGATGGCTGATGCTTGTTTAACTCCGGCGGAAGGGCCGTCGGAGTAGGCGATCTCTTGGGCAATTTGTTTTCTTTTCCCTTTGATGTGCGGATCGCCTTCGGAGTTCTTGTATTCTTGCTTAACTTCAAATTTTTCCATTTTCATTTCGCTTGCGAAGTTCTTCTTCTGGTAGACAAAGTCAGCAACAGCTACCGCGATGAAGAAAAGGCCTACTTTAACAACAACTTCCATTAAGAAGTAGTAGAATATCATTAGGGCAGATCCCATGGGCATCGAGACTGCTTGAATAAGTATGGGCAAACTATCGTACATTACAAGATAGATGATGTAAGAGGCAATTCCAATTTTCAAGCAGGACTTTAATAACTCTACCAATGTTTTAAGCTTAAACTTTGCTTTTAAGTTCTGGATGGGATCGAATTTCTTAATATCAAACTTAAATACTTCTAATGCGAAACATGGACCAACAGAAAGAAAATTGATTACAACACCGATACAACAAACAGCTAAAAGAACAGGAATACTCGCCATAAAAATGACGACGACGGCTTGCCCCCAAACGGTTGCTAATACGTTAGAGAGATCTTGGTTACTGACCAGTCTAAATGAGGCAACTAAAAAATCGCTCAACTGCTGGTAAAGAGTTGTGCTAAGCGCTAGCGTTACCCAAATAGATGCAATAAAGGTAAATGCAGCAGGCAAATCCTGTGACTTTGCAAGCTGTCCTTTTTTGCGCGCATCTCTCAGTTTTTTTGGGGAAGCTTTCTCGGTTTTCTCACCCATAAATTACCCCCTCGGGTTTCACGACAGCCAAAGGAACAAAACGTAATAGTATCTTATAGGGCTTTACACTCTTAGTATACCGCGAAAAATCATAGTATGTCAAGAAAAACTATATATAAGGATTATTAGAATTTTCAGGGGTAGTTTAGGGCAGAGTGTAAAGAGGTCAAAACAAGGTGGTTTTATACAGTTTCTCGCAGAGCCACAGAGAAGCAGAGGAAGCGAAGAGAAACAACAGAAGGGAGAGATCAGGAAAATATAATAGCGATTGATTGAAAGCAAAAAGTGTTTAAATTTTTTTGCAATGGAAATTAAAAAGAAATTTCCGAAAAGAATATTTAAATAAAAATTTTTTAAAATTTTCTTTAAACCACAACCTACTTCTTCTAGCACCTCTTCTTAGTTTTATCTCTGCTTTTCTTAGTTTTATGCGCTCTGCGTACTCTGCGAGGCTGTGAAAAAATTGGAAAGATGCTTCAGTTGGCTGAAAAGTTGCATCTGACGCACTTCTCTTCTCGGTCGTAGCTATAGCTACGACGTCGTTAAGAATTACATCAGCTGCAACTTTCGCCTAACTGCTGCATTATTTCGAATTTTTTCACAGCCTCTGCCGTAAACTTTTAGACTTTTACTTAAAGCTATTCAAAATCTTGTTCTTTCCACTTTGCCTCTACGATTTGAGCCTTGTGTGATAAATATTCTCTAGGTTAGAATAACTCTTGTTATATTCTCTTTTTACTATCATCATGCAGGTTTTTTTATGGCTGGCTTATCGTGTGGTATTGTTGGACTTCCAAATGTTGGGAAGTCGACCCTTTTTAATGCGTTGACTTCCAATAAGGCAGCTGCATCAAATTATCCTTTTTGTACAATTGATCCAAATGTGGGAATCGTACCTGTTTATGATCCGCGTCTCCTTGTTTTGTCTGAGATTTCTTCAAGCAAAAAAATTATTGAAGCGCTTATGGAGTTTGTGGATATAGCAGGGCTTGTAGAAGGAGCATCTAAAGGAGAAGGGTTAGGAAATAAATTTCTTACAAATATTGGCGAGACTGACGCAATTGTCCACGTTGTGCGTTGTTTTGATGATGATAATGTCGTGCACGTTGCTGGAAAAGTCGATCCGATTCATGACATTCAAATTATCAATTTAGAACTTATTTTGGCCGACTTGCAGATGGTTGAAAATGCGATTGCACGCTTAGAGCGTCAAGTCAAAACGAAGAAGGAACTTGAGCCTGTTGTAGCAGCATTAAAACTTGCCGAAGCGCATCTAAATAACGAATTACCGATTCGAACTTTGGTGCTAAAACCTGAAGAACGCGAAGCTTTAAGTACCTACCGATTCCTGAGTGGAAAGAAAGTTCTTTATGTAGCTAACGTCTCAGAAGAAGATCTGCCTGAAATGGAAAATGAATATGTTGAAAAAGTACGTGAATATGCCAAAGCGGAAGGCAACAGTGTCATTTGTATTTGTGCAAAACTTGAAGAAGAAATTGCTCAGCTTGATGCTGCAGAACGTGTACCTTTCCTTGAAAGCTTAGGGTTGCATCAGACTGGTTTGCAAAGACTTGTAAAGGCTTCTTTTGACATGCTTGGGCTTATCACCTATTTGACAACTGGAGAGATGGAGACGCGTGCTTGGACTATTTCAAGAGGATGTAATGCTGCTGAAGCGGCAGGAAAAATTCATACAGATATTCAAAAGGGATTTATTCGCGCAGAGGTTGTTGCCTATGAAGATATGGTCACCTATCATGGCCGAGTTGGAGCGCGTGAAAAAGGGAAGGTAAGGGCTGAAGGGCGTGACTATATTGTCGCTGACGGCGATGTCATTCTTTTCATGCATAATTAATTGGAGAAGATATGTCGCTTTTTGTGAGTTGTGGTCCCGGAATTGAAACTTTGTTGTCCGATGAGTTGGCAGAGATTGGATTCCATGAAACATCTATAGGTTTTTGTGGGGTTCACGTTAGAATCACTCCTGCAGAAGTCACAATGGACGCTGTATATGCGATCAATTACCGTTCAAGGCTAGCAAGTCGAGTTCTTTTGCCGCTCCATCAATTTCGTTGTTATGATGAAAAGGCTCTTTACCGAAGTGCTGACAAAGTAGATTGGACCCGCTTTTTCCGCAAAGGGCAAACTCTTGCTATCGATGCGAATGTCAGCCATCCAAGATTGCGCAATAGCCTTTTTTGCGCTCAAGTCGTAAAAGATGCTATTTGCGACCAACTAAGAAACACAATGGGGTCGAGGCCGTCAGTTGATCTTAAAAGCCCTGATGTCCAGCTCAATTTGTTCATTCATGATGATGAAGCAGTCATTAGTTTTGATACTTCAGGCGATGCTCTTCATAAGCGTGGTTACAGACAAGATGCCGGTGAAGCGCCATTACAAGAATCGATGGCCGCAGTCCTGTTAAAACTTGCAAAGTACAAAGGGGACGAAATTCTTATTGATCCTTGCTGTGGTTCAGGGACTATCTTGATTGAAGCTGCACTGATTGCCTCAAATACCGCTCCAGGTTATTTGCGGAAAAGATGGGGGTTCTTCAATCATCCTGATTTTGTTAATGAGCAGTGGCTTATAGTTAAGAATGAGATAGATAGTCTTCGCAAAGATTTATTACCTAAACACTTTTATGGTAGTGAAATTGATTCAGAGGTAGCTCGGCTTTGTCGTGCAAATTTACGTGCAGCAGGTTTTCTAGATTCAGTGGAAGTTGTACGGCTAGATTTTGCAGACTATACACCTTCGGTCCAGCCACACGTTTTGGTGACAAATCCACCTCATGGACGTCGGTTAAAAGACGATCTTTCAGCTTTATGTGCTTTATATAGACGACTCGGAGATTTCATGAAGCAAAAACTGGCAAAGCCTGGGCGTGGATATGTTTTTGTAGCTAATCCTGACCTTGCAAAAGAAGTTGGTCTTGCGCCTAAACGGCGTCACGTACTTAGTAACGGTGGTGTCGAGTCAAGATTGTTGGAGTTTGACCTTTACTAACTAGCTGAGGCGTACTAGCTTCATGAAAAGCGTCGCGTTACTTAGAAAAAAAAATAGCTGTATATCCTTTTTTTAGATAGTATTTTATTTAAACTCAGGATAAACACGATGGTTCAATTTATATTTTCTACGATAATGTTCTTTCTTGTCTTGCTGTTAGCAATTTATTTCCTCCAACGCCATCTTATCTACTTTCCTGAACAAGACGTTCCCTCTCCACTGGAGTCCGGAGTTCCAGAAATGCAAACCATCAACTTGCATACTGATGACGGATTGAAATTGACTGCCTGGTACTCTCCTCCGGCTCAACCTGAAAGGGCAACTATACTCTATCTTCATGGAAATGCCGGCCATATTGGCTATCGATCAATGCTTATTAGATCCTATCTAAATGATGGATACGGGGTTCTTTTACTAACCTATCGAGGATTTAGTGGTAATCCCGGAACGCCATCGGAAGTAGGTCTTTATAAGGATGCAAGAGCTGGAATTCAATTTTTGCACATGCAAGGTATTTCAGATGAATGCTTAGTTTGTTTTGGAGAATCTCTAGGAGGAGCCGTTGCAATTCAAATGGCTACAGAATATGACGTAGGGGCGCTCATTCTCCAATCTCCATTCACCTCGCTTTCTGATATTGGCCAATATCATTATCCTTTTTTTCCTGTCAAATGGCTAATCAAAGACAAATATGCGTCTATTGAAAAAATTAATTTGATTCAATGTCCTGTACTGGTCATCTTAGCTAAAAATGATAATATCGTGCCCCCAGCTATGAGTCGAAGGTTATTTGAAGCGATTTTGGCCCCTAAAAAATTATTAGTCATTCCGGGAAAAGGGCACAATTCGCTAGACGAACCTGTCGAAGTCATTCGTTTTCTTCAAAATTATGTTCCTTGTTAGTCTAAGAGTCTCGCTGCAATGACTTCAGCCAGATGAAGCGCTCTTCGACCTGTTCCCGCCATAATTTGTTGACGGCACGATATACCGTTCGCTATCAACCCTGTTGTAATTGCTTCTTTCAAGATAGCAGGAAAAAGCTTTAACTCTCCGATTTTTAAAGAAATTTCATAGTGTTCTTTTTCATAACCAAAAGATCCGGCCATGCCGCAACAACCCGAATCAATAAGCTCTGCGCTGCATCCAGGCATTAAATTGATTAGCGCTACAGTAGATGGGATTTCTCCAGAAGACTTATGATGGCAATGTCCATGAATCAAAAAGTGCATTTTTTCATCGCTTAAAGTTATCGGAAATTTCGCATTTACTATATGACGATAAAGAAACGCATCAAAAGTTGTACTTAATTCCGCAATTTTTTTTACAAGCTTGTCGCCACCTACAAGCCCTTGTAGATCATCTTTCAACATTGAAAGACAGCTTGGTTCAAGCCCAATGATTGGAAGATCTGCTTCAACATAGGGTTTCAGACTTGAAATAAGAACTATCGCTTTTTTCTTGGCTTCCCTCAACATGCCTTTCGAAAATAAAGTTCTCCCACAGCAATTCCAGGGAGGAACAATGACTTCGTATCCTATTGCATTCAATACAGCGACTGCAGCTTTTCCAATTTCAGGATGATTAAACTCTGTATATGTGTCGTTGAAAAGGACAACTTTTTTTGTCAGATCTACCCGTTTTGGTTGCCGGTCAAACCAAGAAGAGAATCGTTCTATTGCCAGTTTAGGTAGTGCACGTTCCGGTGATATTCCAATTCTACTCAACAGGTTCTTAGAAATTGTCGAGCTGCCCAAATAATTGACAAATGAAGCTAATGGGGAGAAAAAACGGCTAATTGCTCCTAAATTTCCAAAAAGCCTCGTTCTCAAGGAATAGCCATGTTTTTCCTGGTAATGATAAAGAACTTCAGATTTCATTTTTGCCATATCAACCTGAGAAGGGCATTCACTCTTGCATCCTTTACATTGTAAGCAAAGATCCAGCACATCGTAAAGCTCGCGGCTGGCTATGGAATCTTTTGGTAAATGTCCGTGAATAATTGCGCGAAGGGCTTGAGCTCTAGCACGGGTTGTATCATATTCATCACGAGTAGCTTGAAAGGAAGGGCACATTACTCCTTCAGTTTTTCGACATAGTCCATTGCCGTTGCAAAGATCGGCCGCGAGTTCCAAGCCCCCTTCTTGGGCAAAATCGAGGAATGTTTTTAAGGGAGAAGGGGAGTTCTCTGTTGCACTTCTCAAATCATGCAATAGCGCTTGAGCGTGGACGATTTTTCCGGGATTTAGTAAATTGTCCGGATCAAAAGCAGCTTTCAATTTACAGAAAGCTTGATAAAGTTTCTTACCGAACATCATTTCATTAAGCCATGACCTTACATAACCATCTCCATGTTCACCGCTTAATGCTCCGCCATGAACCAAAAGCAGGTCTGCAACTGAAAGCATCAATTTTTCCATAAGTTGCTGCTCATCATGGCTTCTTAAGTCAATATAGGGCCGGATGTGCATACATCCCGATCCAACATGGCCATAAATACCTGCTTCTTTTCCAAAACTCTTGAGGCAGAGAAGAAATGCTTCCATAAAATTTGCCAGATTTTCCGGGGCTACTGAAACATCTTCAATGAAAGCGATGGCTCTGCTATAAGAGCGTTTCGATAACAACAAACCTAAGCCCGCCTTGCGAACTTCCCATACAGAGCTCATGGCAACTGGCTCAGTTAGTAGAGCTGAGGCATAGCTGATGTTTAGCTTTTTTGCAGCTGTATGGAAGTGCTCTAGCTTAATCTTGAGCAATTCTTCATTTTCATCTTGGAGTTCAGCAATTAAGATAGCCTGTGGATCTCCGACAAGCCATTGCAATTTGTCTCGAATCGAGGGATGGTTCCTTCCAGCCTCAATGATTTTTGCATCGAGCATTTCCAAAGAAAGCAATTGATAAGAAAGCAGTTCTGGTACTTTATGCATTGCTTTAAGCATGTCGTCACAATGAATGATGCAAAGGCCGGTCAGTTTTGGTTTTTTGCTAATTTTTAATTTGATTTCGACAGCAATTCCAAGTGTTCCTTCCGAACCTGCAATTATTTTCGCCAAGTTGAGTTTTTCAGCTTTAATGAGTTCATCGAGGTTGTATCCAGAGACTCTTCGTGGAATTTTGGGGAAGTGAGCTTTAATTTCTTCAAAGTATTCCTCTTGAATTTTTTGAATTGTTCGATAGATCGCGGCTTCTCTATTCTCTTGAGATCGTTTCTGTTGCAGCAGCTCTTCTGAAAGGGGTTCTAGTTTTATGAGTTCTCCGCCGCTAAGTGCTAAAGTGACAGATTCCACATGGTCGACCATTTTGCCATAATATAAAGAACGAGCGCCTGCTGCATTGTTAGCGAGCATTCCTCCGATCGTTGCTCGATTTCCTGTAGAAGTATCAGGGCCTAATCGGTATCCTGCGCTTGATAGAGCTGCATTGAGTTGATCTTGAACAACTCCGGGCTCACAAATGACGTATTCTTCTGCGAAATTGATTTCTAAAATTTTATCAAGATATTTGGAGAGGTCAAGAATGAGACCTGGGCCTATGCAACCTCCAGCAATGCCTGTTGCAGCGCCCCGGGCAATGACCGGGATTGCGTGGCGTTTTGCTATTTCCATGACTTTGAGAAGTTGTTCTCGATTACGTGGACAAACAACTCCTAGAGGTTCCATTTCATAAATGGAGGCATCGACACTGTATGCGCGCAGTGTAATAGGATCAAAGTGAACTTCACCTTCTAGGAGTTCTTTCAGTTCTTCGTGAAAAGATGTCATCTAAACCTACTATAATTGAGCATTCCGATCATGCTATTCAAATAAACGTTTAAAATCACGTGCTTCTTTCACTGCTACCGCAGTTCTCTCATTTAAATTGACTTGAACCTACGTTCCGCTGCAGACCTGCCTTTCCCCACGCTTCACGCGGGGCTAATCTCTTAAACCGCTCCCGCGGTCCAGCAACAGCTCAAACTACTTGTTGTTATACCGTAATATGCGGGTTAATATCCTAAACCTCTTCCGTGTCTCGGAAAAGTTAGTTGCTGGATCGCGGGAGCGGTTTAAGAGATTAGCCCCGTGTAGCGCTAGCGGAACGCGGGTGCGCCCAGCATGGGCATATCCTAGATGATGAGAGATCATTCATAACCCTTATAGGAGGGAATATGTAGACGAAAGCAAGGG
>JACCRY010000190.1 GCA_013813265.1 Parachlamydiaceae bacterium
GCTTAATCGCGTGAGAAGTATCGAACCCATTATTTTTACAAAGAATTCTGATATCAGCGAACAGCTCAAAGAAAAATGCGATGATTACTATGTCTTGTCAGAGGCAGTATTGGGGGGTGTATTTATAGCTTTAGGCAAAAGTATTGTTAGCACACAGGTTCAAAGTGGGGATAAAGATTTTGCAACTATTTCAAAAATCCAAATGTGCTCTTTTTTTAGCCAAGGAGCTATTTTACAAATAAAAGACTCCAGGGATAAAATTGATATGTGGTCAATCTATTCTGATTGGAAGGAATCATTAAAAGATGATTATGCTGGTTTCCCTATTCGTTTTAAGTTCAGGGAATTGCGGAGTATTTTACATTACAATAAAATACAAATACCTAAGCAAATAATTCCCAAACTAAGACTTCTAAGTACACAAACAAATTTGTCAGCAAATTTTGCACTTACCAATCAACCGCAAGAGGAATTAAAGGATGATCAGGCAAATAAGAGAACAGTGCCTGCTGATGTTCAATTGCAATAAAAATCTAAGAATAAAAGGAAATCTATGCTTCAGAATATTTCAGCAATGACACCGGATGTGTATCAAACGAGTGGTAATCCTATTTCTCACGAGACTGTCATCAATCAAATAAAGAGTTTTTTTGATCGACTGAAAAAAGCGAATGACCCTGATCTTATTTCTGAGATTGCTAAAAAGATATATTCTATACATTTACCCACTATGTGTACTAATTTCATACCCTGTATCACTTCAGTATTTGACGATACACAACTCCTAGAGGAATTGAGACAAGCAATAGAAGTCTTAGCGTCACAATTGGATCAATATGTTGCAGCGGGAAAATCGAGTGATGAGTTGGATCAAAGGAGAAGGGAAATACAACAAGATTTAAAAAAACTGGCCCACACTCTTAATGATTGGCTAGCAGAACAAAAGGAACAAAAGCAAGGCGAAATTAGGGAGAAGGTGGCCAATTTAATGAAGTCAGTCAATGACAACCTAAAAACGAATTATCTGCTGAGAGGTTGGATTAGAGAAGATATAGAGAAGCTCACCGAGGAAAATTTTAGCAATTGGGTCACTACACACGATTGGGAAGAACTAAAGAAGTATACCATGCCTCCAAGTGTCTCAAACGCATTTAAAGTACTTAAGGAAACGATCATTAAAAGTGCAATGGACAACTTCAAAGAAAGTTATCATAGAATTTCAGAAAAAAAAGAAATCATCTCAACACTTGACCATCCGTCAGATGAGTTTTTGGAAGTTTTAGGGTGCATTTTTGAAGACCCTCAAGTGACAATGCTTGAGGAAGAAACATTGCAATATAAGATGGAGACTATTTGTGAATTGCTTCGAGCCAACCCCCTAGGTCTTTCTGGATTAATGATCAAAAATAAATTAGTCCTTCTTTTTGGCGAATCTTTTGCTAAAAAAAAGATTCATGATATTGCACGTTACCTTATAGAGTATAATCCCTATAAGAAAACATTGATTGAACGACTTTTATCTGATCACGCGGCCTTAAAAGGTAAGATTATCTGTTTTGTTCAGGAAAATATCATTCAATCTACCAAAATTGTTAATATTACAAGAGATCCTCACCGGATCACAATAAATGGTCAAGACAACTGTTGTGTTACCCTTTCATTTGATAAGATAGAAAAACATATTGAAAAAATTGTTTGGAAACAGAAGATCAGCGAAAGTCTGGATCAGTTTCTTCTCTCTGATGGGTTGATGTCAAAAGGGAAAAAATGTAGAGTCTATGCAAATCCTGAAATGGATGTTCCGGAACGCTTCATGGAAATGAAGAACTTACTAAACGGTATGTATACAATTACACTCGAATATTGCGAAGAAGAACGAATGTTCTCTTCAGTGAGAGGTAAAAGCTACTACAAAGAATTCATATTTACACCAATAGAAAAAAAAAGAAAGCCAGAATCTATACATGATTCAACAAATATTTATCTTGATAATTCACCTTTAATAACCGACAATATCGTGATTAGGATAGATGACGATAACCAGGATCGCTGGATTTTCATGGAGGGCGAGAAAAAAAAATCAGTTTCCGGTCAATGGTCTGATTTTTCTAAATTTTTCATGACAGAGACTTGTGAAACAAATGTCAGAGTATTTGATCAAATATTCAGAGATAATCGAGTGTATATAACACAAACTGAACCTGTAAACAGAAAAAGTATACAAGAACTATTAAAAAAAGAAATGCAAATAAAACAGGCCTTAATCAAATCTTTGAAGGATAATTCTTTTGTTGATCTGTTTCAATGCTTGGTGAATAGGAAGGATGCTTCTAATCTGTTAAAAAAAATTATAGACGAAAATGAAACCATAAAAAAGCAACTCCTAACGTTATGTAATTTAAAAGAAATTAACTCACAAAAGGCTAAAGAAGAACTTCTTTTAAGCTTTATTCATAAGGTAAATTTTTTACAGCTTAGACAAAATAATAAAGGTGCAGAAACTTATGTCATGGATGATTATCTTCATCTTATTGACATGTTGGGTCGCGCCTTAAAAACTTCAGAAACATTAAAAGGAAAAAGAGGAATTCTTTTTATTGGCTCAACTGGGTCTGGGAAAAGTACCTCTGTCTCTTATTTTATTGGTGTACCTTTGCAGACTATGGACAATCGTTTTGGAGAGACATACGTGCTAGAAGCTGAATCTGCTGCTCAGGGATCGGGACCAAAGATAGGACATGCGCTAGGTGTCTCTGAGACTCTTCTGACCAACCCTTGTGAGTTGTTAAATACTTCAGCCTCAGCTACTTCAAGCCGACGCCAACCAAAGCTAAATGAGATCAGATTTCCTCCAGGGACTGAAGTTAAGGATTTTCGTTTAATCGACACTCCTGGCTTTCATGATACTCGTGGAACTGACTATGAGATTGCAACTAATTTTAGTATTGACCATTCTGTACAGTCTATAGATGAGATTGATGCAATTGTGCAGGTTATTGATTATTCTGTTTTTCTCCCTCATAGAAGTAATTTATTTTTAAAAGAGTTAGAGGAGTTGTGTAAAAGATTTCCCGATGTTTTAAAGAATAGTGATCTCAGAGAAAAAGTATTTTTTATTATTACTAAACAAGGAGACAGATCTGAAGAGCAACTAAAAGAGAGAGTATCACAACTATTAAAAGAGGAAAACGATAAGAGAGAAGATCAAAAAAATTCCTATTATTCAAAAGAAACCGATAAAAGTGAGTTACTTCAATTTTTTCTTGAACAGATAGTAATTTATAAGAATGTGGAGTTACTTTCCCCTTGTAGTGATAATCAAAGAATTGATTTTTTGAATAAAGTATTAAGAGCTTCTGAGAAATCTGAGGAGAGCCTTAAGTCGAAATACCAAATGTCCCTCTCTCAACCTTCTCTGATATTGAAATTTAGCCATACTGTCCACGGAGCTATCTGTCAATGGGATGTTGCTTTTAAAGCATTTCTTAATCTTGCTAAAGATATCAAATCTAAAGAAAATGATATACTTTCCATAGATCATGAGCTTAAACGCAAAACTGAACTCCTCACAGACAGAAATCAGAAACTAAGAGAGTTAGAAAAACTTATCCCCATTTGTAAAAATATCTTAAATCAATCTCTACAGAATGTCGACTCTTTAGATGGCTCTCTGCAAGAAAAGATACAACATGCGCAAAAAGAACGTACTTTACAAATAAGGCTAACGATTGACCATTTAAAACAAGAGATTGATGTTCTCAATTCACTTATAGAGCAAAAAAAGATAGAGAGTGACGAAGCATCTGAACTAGAAAGGAGTTACGAAGCAACTATTTGTCAAATTAACATCGACTTAAACAACTATAGTAGCGGTGTCTCACCTCAAATATTAGAAAATCGCTCTTTTAAGAAATCCACTATTATTAAGGGAACCAATTGGCAACTATCTTCGGAGCAACTGAGGGAAAAAAGTAGGAGGGCAGTAGAGCGAGGTGATGAGTATTTCAGTGGACATGAAGATGCCAGTAATTATACAAATGAGACACATCACATGGAAGAGACGTTTAGTTTATATCCTAATATATCTGTAAACAAAGACTACCAATTAGTTCCAAGTGTTGCAAATGATAGAGAACAGTTACGGAAGTTGAATTTAATACGTGATGGAGACGGAAGTGTGACCTTTGATCATGATGGTTATAGCATTTCAATTGAGAAAAATAAGGTCGAATTTATCGATATTAAGCCTCATAACGATGGCAAGAAAATTGCTTATGGCTATAAAATGAATTTTGATGGCAAGAAGCCTTACCCCAAACTTGTGATCACTCACACTATCCCAACACAAGAGCTCTACAAAACACAAATAGCTGCCTGGCGAGATCAGAAAAGTACATTAGAGGGAACAAGTCAAGCAGAAAGAGATAAAAAACTTCGTGCAATTGCCGCTTTGGAACAACATGAAATTGAAAAAAAAGTAAAGGAAAACCAGCTAGAAGACAACAACGATATACTAAAAGTGGAAGAATTAGAAGTTGGAGTGGACATCGTATCAGGTCTTATTCAAGGATATGAAGTAGATAAAGATAACTTGGAAAAGGAATTGAAGCAACTTCATCAAGAAATGACAAGTTTAACTATCCAAAATAATGAGCGAAAAGCCGAAAAAAAGATACTCTCATTTCACAGGCAGCGCTGGGCACTCTTTATTGAAACCCATGGTTCCCAGTTAGACCAAGCAGTGAAAATTGCCGAATTTTTTACTCAGAATCAAGCGAACTACAAAACAGACCTTCGATCAC
>JACCRY010000016.1 GCA_013813265.1 Parachlamydiaceae bacterium
GGGTCATACTGGTGGAGATGCAAGCGGCGCAGGCGCAGGAATGGGTGCTGGTCAAAGCGAACATGGTCAAGATCAAGCCCATGGCGAACAAAAGCAGCATTCACATGGTGATGATGCGGAAGAAGTCGAAGCTGAAATCATCGATGAAAAAGACAGACAGTAATCTAAGTTCTAAATTCTGAATGCTAGATTCTAAATTTTTTGCTGATAAGAAAGGCCCCATCATTGAATGGGGTCTTTCTTTGTATGAGCCTCTATCCAATCAATGGCGCCTGCCAATCGATCAGTCTGTGACCTAAATTTAACAAAAAGTGGATTTTTGTCACTTTTTTCCATCAAAACATGTCTCTTTTGTCACTTTTGACTATTTTCAAGGATGAAGTTTAAACAAGTCATACAGTGGAGTGAGGCGCTGGTGCGCAGGAAGTAGTGCCGGTAATTTTTTGGGAGTGCTGAGAGTTGTCTCCGCTTTGTTTCGCTTTCGACTTGTCGAAATCGGACGACGTTAAAAGAAGCACACGTTAACGACTTGAAATCATCCAGAAGGGTATTCTAAAACGTCAACTCTAAGAAATAACTACAACTACTGAATAAGTTGAGGTTAAGATTTCTTACTTTTTTTCTATAAACCACCTCTTTTCATGTTGATTTTTTATAAAGCTATGCTAAAAAAAATCTGGCTAAATTTTTTGTGGAAGTTTACTGGAATGCTCTTTAAGACAATTCCTAAATCAGATAATGTATATTTAAACTCAAAAACAACTCTATATCTCATGAGCTAACGAGGAAGCAGCTCAAAATGCAAAAGCTTACATCTACGAAAAAACTTAATTTCATCAACATTTTTATTTTATTTTTTGTCTTTCTTTTTTCCAGTTGTCTAGCTGAACCATCACTTTGTCAATGTTATATTTATGGAGATCCGATCTGCGAAATAAGAAATTTGATAATTTATTACACAGTAAATAATGAAAATAAATATCTCTATAAGCTCCCTCCTTCTACAAAACAATGGGCATATAAATACCACCAAGATTTTAAATCTCTTTATTCAGTTAGTCCGGACCCAAATTCAGACAGGTATCCAGATGTCCATCGTAACATCCTTTGTCTTGATCGACGAATTGATATCATGGGGAATTTTTGGTCTGAGTTATACTATCATACAGGGATGAATAGTGGACCGGGTTATTCTCAATCAGAAAAAGAAGAAAAAATTGCTGCTCATATGGCTGACCTCCAAGGTAGAATTCATTTTTGCAAAGACTTTTTGCAAACAAGCTCCATTAGAATTACAAATCTTTATATTGACTTATTTGAGAATTGTATTAAGAAAAATCACCATTGCCTAGCAACTTACCATGATTATGGAATGCTAGCTTATTTAAATAATAATTTTGAAAAATCGATGGAACTTCTGTCTATGCTTATGGATCAAGCAGACGCTACCGGAAAGCTTGATCAATTAGATTCTGAAGTTTATCACGATCTTGGTTCCGTTTGCATGGAGGTAATGTCATACGACAAGGCGATCGAATACCTTTCGGAATCAATCAAGCAAGATCCGAATAATAAATCTGCATATTTTGATAGAGCCTTAGCCTATTTTGAGACAGGAGATTTTGAATTAGCCATTCAAGATTATTTAATTTCAGATAAAAAAATTAGTATATCTGTTTCGGATGCACCTATACCGCCAGAATTTACTCAAGCCCTTTTAAATGGCCTTGCCCATGGGGCACATGAAGCTGCAATTGATTTTGTCCCTTCCCTTTGCAACTCTGTGTATGGTCTTTCTCAGACACTATGGACCACCGCTCAACACCCGTTACAGTCAACCGAATGTTTTGTCAGTGCATGCTATAACATGGGAGAGTGTTTTGTTGACTACTGTAAACAGGTAGATAATACCACGCTAAATGGTTACGTTAGCCAACTTAAGGAACTTTTTAAAAAATATGACCAATTAAGTCAGGAAGAGAAGGGTAAGTTAATTGGCCATACAATTGGTAAATATGGGGTAGATATTTTTGCTGGAGGGGCCACTCTAAAAATGATTTCGATGCATCGAAATATAAAAATTGCTAACAGAATTTGCAACTTAGAGGCGATGGCTCTCTCAAAAACTGATAAAAAGGCAATCATACGGTTAGCTTTAAAACACGCTTCTGAAAGAGAAACCTATCTTAAAAAGATAACAATACACTGGGGTAAACAAAATAAGCATATACCTGGATCACACAATTTCGAAATTGGAAAAGGAATAATCACTTTAGAACGTAATGAACTAGAATATATAATAAAAAAATATGTAGGAACTGGGCAAAGAATAACTGGGGAAGTAGGAACTTCGGTGTATAAAGAACGTATTGATTTTGGAAAAGTCATAGGCAAATATGCCCTTGAATCCACAGGTCAACCAACACAATACTTATCAACTACGAAAGGGATTATTACACATGCAAAAAATGGGGAAGTACACCTTTGGCCATCTGACCCGGGAGCAATCATTAAATGATAGACATGCAAGCACATCTTTTATTTATTACGAATCGTATTGTTCAATTGTATAATGAATCTAATAAACTTAGAGGTATAACTGCCTTTTGGAGAGAAGATGATGAAACAGCTTGTTTGGGCTTTTATCTTGATGGACCTGTAAGCGATGAAGATATTGAAGATGCCTCAGATCTTGCCACTGGCATTATTTCACATTTTCCTGAAGGCTTTTTAGAAGAAGAATTTTTTCGATTAGACTATCCACAACCTTTACCTGAAAGCCCATTTTGGGGATACAGAAGACCAGATTCAGATCCTGAATCAATTAAGCCTGGGTAATGCTGTAATGTCTCACGACATTTGTAAAAAATGGGGAGGTACACCTTTTGCCATTTGAAAAGGAGCAACCATTTAATGATAGACATGCAAGAGCATCTTTTATTTATCACGAAACGTATTACTCACCTATATTATGAATCCAATAAACTTAGGGGGATAATTGCCTTTTGGCGTGAAGAGGATCATATAGCCTGTTTAGATTTTTATTTTGATGGAAAGATTACCGATGAAGCTCTTGAAGATGCTTGGGAGCTTTCAGCTGGAATTATTTCACATTTCGCTGAAGGCTTTTAGAAGTAGAATTTTTTCGATTAGACTTATCCACAACCTTTACCCGAAAGCGCCTTTTGGGGCTACAGACGACCAGATTATGATACAGGAATAATTATGCCAGATTAATGATGTAAATAGATCTTTGAAGGACATTAGATCAAGATAATCTTTGGACGCACTAGATTAACACCCGCTAATTATCCAGGGTGTATGATGCTTTCTTAAGTTCTTTATTTGGCCATTTTTTTAATTACCAACAAAATGATTTACAAATTACATTTCTAGAAGTTCAATTTTTTCAGACAACACTTTCGGGAATGAAGGTTTAATTTTTCGTCAAATTTTAACTTTAAAACAGGTGGTTTGGTGTATTTTTGTTCTACCTTCCAGTGTGTCTACTTTGTGGGTTTATACAAGTTTCTTCCCAAGGCTTAAATTATACATGACGTATCCAATTTAACTGCGAATGCGGTGACAGCATGTAGCCACAGGCATAAGCCCAATGTCATTGAATTAAAAATAAAAGTTTGCAGAAATAGCGCTGTAAAGTAGTTCTAAGAGCTTTTATATTTAAAAAAAACATAGCATTCCTCATTGTTGGTTTTTCGACAAACTCACAAAAA
>JACCRY010000018.1 GCA_013813265.1 Parachlamydiaceae bacterium
TGTGAGTTTGTCGAAAAACCAACAATGAGGAATGCTATGTTTTTTTTAAATATAAAAGCTCTTAGAACTACTTTACAGCGCTATTTCTGCAAACTTTTATTTTTAATTCAATGACATTGGGCGTGAGTCCATGGTGGATTAATACTCCCGAAAAATTACTTAAATTTGAGCATTTAGCACAAAAACAAATTGTTAGAGAAATGAAAACATGCTAAAAATGGGATTGGAAAATTGGTAATAAAAGACTGATAGTAAATTTATTCAACACACCAAAAATGTATTAATTCGAGTTTAGGATGCGCATCACTGATTGCCCGAGCTACTGATATGCTCATCCATAAAGTTTACCGTTCTATAGATGCGGTTGAATTTGTTGAAGGGGGAACCCTTATCGACGTCATGAATCGCGCAGACAAACGAAAACTCATCGATTCTATCCAAGAAATGCGCATTCTAAAAGATTTAAGAAATGATATTGCCCATGAATATATTTCTGAGCGAATTCAATTTCTCCATCAAGAAATTTTTGAGCGTGCACCAAAGCTTTTAGAGTTGGTTGACAGGGCAGTTGATTATTGCCGGCGTTATCGTTAACCTAGTACATTTGCATTGCACATTTGTATAAACTTGATTAACCTATTACTAGGCAACTTCAGTCTGCCATAAAATTATCCACTATTTTTTTAGAGACGCTATGAAGCATTGGCCCCCAATATCTCCAAAAAATATCCTTTTAAAGATGCCGAACTGGTTAGGGGATTTGGTCATGGCCACCGCCGCTGTTGCAGATATTCGAAAGCATTTTCCTGACGCCAAAATTTCTGCACTTTGCCTGGCAGGTTTGGGTCCACTTCTTAAAAACGATCCTAATATCGATGAAGTTCTTACTTACACACGCCCAAGTGGATGGATTCATCGTTTTGAACACTACGACCTCATTCAAGATATTCGCCAAGGAGAATTTGATTTGGGAATTCTTTTTACTAATTCCTTTACTTCAGCTTATTGGTTTTGGCGAGGTCAGGTTAAAGAACGTCTAGGTTTTCAAGGAAATTTGCGCTCATGTTTGCTCACTAAAGCTGAACCTTTTCCGAAAGCGAGAGAGCAACAGCACCTTGTTACGACTTATAAAGAGCTCCTTAAACCTCTAGGAGTTCCACTATCCGCAACCTCACCAAGTCTTTATCTGACAGATGAAGAAAAGCAATCCGCTAAGGAATTGTTGGTTTTAAAAGGAATTCCCGGTAGTGCCATCCTTCTTGGAATAAATCCGGGTGCTGCTTATGGCTCTGCCAAATGTTGGCTTCCAGAAAGATTTGTGGCAGTCTCTCAAAAACTTTTAGCGAATGATCAGCTTTACATCGTTTATTTCGGAGATCAAGCTGGAGCTTCATTAGTCGATGCGATTTGTAAAGAACTTCCGACAGAACGTGTCATCAATCTTTCTGGCAAAACCTCTTTACGCGAGCTCATGGCTTTGATTGCTTCCTGCTCACTGTTTTTAACGAATGATAGTGGTCCCATGCATATGGCGGCAGCTTTAAAAATCCCTCTTGTAGCTTTATTTGGCTCAACCAATGATACGTCTACAGGGCCTTATGGAGGTGGGAAAGTCATCCACAAGCATGTGGAGTGTTCTCCCTGTTACAAACGAGTATGCCCAATTGATTTCCGCTGCATGAAGCAAATCAGTGTCGAGGAAGTGTATCAAGAGCTAGAAAAGCTAGTGAAGGATCCTGCTCACAAGCAAAGTTTAAGTTAAGATGATGCGCTACGCGGAAGCATTAAAAAAGCTCTCTTCTATTGGAGAAGAGGCCCTTCTTGACAATTACGCCTCTTTGTCTAATTCAGCACAAACACATCTTCTTGATGACATTAACTTGCTTTGCGTCGATACATTTCGTTCACAGCAAGGTTTTCTCCGAAGGCAACTGCCAAAATCCGCTAAAAATGAAAAAATAATCAATGAATTTCTCCCTTTTTGCAATCCCGACAAAATGGGATCTGCAGTTAGGAAAGCCAGGGGTCTTGAGCTCATAGCAGCTGGAAAAGTAGGTTGTTTGATTGTTGCAGGAGGTCAAGGAACGCGTCTATCTTTTGACGGTCCTAAAGGGACATTTCCAATCACTCTTTTCAAGATGAAAAGTCTTTTTCAGCTATTTGCAGAAAGGGCCCTTGCTGCTGGTAAACAGGTCAATCGTGTTTTGCCACTTGCTATTATGACATCTCCTCAAAATCATTTGGCCACGGTGCAATTTTTTACTGACCATGATAACTTTGGCTTACATGCAGAACAACTTTCCTTCTTCATGCAAGAAGAGCTCCCTTTTTTAGACGAGGCTGGGCATCTGATTTTGTTAGATCAGGAAACTATTGCTAAGGGTCCTACAGGAAATGGATCTTCTCTCGATCATTTTATTAAAAGTGGCATTTGGGAAAAATGGATTCAGCAAGGAGTTGAATTTCTTAATTTTATACTCGTCGACAATCCACTAGCAGACCCTTTCGATGCAGAGCTTATAGGATTTCACCAAGAGAATGATTGTGATGTGACAATTAAATGCATTGAAAGAAGCTCTGCGAGTGAACAAGCAGGTTTTCTCGTAGAAACTAACCAAGGTATTGAAATTGTTGAATACTCCGAAATAGATGCAAGGGAAAGTGTAGCCCTTTTGCCTGATGGAACTCTTAAGCATCGCTTCATTAACAGTGGTCTATATTGTTTTAGCATGGCATTTATTAAAAGAGCTGTTGATGAAATGACATTGCCTTGGCATTTAGCTTATAAATCGATTGGCAATCAGTCCAGTAAAGGTTGGAAATTCGAAACTTTCATATTTGACTACTTTGAAATGTCTAAAAAAACCCAAGGTTTGCTTTATCCCCGTGAATACTGTTTTGCTCCTTTAAAAAACAGCACAGGGGATAGTGGCATCGATAAAGTTCAAGAAGCCCTACTAAAGTCTGACCTTCGAGTTTTGGAAGAGGTGGTTGGACAGAAGATTTCTACTAGTCCAATTGAGTTAGACTTGCAATTCTACTATCCAACTCCAGAAATTTTATCATTGTGGAAAGGCAAATTAGGGCCTTTTTCAGGATATATTCGACCGATTGTGAAAGGGTAAAGAGAAAAATAAGGAATAAAATATTTGGAAACTAAGAGAGAGTGTACTAGCTGCCCTCTAAAGTTCAAAGATCTGCCTGATCAGGTTTTAGTGAGGAGTAATAAGAAGGTTAGATGGGAGTGAATCGACATTTTATATTATCACAAGTTCATTTTTTGGATTGAGAGCGCTCTTTGAGAAGAAATTATTTCATAGAAGGGATTGTAATGAAAATTTTAATTTTAAAATTACTATTTGTTATTGTTTTTGCGTTGTTGAATTATTACGTTCTAAGAAAGATTTATACAGTGTTTACTGGGGAAAAAAAAGGAGATTTATGGATAAGAAATATTTCGTCTGTTTTATTATTGAGTATGTATCTTTGGTTAGTCTGGGATTTAATAGTTCATTGAATGCAAATTACATTTGTGGATTCATCACTTCAAGTGAATAAGGCAGATTTTAGGCCAGACTGGTGGGATTACTATTCATTTTTTGATGCAAGCATGGAGGCAATAAATATTGCATGCGACGGTCTTAGTATAACTAACCTTAACGTGGTTAAAAGCCATATGTTTAGTATACGATGTGAGGTAAGATGTTATTTAGCAGATAAAGTTTCTGTTGAACAGGCAAAGAAGTTTAATGTGTTCTCTTATGGATTTGAAGAGACAATAAAATATTTGGAAGACCAAGGAATAAAATTATCTGTATCGGAAATTGTGTTGATGTATGAATTTCTTTATGGTCCAATTAAAAAACAATTTGAACCCGAAGGAATGTCCGAAGAAGAAGAGCTAAAGCTCGTACCTTTGCGAGTGAGGTTTGGGATTACAATATGTTTAGGTGGATTTTTTCTGCATCTTTTGCCGGATGTTAGGTGTAAAACTATGGGGAAAGGATGTCTTACTTTTGGAGGGGCCATGGTTGCTGAAGGAATTATAAGTAAGCTAGAGAGGGATGAAGAAAGAGAACAAAATAAAAAATAGAATTTTAAAAAATCAGCATGAGAAAAGCGGGATTAATATAAAATGTGCATTACGTAGTTTGCATTAAAGATTTTCTTAATCGATCCAATTGCAAAGATTTTTTTATCTCAATTGCTATTAATTTTGCCAGCAAAAAAGAGCGAAGAAAATTCCTCAAGATAACTTCTATGGATTTTCATGCAAAAGCCAGGTTCTTTATGAGATGACGGCTTGGAGAATCTTTAAAAAATGACCCCTATGCCGTCCCTAAAAAGCAAATTCAATATTTTTTAAGATTATCGTTCCGTTATAGATCCCTCAGATAGCATCTCCTTGACAGTTGACCTTAAATTTTTTGTAAAATCGAGCGATGCTTCCGGCATTGATCTCCTTCCCTGTTCAATGTCACTATGCAAGGTAAATACGTAGGTCAGGACAAGCATGGATAATCACATGTTCGTTATGCTTATTCTTTGATTCATTAAGACTATTCAATTGAACCATCAGATTGTGATTCATCTTTTGGGTCACATCACCACATAGACAAGTCACCTGGAGACAATAAAGCAGTTGCCGCTTGATAGAGATAAGGTTGAAATAAGTCTAAAACAATTCAAAATTTTTATTGTTTGAAAGAGTCTGGTTTACAAAAATCCTTCTTTTGATAAGTAACTAGACTATTTGCAACAGTTTCTGGAAGAACTTCGTTTTCTAAATCATGTTTTAGCTCAATGACCTTGTCCATGTAAGGATGAGCTTGAAATCGTTTTTCTATGGGAATAACATTGAGATACAAGTGAAAGGATAATATTTTTGAAATTCGAGATAAGTCTTTTTGCTTTAACGCATCACCGATTAGGGCCGTTTCATAGAGCAATTCTGCGCACATGATGCATTGTTCAATATCAATGTACTTTCCATTTTCTTTAAAGTGCTCTAAAAGTTTCTCAGGGCTCATTTTTAAGAAGTCAGCAATGTCTGTGAGTAAATAACGCTGACTTGCATTTTGAATCTGGTAAAAAGCCTCTTCGAAATTTTTAGCTTTTCTAGCCATAACAATTGCAAGAACGGCCTGAATAAACTGTTCCATGATTCTCATGATATAATCTCTGTGCATTTTGACCTTTCCTCCGGCGCGAAATTTCATTCAATTTTAAATATTAACCCTAAAATTCATCTTGGTTGTATGCGTCTTTTTTTTCAAACTTACCTATTTTATTATCCTACCTATCATTTCAATTATAAACACTAGCGATGAGGTCTGGGATAAATACTTTACATTTTGCCTTTAATCCCTCACATACTTTGTACAGTTGCTTTGATTCGATCAATATATTATCGTAATATCCTCAAAAGGGGAGATATGATTCAATTTTCAAATGCTTTAGATCGCGATCAGCTTAATTTTTTACAAAATAACTTTGTTGTTTACGACCCACTTCATCAAGAATGTTATACGGATTTCAGCCTTCTTGAAAAAGCTCAGGTAATTCTTATTGGTGAAAGTCACGGCTCATCTTTTCTTATCGATATCCAACGACAGTTTCTAAAAATTATAATTGGGAACCAGTCAGCTTGCCTTTTAGGAGAAGGGCTCGCTCCAGGACAGTCTTTAAGAGCAAAAAATCTTCCGGGCTGGAGTGATGTGCCGGAACTTGATGTATGGGGAGCCGATGTGCGATCTTCGTGGAATAGTATACAATATTTGGAATGGAAAATATTTAATTTTCAGGCTAACCGACTCGAACTAGCACCAAGAGATCACGTCTCCTCAATATATCGTCAAATTGCAAAAGATATAAACGACCATTTTTTATCCAATGAGTTTTTAAGAATCGATAATGAGCAAAATATTTTTTTTGCTCGAGCCTCTGCCTATCAAAAAATCAAAACACTTTTAAAAAGTGTTCCTAATGTCTTAGACGAGATGGATCAAGAAATCGAAGAAATCAGAATATTGCAAAATAAGTTAGTAAATAAGAAAAATTCAAATGTAGCTATTCCTGAATCTAATAGAGGACTTCTTCAGGAAATTGTTAAATCTAGCAAAGAATTCAATCGAATTGTGGGAATGTGGGGCGCTGGGCATTTAACCTGTGATTACGAATTGGTCGAAGGATTGGAGAAAGCTCAGATTTCTTATGTTATGCTATTGCCGAACAATATCCTTCAAAAGAAGGCAAAGGATGAAGTTAATTGGATTCAAGGCAAAACGCCCACTATGGAATTTACTATAGACAATGAAAAAGCAGAAAAAATTTTAAATATTCCCCAAATTTTTCAAACATATTTTCACCCAGCATTGCAAAAAATTTTCTTGCCATCTAAAAAAAAACCGCTTGTAATACACATAAGAAATTTCATTCATCATTATACTCAGGGAACGCCTATCGTTTTTTCTGCTGATCAAAAAATCCTTTTTAAATATATTTCTTCCACTGATTTCGACAGACTTGAAAAGCTAAAATATGAAAAAAAAATAGATAGTTGTAATGAAGAAGGAATTGAAGTCCGACAATGCTTGGCTTCAGTATGTAATAATATTTTCATGGTGCTGTCTCTTAAATGCACTTTTCAGTTTAAAGGAAATTTTACTTATTATCTTGAATATGCTTCGTTAAGACCAGTTTTAGGATTAAAATCAAACTAGCCTTTCGAATTAATCTTAGAAGATGAAGACATTTCCGGTGATGCAGGTTACCTATTGAAAGAAATGAGGCGACTCAATATCCGAGAGTTTTCGTTGCCTTCTTCAAAGCGACTCTTTTTTTATGATCTTTCGCCGGAGACGAGGGATAGAATCCTTAATTTTCCGAATGAAGTCATCTCTTGGTTGCGATCAAAAGCGCCCCTAAATACAAAAATATCCCTTGTTGGGGATCTCACACTGAATGCTGCCGTAACCCCAATTGAAAATGGTCCAATTCAAAACGGGCTTAGTCTCTCAACAAAATCAGGCCTAATTATAAAACTCACATAATCTAAAAATATATCGGAGTTACTAATACTTTTCATGGTCATAGTGAGGAGGTTGATGACTATCTTGCTGATCCTTACTATTCACCGCGTGTAGTGGCTGATCTTTATCTTTTACAAGACTTGTAATAAGACGAATGCGACGTTGATTTGAAAAATATAGGATCATCCATTCAGCCATAACTAAAAACCTGCTTGCAAAGCTGATAAGGAACACGATATGAATAAAACTCCATGCAAGCCAAGCTAGTAATCCTGAAAACTTCCATTTTCCTACCATTGCGATAGCTTTTGCTTTCCCAATGGTTGCCATCATGCCCTTATCAAAATAGACAAAAGGTTTGCGCGGTAGTGATGGGTCTTGATTAATTAAATTGGCAACGTAATTCCCTTGTTGAATTGCTACAGGCGCAATCCCAGGTAAAGAATTTCCATCTTTATTATAACTACATGCCGCATCGCCTATGACAAATATTTCAGGATGGTCTGGAATAGAAAGATCGGGATTAACAATTACACGTAGGCTCCTATCCAATGGAACATCAAGAGATTTTAACAAGCTTGATGCTTGGTTACCGGCTGCCCAGATAATAGTTGAAGCTTCTAAAAATTGGTCCCCGATCCATACACCATTTTCTGACATTTCATTCACGCGCGTATTGAGTAAAATGTCAACTCCAAGCTTTTCCAAAGCCTTTTGCCCTTTGTCAGCCAGGTCTTTGGGGAAACTAGGAAGAATTTGATCCATCCCTTCAATCAAATAAATTTTTGTTCGTTCAGGTTTAATTTTGCGGAAATTATTTACTAGAGATTTATGTGCAATCTCAGCAATGGCTCCAGCCATTTCCACTCCGGTGGGACCTGCTCCAATAATGACAAACCGCATGAATTTCTCTGCTTCAATGGGGTTTTCACAGCGCTCTGCCCGTTCATAGCTAAGTAAAATTTTTTCTCTAATGCAGAGGGCATCGGGGAGTGTTTTTAAACCTGGCGCAAATTGCTCCCATTCTGGATGACCAAAATAAGAATGTGATGCACCCACAGCTAGGATTAAGTAATCATATGCGTAAACATCTCCGTTGGCAGCCACAACGTTTTTATCTATTTTATTGATGGACGTGATGTCCGCTAACAAAACCGTCACATTAGCCTGTTTTGCAAGAATTTCTCGAAGTGGAAACGCAATGTCACCTGGAGACAGTACAGCAGTTGCCACTTGATAGAGAAGAGGTTGAAATAGGTGATGATTGGACTTATCAATCAGCAAAATATCTACGTTAGCTTTTTTGAGTGCTTTAGCAGCATTTAAACCACCGAACCCTCCTCCCAGTATGAGAACTTTTTGACGTATCATATATTTTGCCTGTACTTGCTGATTAAGTGTAAAGTAGCATAAGCTTCTTTTTACCTATAAGCATAAACAATTTAACAACAAAGGGGGGGGCTCTTCTGATCCTCTCATTGGTCATAAAACTTGCAAAAGATGAAGCAAATAGCCAAAGTCCAAATCAATCGATTGCTATGCCGGCTTGTAATTGAAAGGTATATCCATACAGTTTTAACTCTCTATCTTCGACGAAACATATTTAATTTACACCCAAATCATTTTTAGAAAAATTATTATAAACAAAGTTGAAAAAAATTAGTAATGTAAAAATATTTGCAAGAAAATGCATACTCATTCATAATCAAATAAAACTCAAAATTTAGGAGTGTAAATGATTACAATTAGGCCGGCGCTTACCCACTATTTTACACAATCACTAAAAATATTGCACATTGTTGGAAGTAAACAATATTGTGAAAACAATAAATTAAAAGGTGTAGATAATAAATTAATGGTTATTTACCATAAATTCTCTAGTGAAAAAGCTGCTGAAATTTTTTCTCAGCATGACTCTAAACGAATATTCGCGCCAAAAAATATTCCTTCAACTGCTCCAAATTCCTCAGGTGAATATCCTTTTAAAAAAGTCCTACTTCCATTTTTTGGGGTATACGTGACTGTTTTGGGAACTGACTATATAGGAGAATACGGAACATCGCATACGGGGTTAACATGTGATAGTAAAGGAAAACTTGTCCCTTACAGTTATACGGTGTGGCATGACACAATGGGAACTATTGGCCCTAAAAGTTATTCAGATGCAGATGAAGGCTTAAGAATATATTCAGGGTATACATGGGATAATGAACTTGTCGAAGAATCTATGAGAGGGCATAATATTACGAATGATTTGCTTCCTTTTGATGTCGATAATTTAAGTAAAGATACTTTGGTTGATCCTTTTTTGATGCGCAAGGGTGTGGCAAAAGATATTTTTAAAAATAGTGTTTATAAATATGAATGTCAACGTGCTAAACAGGATATAACTCGTAGAAAAGGATCTTCAAATGTTAGAATAGAAAAACTAACTTATCGATTTAGTGCTAAAATATCCGGTTATCTTTTGCCAGCGTATGTTCTTCAAGTTCCGGGTGAGCCCCCTCGTATTTTGCCTGCATTAGATGAAAAGAAAGTTACAGTTTATGGAGCTAATCCTATTTCTCCTATTAAAACAATGTTAGTCTTTTCTATTTTAAGTACAATTGGCGCTATCGCTTTTCCCCAGATTGCTATTCCAGGTAGAATTGCTGGTATGATAGCTGCTCCTGCTCTTACTGGTCTTTGGGCAAAATATCGATTAGGTATTAAAAATAGCGGGCAAGAGCGCAAAATGATAAAGAAGAGAATTGACAATCAAGCTGCTATCGAAAGTAAATCTGATATAAAACGTTTGGCGGCTACAGGAACAACACCGATACTAAGAGAAGCATCGAAACCAAAAAAAATCTCAGCCCCAATATTAGGACAAATTACAGCTCCAATTTTGAAACAAGTAGATGCCTCTAAATTAATTAAGGCAATTCCTTCAAACCTAAAATATATCAAACTATTAGGCATGAAAGAAGATGAACCTTTGTCTGAAGAAAAAGTTAATGCAGCTTTTCAGGAAATAAGTAGGAATTTCAAGGGCACTAACCGAGAAATGATTACAATGACTCAAGATTCACTCGATGCCAGAAGAGTTTTGCATGCTTATATTAAAAAAGTATCTTCTGAAAACTCAAAGAATAATTCTACGGAGTAAATGTAAGTATTAACTCGACCTGCTGACAGGTCTCTTTAGGTGCCCTCCATCTTTGTTAAGTACTTTCTCACAAGTTTTTATTTATGACTATTGGAGTAATGCTCTGTGAAGCTAAAAACTGGTCTCAAATTATTATCATGTCTTAGGGCATTCAGGGAGTCATTCGAAAACCATGACATCGATATGTTGCAGGTGATGATGAAAAATTGGCTCAACGCGCTTATGTTTTTTGTGTGCTTAATGAATTGCATAGCATTAAATATGCGAGATGTATTTGTAAGCCTTAGTTGACGCAATTCAGTTCCACGTTTAGTTTACAATTACCCCTAGTAAAGAATTAGAAAGCGAAATATATCTTCAGGCAGGCAATTTTAAAAAAATAACATATGAAGGGCACTCATGATGAGATCATCGTATCAACGTAAAGGTAATCTGCGCCTGGAAATATATTGGGATAATCTTTATAGAGAATGTGGTGAAAAATATACATTGGAAACAATAATTCCAGGGGTTCTTCAAAACTGACCTTAACATAACATATGTGAGGCTCACGAATGTGTGAACGCAATTTTTTCAAAATTTATAGAACTTCCTTATAATTTACGGGTAAAGCTAACGAGGAAAGACATCAGGTTTCTCTTACCTTAGCGCATCTATTTTGGAATCAATTGTCTCAATATAGCCCTTTTTATGATTTCGATGTGGTCATGGAAAACTTGCGGGATTTAGAAAAAGGAAATATAAAGCCTTTCGAAAAGAATGAGTATCAGCAACAATTGCTTTCATTTTTGCATAATATATCTGATTATCACAATCGCATTAGTTTGGAAGTGGTTGAAGCATATTTATCAGAGATTGCGACTCGGGAAACTGTTGTCGAAGTTGTTCCACAAAAAGTCTATTATGAAGTCCTTCAATCAGGCAATGATAGTGTATCGACTCTTGATTCTAACTTCAAAATGCATCTGATTGAAAGTAGGGTCCTAGAAGGTGAAGAAGTTGTCATAAAAGATACGCGGACAGCCAATAAACCGATTGCCATAGTTCTTTCAGACACTATTCTTGGTTTTGCTAAAGGGGCTTCTGGAATGATTTGTGGAGAACGTCGCAAGATTTATATTCATCCAGATTTGGCCTATGGAAAATATGGGAGTACTGGATTCCAGCAAATAATGATCTATGATGTGGAGAGACTATAAAAATATTATGGATTTATGCAATCTTATACCTTCAAAACCTTGTTAAATTACCATTTTTTTCAAGATAATCTTTATTGTTTGTAGAAGATCAAGTAAGTAATGATTCGGACTCACCAGTGTGACACTTGTAGATAACTCACTCTATAGTTATTTTGCACCTCCGTGTTTTAAATTAAACTGTACGTCAATCAATTTTGCAATTTATTTTTAAATTTTTAACTTGTATATTATAAACTAGTGTACTAAGCTAGTATAAAAATTCGAGGTGTAAAAATGATTTCAATGTGTGGTAAAGGAAATTCCGGTGATTCAGTAAATCTAGATCAACCGCTTGAAAAGGTAAATCGCGATAGCTTCTGCTGGCGTCATTTTCAAGTCGAGACACCTGAGACGTGCTATGAAATAGTGAATTTAGCATTAAAAATCCTTTCAGATCTGTGGGTATCTATTGTAGAATTTTTCACTGTAGGAATTCCAAGTCTTTTCAATCGAGCAACTGTCATAAATGAATCTGATGAAAACCCGGCCCAAATCGGTCAGAAAGTACTCAACCCAACCGAAGGTCCTTCTACAACGACATCAGCAAAACTAAAAGACATGAGTCTTATTGAAGGGGGAGGTAATAGTGGTGGGGAGGTTTTTGTACGAAAGTTTCTTCCGCTCTTCACACATATGGAACCTGATACAAATGTAGAATTTCCTTCTATACTTGCACTTGAGCCTGAAGATGATCGTTTAAATACAGAAGCTAAGATATTTACTGAAGAGCAAGACGTATTTTTTAATAGAAAAGATCTCATCATGAATAATTTTCTGATGGATTGGCATACTCATAGCTTTCAGGAAATGCAAAACATTACGGGTTTTTCTAAACACAAAACTTTGAAAAGTGACATTTTAGCTCTGGATCAACGCATTTTGGATAGGTTTGATCTTTTAGATGCCTCGTTTGATCTAAGAAGGAGGCTTTCAGCAGGAAAAGATCTTCCGCCTATGCAAGAGCTCCGGGTTCAGGACCTTGAATCACCCTGGGAGCAATCGGGATTAAAGATCATTCTACAAACGGATGAAGAAATTGCGGCGATGACCTTCGACACAATCGTCACTTTGACTCCAAGGCAAATAACGATATTAGAGCATCGCATTCCTTTGGCATTAAAACCGATGGATTGTCCAATAAATATTTCCGAGGAAGAATTCGGAAACCTTACATTAGCCCAACTTCGTCAAGTTCCTGTGAAAGTGCTGGATGCTTTTATTCAGAAAATCGACCTTAAGATATTTCCTTTACTAGAAGGAAGACAATGTGATGGACTCAATATTTCGACATTAAGCGATGATCAATTCAAAAATCTTTATAATAACGTGAATCGAATTTAGCAATTGCTATCTCCCAGATTAGATGAATGCATGATACGGCTGAATATTTTATTAAAAAATTGTCTCTTTTGTATAACAGAAAAACAGATCCAGTCATTAGAATCTCACCAAGTTATTGTTTTTTTGAATGAAGGAATGTTCCTGCCATCGACAGCTAAATATATTTCTCCCGCTCACATCAAAGAAATCGACTTCACTAAAGTGGATTGCAAGAAAGCTGGGGGTAAAATTGTAATCAGTGCGATATTCCAGGGTAATGATAAAAAAATTCAGTTTGTAGAGATATTGAAGAGTCTTCCTCATATTCTTCCTTTTATTGAATCTATCATGTTTGTGGATTTAAGAGACGATCAGCTGCAATCTATTGATTTTAAAAATGAGGACATCATCAACTCCCAGGTTATTTTTGGGTTGACGAATCAACAGGGCATTGCCAGATTAACATCTCAGCAAGTCATTGACGGATTGAATAGAAAGCTGTTTAACTTTTATAGTGCTACTGAGATTTCACCTGCTCAAATTAAAGAAATCGACTTCACTAAAGTGGACTGCAAGAAAGCAGGTGGTAAAGATGTCATCAGTGCGATATTTAAGGGCAATGATAAAAAAATTCAGTTGGTAGAGACTGTGAAGAGTCTTCCTCATATCCTTCCTTTTATTAATCCCTTCATGTTTGTGGATTTAAGAGACGAACAGCTGCAATCGATTGATTTTAAAGATAAGGACATCATCAATTACCAAGTTATTTCTGCGTTGGCGAATCAGCAAAACGTTGACAGGTTAACATCTCAGCAAGTCATTGATGGATTGAATAGAAATCTGTTTAATTTTCATAGTGCTACTGTGATTTCACCTGCTCAAATTAAAGAAATCGACTTCACTAAAGTGGATTGTAAGAAAGCGGGTGGTAAAGATGTCATCAGTGCGATATTTAAGGGCAATGATAAAAAAATTCAGTTGGTAAAGACTGTGAAGAGTCTTCCTCATATTCTTCCTTTTATTGATCCTTTCATGTTTGTGGATTTAAGAGACGATCAGCTGCAATCGATTGATTTTAAAGATAAGGACATCATAAACCACCAAGTTATTTCTGCGTTGGCGAATCAGCAAAACGTAGCCAGATTAACATCTCAGCAAATTATGGATGGTTTGAATAGAACGCTGTTTAACTTTCATAGTGCTACAACGATTTCTTCTGCTCAAATCGAAAATATCGACTTCACTAAAGTGGATTGCAAGAAAGCTGGTGGTAAAGATGTCATCAGTGCGATATTTAAGGGCAATGATAAAAAAATTCAGTTGGTAGAGACTGTGAAGAGTCTTCCCCATATTCTTCCTTTTATTGAATCCTACATGTTTGTGGATTTAAGAGACGATCAGCTGCAATCGATTGATTTTTCAGATGAGGACATCATCAATTACCAAGTTATTTCTGCGTTGGCGAATCAGCAAGGCATTGCCAGATTAACTTCTCAGCAGATTATGGATGGTTTGAATAGAACGTTGTTTAACTTTCATAGTGCTACAGGGATTTCCCCTGCTCAAATCGAAAAAATCGATTTCACACAGGTCGATTGCAAGAAAGCGGGTGGTAAAGATGTCATCAGTGCGATATTTAAGGGCAATAATAAAAAAATTCAGTTGGTAGAGACTTTGAAGAGTCTTCCTCATATTCTTCCCTTTATTGAATCCCACATGTTTGTGGATTTAAAAGACGATCAGCTGCAATCGATTGATTTTAAAAATGAGGATATCATCAACTTGCAAGTTATTTATTCATTGGCGAATAAGGAGGATATTGGCAGATTAACCTCTCAACAGGTTGTGGACGGTTTAAATAGAAAATTGTTCGATCATAATACAATACAATATGTAGAAGATAAAGTGATTATTCAACTTGATTTAGAATTTCTTGAAAATATTAAACCAAGAACCCCAATCGTCGAAAAAGTTATAGCAAGAAAAAATAAGCTCGTAACAATTTAGATGTAATGTAGGAACCTCTAACTTTAAGGTCCCTACATTCTTATTTTACGGATAGGAAATTCAATGGCGGTTGAAATCTTCTTAAGGTGTTGATTTGAGTCATAAGTGATACATTTTACCACTGTCAAATTTTGCCCCACTTTTAAATCGCGAAAGCGATGGCAGCATATAGCCATGGCGAGAGCCCAATGTCATTGAATTAAAAATAAAAGTTTGCAGAAATAGCGCTGTAAAGTAGTTCTAAGAGCTTTTATATTTAAAAAAAACATAGCATTCCTCATTGTTGGTTTTTCGACAAACTCACAAAAA
>JACCRY010000021.1 GCA_013813265.1 Parachlamydiaceae bacterium
ATTCTAACTGGCTTGTTAAAAAGAATTATTCGAGCATCATCGTTCAAAAACATGCTTCCTCCGTATTAAAACAGAGAATATTAAAAATGAAAATTACGAAAAAGATGGGTAAAATTGACGCTTACGCGGAAGCGATTTAACGTAATAGCCCCGCGTGAGACGATTGCATAAGTGCCCATAAAATATTTTAAAACTGTTGTCATAGCATTGTCAGCCCGATTCATTTTTTTAAGACAAGTTTCCAGTTTAAGGCCTTAATTTTCTGAAAATCAGATAGTTAAGGTAATTTTCGAAATATTTTATTGTCACTTATGCAATCGTCTCGCGTGCAGCGATAGCGGACGGGTTAGCATAGCTTCACCTTTAGTGGCTATTTTATCTTAACAACTAACTCGATAAATTAACGCCACGATTTTTATAAAGTCTGGCCCCTCTCAGCTAACTCGGCATCGAAATGACATCGAAATGTCCAGTCACAAGTTCCACCCCTTTAGCAAGCTTTGGCATCGGAAGGTCCAGCTACATGTTTGCTTGCATTTTAAGAATAAACTCTCTAAACTAAGCTTTTTAGAATCTATTCAAGAAAGGCTGAAGGAGAATTTTCATGGAAAAAAAACACTTAGAAATTCATAGTGAAAACATTTTACCTATTATCAAAAAATGGCTTTATTCTGATAAAGACATCTTTGGGCGAGAACTTGTTTCAAACGCTATTGATGCACTACAAAAAACAAAAATTTTGCGCGATTGCGGCGAACTTCCTCCCTCAGAAGAGCCTCTGAAGGTTGAGATCGAGATCGACAAAGCAGCTAAAACGCTCAAGTTTATTGATACCGGTATCGGTATGAATGCCGAAGAAGTTCAAAAATACATTGCCCAAATTGCTTTTTCCGGAGCCGAAGAGTTCTTGGACAAGTACAAGAGTAATGACGAAAAAGATCAATTTATCGGACATTTTGGCCTTGGTTTTTACTCAGCTTACATGGTCGCAGACAAGGTTGAGATCAACACTCTTTCACAAAGAAAAGACTCAACACCTGTTTTCTGGTCATGTGACGGTTCTTCTGAATACCTATTGAGCGATGGAACAAAACAAATTCCTGGGACTGAGATTACGCTTTACATCAATAGTGATAGTGAAGACTTTCTCGAAGAAGAACGCTTAAAGACCATGCTAGCACATTACTGTTCATTCCTCCCCTACCCGATTTATCTTGATGGCAAGCCGATGAATCAACACGAGCCCTTGTGGCTTAAGGCGCCGGCAGAGTGCACAAACGAAGAATACCTTAAATTTTACCAATATCTCTATCCTCAAGAAGAAGACCCTCTTTTTTGGGTGCATCTTAATGTTGACTACCCATTCAACCTAAAGGGAATTCTCTATTTCCCAAAAATTCGCAAAGACTACGATTTTAATAAAAACAGTGTTAAACTCTATTGCAATCGTGTTTTCGTATCAGACAACTGCAAAGACCTCATCCCTAACTATTTGATGGTTTTACAGGGAGTTATTGACAGCCCTGATATTCCTTTAAATGTCTCGCGTAGTTACTTACAGATGGACCGTACAGTACGCCAATTAGCTAATCACATTTCTAAGAAAGTTTCAGATAATTTGATCACGCTTTTCCGTAATGAACGAGAGCGTTTCAATAGCACCTGGCAAGACATCTCTCTCGTTGTCAAACTTGGTGTTTTAGAAGATGATAAGTTTTATGACCGTATCAAAGAAATTCTAATTTGGAAGACAAACCAAGAAAATTGGCTTACAGCTGAAGAGTACCTCGAGAACTACAGGGAAAAAACCAACGATAAAATTTTCTATGCACGTGATGAAAAACACGCAGGCCCTCATTTCCTTGAGATCTACAAACAGAAAGGGATTGAAGTTCTCTATGCTGAAGCCCATGTTGACCCCTATTTGATGCAATTTCTTGAACGCAAACTTACACCTGTTAAATTTCAGCGTATCGATGCGGGCCTAGATGATCATCTTCTTGATAAGGACCGTGAACAAACTATTTTGGATGCTTCTGGTAAAACAGAAGCTGCAAAACTCGCGGATTTTTTCAGGACAAGCCTTGGAGATGACAAAATTGAAGTTGAAGCAAAAAGCCTTGCAGCGGATAATCTTCCTGGATTTATTATGTTAGATGAGGCTCAAAGACGTATGCGTGATTATATGCAAAGTCTAAGTCCTGCAGACTCTGAGCCGATGGATTTTATGAAAAAGACGTTTGTAGTGAATACAAACAATAAACTGATGCTTGCAATTCACAAAATCGGGATGAAAAATCCGGAACTTGCAAAGGAACTGGTAAAACAGACTTATGATCTGGCTTTGCTGTCTCAAAGAGAAATGACGCCTGCGACGCTCAACCTGTACGTGAACCGCACCAATCACGTTTTAGAAGAGCTTGCCTCGAGGTTGGCGGAGTAGTTGTTACTCCGGCAAAAATGTATTGAGGTGGATTTAAGAACTGTCCACCTCTTTATAAGAAATTTGAGTCATATGCAAATTTTACCGCAGAGCACATAGGACGCAGAAACAAACTCGGCTTTGTGAAATAAGTAGAAAAACCATATAAACAAAATATTAATATACTAGATTGTTTTTTTTAACGCAAAGAAGCAGCAAAAAAGACGCAAAGGCACAAAGAAAATGTTAGAAACATGAATAAGGGGATTTATAAAGAGCAAATCTTACAAATTCATCCAAATTAAAGTTGCTCTAAAGTAAATATATACCTTAAACTTAAATTTCATTCCTTCAGAAAAAGCTTTTAAGCCAATATGTCCATGATGCTTTGACATCTTCACCTGCAAGCAGCGGAACCTTCTGCAACGTTTTGCCACTGGCAATTTGGATTGTAATCTCACCAACACTTTCTCCCTTTTCAATAGGGAAAGGCAAATTTTTCCATTGTAGAGTCGCCGCAAGTTCAGGCTCCTCCGCCGGATAAAAACGAATTGACACACTATCCGCAATTGTCGTTTTAATCGGACCTTGCGCACCATTAGGAAAAAAAAGGTGATCTGTCTCCCCTGCTTTGAGCAGTATTCGCTCAACTTTAGGTTGGTTGAAAGCAGCTTCAAAAAGCTTAATTACATCTAAAAACAGTTCATCGCGCTCTTTACTCTTCAGTAGGACTGCAATAAGCAGCCGATCATCCTGTAGAGCTGCTGCCACAAGTGTATGTTGAGCCATCGAAATATATCCCGTTTTGACCCCAATCGCCTTCGGATAATAGTATTTTCCTGTTTTTAGCAGTCTATTCGTCTGAATAAGTACGGATGCTTCCTGCTTATTGGTCTTTGGTCTTGTATAACGCACTGTAGATACAATTTTACGAAAAACAGGATTTTTCAACCCATTTGCTGTCATTAGAGCCATATCATAAGCTGTTGTCATATGCTTAGGATGATATAAGCCATGGGGGTTACAAAAATGGGTTTGAGTACAGCCAATCTTTTGCAAATGTTTGTTAAGATCTTCCATAAATTGTGGTATTGTTCCTCCCAGTGACATAGCAATTACATTTGCAGCATCATTACCTGAGCTTACGAGCATTCCAAAAAGCAAGTCTTTAAGCGTTAGCTCTTCACCATTTTTTATACCGATATGTGTCCCCCCTTGTTCCAACCAATAAGAAGGCAATGTATATCCCGAACGTCTTTTGGCTTCAGTGGAAATTGAAGCAAGTGCCTCTCGTGGAGCAGGTAGAAGCTGCAATAATTTATCTTGAGCAATTTCCATGGCATAGATAGCAGTTGCAATTTTTGTAATACTTGCCGGGTGATGAGGAACTTTCACATTTTTTTCATAAAGGATAGCCCCAGTCGAAGCATTCATCAAAATTGCAGCTTCAGCCTGCACAGTAACCGATAGCGGTGCTGCAGAAAGGCATCCATGATTAAACATAATTAACACTAAAACAGTGGATAATATGCTAATAAAATTTAGCATTTGAATCCGTAACGTTAAGTGATTTTGAAAGCCACTCTGGTTTAACAGCTTACGATAGCAAAACATGTGATTCGCTAATTTTATGTTCATCATAAGAAAAAAAAGACGCCTATGCATAAGAAAAGTTCTCGGGGTAATTGTTTCATGATAAACAGGATGTTTTTCATATGCAACACGAAAAGTGGCATGCAAATTGCAGCTTACAATTATATCATGCGATTAACCGCACTTGATATATGTATTACACAGTATATAAAAAATTATATAAATTGTATAATGGGTATATACTGCTAGCCATCCAACCGGAGGAGCTTAGAATGAATAATGATCCAATCTATTTTGACACCTTTTATAAAAGGTATATGGGGGATTTGTCGCATTGGTTGCCCGAAGGAGTCATAGAAGTCGATTTAGCCTTACTTCATCGTCTTGGTCTTTTAAAGTATCATCCCGAAGATAAAATGCATTTCAGCCTTACGCGCTATTTCAATGTGATGGAGTCACCGGAAAAAATAACATTGCTCAACGATCAATTTGTTATTTGGATTTCACCCGAAAAAATTGAAAACGTCCCCATTACCTATACATTAATTGCATTAAATCTGCCTGAAGGTCCTCGGCTCGAAATGGCTTTTGCAACATGGGGAATTTACAACTCTTCTCGTTTAGTCCTACGTATCCTAGAAAAATTTCTCTATGAAATTCAAGAAACTGAAGATCTATTAAGCACTTTAGAAAAATGATCATAGAGCTATAAGCTTTTGCTCTTTACCATTTGTTTTGTAAAGCGGAGGTTCTGTAGTAGTAAGAAAAAGTTGACCTAATAAATCAAATTGCTCGAATAGCTTTGAAGATCGTATCTGATCTAGACTTGTAGTCACGTCATCTAGAAGCATAAGCGGTTTTTCACCACTCATTTGCTCAAGCCACTTCCACTCGGCAAGACGAAGGGCAGCCGCACATGAACGCATCTGTCCTTCGCTGGCGAAAAAACGCACTTCTTTATCTCCAAGAGAGATCGCTAAGTCATCCTTATGCGGCCCGATTAGCGAACAAGCCATCGCCATTTCACGAACTCGATTCTTTTCATATTGCTCTAAGTAATGATCTCGAAGTGCTGTAGCGCTACCTGTGATTGATTTACAGGAAGATCGATAGCTAAGCGAAAGGGAGTCTATCTCATTTGCAATGTCTTGATAGAAAATAGTTGACATCGGTTGCAGTTCTTTTAAAAGTTTGAGCCTTTCTTGTAAAAGATATGCGGCCGATAGGGCCATTTCACATTCCCAGCTATAGATCGAGCTTAAATTTTTCGCCTTAAGAAGGCAGTTGCGCTGTCGCATGGCCCGGTTATAGCGAGTGCAGTGATAGAGATAGAGTGGATTAATCTGAGCTAACTGCGTATCAAGGAATTGACGCCTTCCTTGAGGAGCCCCTTTAATGATTTCGAGATCATTCGGAGAAAAAACAACACTTAAAAGAAGGCCAACAAGGCTAGAAGAAGAAGGATATCGAGTATTATTAAGAACGATTTTGCGTTCTTTATTACTATGAGTGATTTTTAGACGTTGCTCAATCCCATGCTTAACAAAGTAGGCTTCAAGATGAAAATAAGAAGCTCCATTCCGGATAAGATTGCTAAGTTGATGCGTTCTAAAAGAATGGCCTGAGGTCAAAAAATTAATTGCTTCGATAAGAGACGTTTTCCCTGCAGCATTTCTACCGCAGATCATGTTGATGTCTGGACAAAACTCAAAAAACGCCTCCGTATAGAGGCGGAAGTTATGTAAATAGAGCGACTTTAAATGCATTTATTCTTCGTTAAGGCGCATCGGCATCAATACAAAAATTGCTGTCGAGTTTTCTTCAGTAATTCTTCCCGGATTATAACCGTCAGTCACTCCTAGCGTGATAGATTCACCCTTACTGTGACGCAAGATATCCAAGAAAAATCCTGGATTAAAAGCAATCTCGAGCTTATCACCATGATAATTAACCGGCATACTCACTTTACCTTCGCCCACTTCTGCTGTATTAGCATTGAGTTGCAATGTACCATGAGTAAAAGTAAAGCGAACGGAGTTAGTATCTGATGTGAAGAGAGCAATTTGTCGCAGCAATGTCATCAATTCTTCGCGGTGCAACGAAATGGAGAATTCCACATTCTGGGGAATGATTCTTTCGATATCCGGATACTCGCCAGAAAGAAGCTTCGTAATAAGTGTCGTCTGGCCCGCTTCCACAGCTATCTTATCTTTCATAAGATAAACTGTCGCAGACCCTTCGTCCATAAGATTTTTCTGAATCTCATCAACGGCCTTCAGCGGAATAATGAAACTTCCTTGAAATGCCGGGTCAATGTCTACTTCCATATGAGACTTTGCAAGGCGTTTACCGTCAGTCCCTGAAAACGTTGCAATACGGTTAGCAATTGAGAGGTTTACACCGGTAAGAGTATAACGATTATCTTCACGTGAGACAGCAAAAGAAGTGCAATAAAGCATTTCACGCAAAAGCGGCTGTTCGACGGTAAAATGAAAGGCATCCTTAAATTCCGGCAAAGAAGGAAACTCCTCTCGATTCATTCCATTCATTTTAAAGCGCGAGGAATCCGCTAGAATCTCAGTGACTTCATTTGCTGAAGTAGAAAATTCAAGATTAGCAGCTGTTAATTCTTTGAGGAGCTGGGCAAGCTTCCGGGCGGGTAATGTCGTCGCACCTTCAACAAGAATTTTTGCATCGGCAAAACAACGAATTCCAACCGTCAAATCTGTAGTCGTAACACTCAATTCATCATGAGCTGCTTCAATCAATATGTTAGACAAAATTGGAGAAATTGTTTTGAGTCCAACAATATTAAGACATTTTGAAACTAAATAGATCAGTTCTTGTGTAGAAATTACAAATTTCATTGCCATAATGTTCCTTAAATGTTCTTTATATGAAAATCAAGTTTACGCGCCTCTTCTCACCTTGTCAAGTGAAAATCCGAGTACCCACATGATTCAACGCAAAGGCACAAAGACGCAAAGAGGAAATGGGAACAGCAAAAAGACAGGATAAAAAAAATGGACTGTAGCTTACTACAATCTGAATAGTCTCCTGCATTCTTAGTTGTTTCTTTGGGTCTCTGTGCCTTTGCACGTTTGCGTTGAATCAAGCTAATTACTCGTTAATACCTTTACGTTTGCAGCATTTAAATTCTAGTTACTTTTTAAAATGACGTTGTTCTGGCCTAGCCATAACTTCAGGAATGTAAACAACAGGGGTTGCAAGCCATTCGAATGTCTGACAATCTACACCTGCAAATCCAGCAAAGTATGGATTTGTTCTATCTTTGCAAAGGCCGGCGGAAGAGATCCCTGAAAAATTATTGATCCCAAAATCAAAGCCGATTTCGACTCCTGCAACTGTGCTATTAGGGAGGCCATGTTTTCCAACAGTATGACCTCCATATAAACCCAAAGTCATATCAACTTGATGCAAGACGATCCCCCACTGAAGTCTTCCTTCGTAATACGTATAAGGAACGCGGAATTCCGTTTTTAAAGTTAAATCAAGTAAGCAGCCAAGTTTTTGCTTTAATAAAATTGTTCCACCAAAACCATCTATGATTTTATGGTCTGAAAATTTAAACTGATAGTCCACATGGTCATATAAGGCTGCAGCACTTAAAAAGGCTCCATTCCAAGGACGAGTTGTAAGTTCCGAAGAAAAAGCAAAAGCCCGTGAGCCAGCAATTGCGCGTTCAGCCCCTTCTTTATGACGATGGTGGTCATGGTGATCTTTGTGACGATGGTGATCATGGTGATCTTTATGACGATGGTGATCATGGTTATGATCATGGTGATCTTTGTGACGATGATGATCATCATGACGATGGTGATCTTGGTGACGATGGTGGTCATCATGATGATGTCGATGGTCACGATCATGCTTATGTTTTTTTACTCGGAACTTATGAAATTTCCGATTTGGGGCAGTTGAATATTGTGCTGATAGCTCTAAACTTTTTAATCCACAAAAATTAAAAATGGACTGATAACTAGCTGCCACAGCAGACTGAAGCACCCAACGTTTTTGACATTTGTGAGGAAAATTATAATTAAGTTGTTCATTGAGGGCTTCACCTCCAATTTTAAAGTTATGTCCATAGCATATGGGAAAAGCTAAAGAAGCATTGATGCGGCTTATGCGATCTCCAAATTCCCACAGAAATGGAAAAGCGGCCTCATCGTCCAAAAAACGCGCCGTCGTTCCAAACCGTACAAGAGGAAGCAGGTCATTGTGTGGTTTGCTATCTGCACTAACATGCGCAAAAAATCCTGTAGACAAAATGAATGAAAATAGTAATCGTAGACGCATCGTTTCCCCCGGAGCTTGTAATAAGGAATAACTCATACAAGAAATTCAAAAAAAATAGCAAGAGACATTTTTATTGCTTCTTACTGTTTCTTCTGTTAAAAATGTTCAGTATACATCCGGCGCTGCACTTAAAATCTTTTATTGCAAAGCCTTAACCAGCGGAGAAAACATGCTAACAGAACAATTTAAAAATCAACTTGCAGAGCAACTCGAAGGATTAAAGTCCAATGGTCTTTACAAGCAAGAATGCCAAATTGCTTCTCCGCAGCAAGCCCAGATCAAAATCGCGGATGGGCGTACAGTCCTTAATTTTTGCGCGAACAATTATCTCGGCCTCGCTAACCATCCTGCGTTAATTGAAGCAGCAAAAAGCAGCTATGACACCTATGGCTTTGGACTTGCGTCTGTGCGCTTTATTTGCGGGACTCAGACCATCCATCATGACTTGGAAAAAAGGCTTTCAACATTTTTGGGCACAGAAGATACGATCCTTTACTCCTCCTGCTTTGATGCGAATGGAGGTCTTTTCGAAACGCTCATGGGAGAAGAAGATGCCATCATCAGCGACAGCCTTAATCATGCAAGTATCATCGATGGGATTCGTTTATCCAAATCTCGTCGTCTTCGTTATGCCAACAATGATATGGCGGATCTTGAAGAAAAACTTAAAAGTGCTTCGGATTGTCGCTTTAGGCTAATTGCTACAGACGGTGTTTTTTCCATGGATGGCAGCCTTGCTAACCTTCAAAAAATATGTGATCTGGCTGATCGTTACAATGCTCTTGTCATGGTTGATGATAGCCATGCAGTCGGATTTGTTGGCGAAACTGGCCGTGGAACTCCGGAATTTTGTAAAGTTCAAGGACGGATTGATATCCTAACAGGAACGTTGGGGAAAGCTCTGGGTGGAGCTTCCGGAGGCTATACAAGTGGAAAACGCGAAATTATTGAATGGCTCCGCCAGCGTTCAAGGCCCTATCTTTTTTCAAATACTTTGGCACCTGCTATTGCTGTTGCTTCCATTGCCGTACTTGACATGTTGGACTCGAGTAATGAACTAAGACAGCGTCTTCAAGAAAATAGCCGTTACTTCCGCGAAAAGATGACGACTCTAGGTTTTGATTTGGTTCCTGGAAGTCATCCCATTATCCCAGTAATGCTTGGTGATGCCACGCTAGCACAAACTTTTGCCAAAGAGATGCTTGCTCTTGGGATCTATGTTGTGGGATTTAGTTTCCCTGTTGTCCCCCAGGGAAAGGCACGTATACGCACACAAATGTCAGCAGCTCATTCTAGAAAAGATCTTGACCAAGCCATAGCTGCCTTTGCTGAAGTTGGGAAAAAGTTAGGCGTAATTTCTAATTGATTTTAATTTAGATTTCAATATAATTGATATTTTCTAACTATTTAATTGAGGATTTAATGAAAGCTCTAGTCAAACGTAACGCAACTGTTGGATTGTGGAAAGAAGATGTTGCCATTCCAACTATTAGCGACAATGAAGTCCTGATCAAAACACGCAAAACATCAATTTGCGGTACAGATCTTCATATTTACAAATGGGATGCATGGGCTCAAAAAACGATTCCCGTACCTCTTGTAATTGGACATGAGTTCATGGGAGAAATTGCGGAAATTGGAAAGAATGTTACTGGGTTTAAAGTTGGAGATCGCGTAAGTGGGGAGGGCCATATTACATGTGGAGTTTGCCCAGGCTGTCGGACGGGAAGAAAGCATCTTTGCATGAATACGCTAGGACTCGGTGTCCAACGGCACGGATGCTTTGCAGAATATTTCAATCTTCCTGCGGAAAACGTTTTTCTTCTGCCTGCGTCTGTCAGTGACGATCTAGCTGCAATCTTCGACCCCTTCGGTAATGCAACTCATACTGCCCTATCTGCCGACCTTGTCGGGGAAGATGTTTTGATTACGGGTGCAGGTCCAATCGGAAGTATGGCTGCTGCGATCTGTCGCAAAGCTGGAGCGCGTAATGTTGTGATTACGGATGTGAATGAGTATCGTTTGGAGCTAGCACGTAAGATGGGGGCTACTAAAGCAGTCAATATCAGTAAAAAATCTCTTGAAAAAGCCATTGAAAATATTGGAATTACCAATGGATTTACTGTCGGGCTAGAGATGTCAGGACATCCGCAAGGGCTTTCAACTCTACTTGAAATGGCTCAACCAGGAGCAAAAATTGCCCTTCTCGGCATTCTTCCACCAGATTGTGTCATTGACTGGGATTTAGTCATTTTTAAAATGTTAACTTTGAAGGGGATTTATGGTCGCGAAATCTTCTCGACATGGTACAAAATGACGCATATGCTTGAAAGTGGCTTAGATTTGGCACCTATCATTACACATCGTTTGCATGTGGATGAATTTGAAGAAGCCTTTCAGATCATGCTTTCCGGAAATTCAGGTAAAATTATCCTGGACTGGTAAATGTGCAGAACCTGTAACTGGACTTTCGCGTGCCGAACTGGCTGGGTGCTAGTTTTATGGAAATTGCCTAACTGAGTGGGCGTAATACAGATTTGACGCAAGGTGCGTTGGCAGAAAGATCTGAAAGAAGATGGAGAAAGATTGAGTATCATTGAGTATCTGACTCTTAGATGTAAAAATTTACCGCAGAGCCACAGAGAACGCAGAGGAAGCGCAGAGTTTTTTCCTAGCTAAGTAGAACAGTAAAGTTTCCTCTGTTTCCTCTGTGGCTCTGCGGTAAATTTTAAATCTATGAATCAGGTTCTTACTCCCCTCTCAAGTTACAGATTCTAATAGCTACTCATTTCTATCTTTGCGCTTCCTGCGAGGCTGTGAAAAAATTGGAAAGATGCTTCAGTTGGCTGAAAAGTTGCATCTGACGCACTTCTCTTCTCGGTCGTAGCTATAGCTAAGACGTCGTCAAGAATTACATCAGCTGCAACTTTCGCCTAACTGCTGCATTATTTCGAATTTTTTCACAGCCTCTGCGCTGCGTTAAGTGATAGATAATTTCACTCGAAAAAACACGAAAAATTACTGTTTTAATTAGCCCCTGGGATGCAATCTTAACAGTTGCTAAGGTTCTATTAGCTGTTGCTACCCTACTTATCGTTCCAATTGCGTGTTATTTATACACTTACTCGACAAACACGCAAAATAGCGTGCAACTGGACTCGCAGAAGACCCAAGGAAATAGGGTTGAGACACAAGACGATACCCATGTGCAAGTGGCCAGCTTAATCAGCCCAATGCCTTAGAATCAGACGATCTGCACCCTAGCCAGCTCTGCATCCAGTCTGCCTAGTTGCGGGGCCCAACACCCCCCTTTTTTATTTACTATTAAGCAGTCACATGATATATTAACAATAAATATCGTCAGAAATGAATTAACAGGCTATTCATGTTTACACCTTCCTTTTATATTTCCACTCAAAAATCCCTTACGTGGGAACAAACGCTTCATAATGTGACATCGAGTTGTCTCTATACTCCTTATTTTCATACACACTATGATGAAATTGATAGCGTTTCACTCAAAAAAACAAAACAATTTGCCATAATAACTAACCCATGGGATGCAATCTTAACAGTTGCTAAGGTTGTCTTGGCTGTTGCTACACTTTTTAGCGTTCCAATTGCGTGCTATTTATATACATACTCCACAAACACCTCAACACACACACACAATGGAGCACAAATCGATATGGAAGAGGTCCAAGTCGATATAGATGAAGTACAAGTGGATATGGATTGGGATGAAGTCGATGCACACTTTAAAAATTTGACTCTAATAGAAAAAGAAATATTCCTAATAGACTTTTTGAAAGATCAAGTCGATAAAGATTGCGCATACGAAGAATTTTATCAGATGGCTTTAGATTACCGCAAAAATGGCTTCGAGACTGAATTTTTCAACCACTTAGTTAATCTAACTCCAGAACTAAGCGGGATATCCAAATATAATGAAATAGGATACGATTTCAACCAAAAAATCAATAATCTTATTTTCTATGAGGACATTGAAGGAATAAAAGCGCTCTTTGATGATGGTTATCCTCCGAATAGAGTTTTTTATCGTGGAGAAAACCGAACTATCCTTCTTCACGCTTCATCTTGCGATAAGCTTAAAGTTGTTGCAGAAGTTATCGATTACCTTCAGCCCGAACAAATTAATGCTCAAGATAAAGATGGGCGCACAGCTCTCGCATTATGTATAGCTTGGTCACTTGACCCACAACCAACTACAATTTACATGGATTCGGAAATTCGTGATATTGTGGCAAAACTTCCGAAATCCAGAATCATAGAAGAAGAGGAACGTTACGAAATTATTCAAAAATTACTGGAAAATGGCGCGGATGCCAATATTGCTGACGAAAAAGGATATCTACCGCTTCATCATGCTGTATTAAAACACGGATACAATATTAATAAAATGGAATCCATCAAAATCCTAACTGAACATACAAAAGATATAAAAGGAGCATATTTCCTCGCTCTACTTCTTGCAATTAGGATGAAGAGTGTAGAATTAGTTAAATTTTTCATCGAACTTGGAGCTCAAATACCCGGGTCAGATCTTGCAGGAAACTCCTTACTGCATCATGCAGCTTTAACCTGGGATAACGCGTTCAATCCTGAGATAATGGAAATATTACTCAAAAATCAACCTCGACTTGTTTACGCAGTAAATAACAAGGGTGAGACCCCTCTGCATATTGCAGCAAGGGATTGCAATGTGGAGATGGTCAAATTCCTAACTGCTCACGAAGCGTTTTCCCATATCCAAACATATGAAAAAAAACAAACACCGAAAGACTTAACTCAACAAACCAAAAACTATATTGATCAAAAATTAAATGGTGAAGATGCACGAGGTGCTATGGCAGTTTTTTGGCATAGACACAAAATTCCAAAAGCTGATGAAATTATAAAAATCCTAGAAATTGAAGAAAATTACGCAGGACCTCAGTTACGTCTGCATTTTAAAATGAAAGCTGCAGGGATTCAAAAAGAGAACTTTGCTATCCTCCCAAGCGAAGTGCAACGAATAATCTTTAATCTAATGAGTGACCCACAGATTAAGGGAAGGTATGTCATAAACTCAACAAAAGTGATCACATGAGAAAATCCGAAAAAGAGCTAAAAAAAATCTCTAACCCTATAAATCAATGTGTTGAAGCAGAAGGGCAACAAGAATTAATATCCACATCAGATCAAATGAATGAAAGCCTAAGCTAATATGATCCTGATAACGTAGATCAATGAGAAAACGTAATTAACTATAAAATGCAAGCAATAAAATGCAAGCTATTGACTTTAAGCAAAAAATTGGTTATAATACTAATAAGTAGAATAAGAGGAGGCATTATGGTTAACCCACTTGCAAATGAAGGCTTTTCTCATGATTATGCAAAATTTATTTATCAAATTCCTGATGTAATGATTGTGCCACAAGCCATTATTCCCAAACCATTTAGTATAAAAGCTCCGAAAAAGACCAAAAAAGATATTGAAAAAGAAAAATCTCCTTGGGTGCCACAAAAGCCAAATCAAGATTCTACCGGTCCTACTTAGGCTCATCTTTTAATTGCACGCGTAATCATTTATATGTTATATTCTATTACTACCCTCAACAGGAGTCCTCTGTATGGCAAAAAAACGCACTGCACGTCTGAATTCATTGCTTAAAGAAGTGATTTCAGATGTCATCCGCAAAGACACACGCAACCCGCATATTAACACTCTTTTGACAGTCACCCGCGTTGACATCACAAGCGATCTTCACTACGCCAAAGTATATGTAAGTGTGATTGGTACAGACATTCAAAAGAAAGAGACCATTGACGCCTTACAGAGCGCAGCTGGATTTATAGCTGTTAACTGTTCTAAGCAAGTTGTCATGCGATACTTTCCGGCACTAACATTTAAACTGGATGATAGCGTAGACAAACATATGCGTATCGAAATGTTGCTACAAGAAATTGGCACAGAACAAAAAGCACGCGAACAGCATCTACAAGAACCTGAAAGTGAGATTCCAGCTAATGAGCCATGACACTCTCCCCTCCTGCGAGGGTATTTTACTCGTCGACAAACCAAAGGGTAAAACAGCTTTTGACCTTGTAGCCATTTTAAGACGTAAACTGAACGTTAGAACAATTGGCCACGCTGGTACTTTAGATCCAATGGCAACGGGCGTAATGGTTATGCTCATCGGTAAAAAATTTACAACCCAGTCCAATCAATTTCTTTCCGAAGATAAAGAATATATTGGTCAAGTATGCCTTGGTATCGAAACAGACACCTATGATGCTGAAGGCATACAGATTGAAACATCTGACAAAATTCCAACACTTGAAGAGATCAATCACGCCTTATTGTCTTTTCAAGGCCAAATCTCTCAAATTCCCCCTATGTTCTCTGCTAAAAAAATCAATGGCCAGAAACTTTATCATCTTGCTCGCCAAGGAAAAACTGTCGAACGTGCTCCAGTTACACTTCAAGTCCAAACAGATCTGATTTCCTATCATTATCCACATATTGAAATCAAAATCACTTGTAGTAAAGGCACCTATGTACGCACGATTGCGCATGATCTTGGAAAACTTCTTGGGTGTGGCGCTCACCTTTCTGCACTAATTAGAACTCGCAGCGGTTCTGGCCTTCTTGCAAACTGCATCAGCGGTGAACAGCTTTATAATGGTGAACTTACATCATTATCTATCGTAGAACGCCTTTGCTCTTCCTTAAAGAGTTAACTCCTATGAAGCCTAATGATCTCCAGATACCGCAGTTACGAGTCCAAGGATTTTCTGTCATTAAAGATCGTGTCTGCTATCTAAAATCTCCTTCAAAAACGACGACGTCTGATGCCAGTACTTTGACCACCTCTACAGATCCATTCGTTTTCCCCGACTGGAAGCATCAAGATCTTTTCGGCAATAATCAACCCGTAAAGATTGAGTATTGCAGTGGAAACGGGGGCTGGATTGCTGCTAAAGCAATAGACGAACCGGGAGTCAATTGGGTTGCAGTGGAGATGAAGCGTTCACGGACACGTAAGATTTGGGCAAAGATAAAGAATCAAAACCTTGCAAATCTCTTTGTTGTCAATGGTGAGGGAGAATTTGCCACTGCAAAACATTTTCCTAAACAAAGTGTCGACGCGATATTCATTAACTTTCCTGATCCTTGGCCGAAACGCTATCACGCTCGGCACCGTCTGGTGAAACCTTCTTTTGTTAAAATGATGGCTGAGCTTTTGAAAGAAAATGGCACGGTTACGGTTGTAACAGATGACGAAGGTTATTCAGATTGGACACTCAAAATTTTTAAGGGTTCTCCCCATTTTGTTTCTAGCATCCCTACGCCCCACTACACAACAGAATGGGCAAACTACGGGAACTCCTATTTCGAAACGCTATGGCGCGAACAAGGACGCGTAATCCGTTACCATCATTTCACTAAAATCGCAGAGTAGTCGATGAGCAATTTCGAAGAAATTGAAGAAGTTGAAGAAACTGAAGAAGCTATAGATAAAGCTGTGACTCATATTCGATTAGATGCAACCCAAAAATCTACATTAAACTGGGAAGATTCCATTCTAGAAGCAAAACAAGCTGTTGGACAGAACGCAAGAATCCTATGGGAACTTGATTTTGGTCTATTTGATCGACTACTTCATCCCCTCCCTCATCTACAGCAATTTAAAGCTTTTTGTTTAGCCATCGATCACTTTCGTGAGACTGTTTGGAGTCGATTTGCTGAATTTTCAGTCGGGGCATGCCTTTATCACGGCCCCTTAGATTGCATTGAATCCATTACAGCAACGCATAACGAAAGATTTCCTGACTGGTTGTCAACATATATGGAGACCGCCCAGCCTGAATCATTAGACTTATTGGCTAGTGCATACAATGAGAATTCTTTTCTTGCACGTCTTTTTTGCCGGGACATTGCTTTAGATTATATCAAGCAACTTGCTGGACAACTGCCCTATGGGGCAAAGCCTATGATTCACCCGGTTTTGACAAAGCCACTCTCGCCCGTTGAAAAAGCTATTTTTTTCAATGAGGAATTTTATCGACCCTTAGAGTTAGGTCAGAGAGAAGGTGAAGAGGAGCTAGAGGGATTAGAGATAGAGAATGAGGAAGCTGGAGCTGTAGAAGGAGCTTTAGCGATCTGCTTACCGTCAACAACACATTACTGCCCTAAAAGCATTGATCTTCTTAATGCTGCATGCGATGAACTTACGGGTCAGGGGAAAAGCTTTCGTTTTATTGCCGAGGAAGCTCTTATCTTAAGACTTGGCGGCCTTGACGAGTTGATTGTTGTTCCACATACAGTTTCCCACCAAGGCAAACGCAAGCTCCAAGGCTTTTGTGCTGCCGGAGGCCGCGTGATCACGCTAGGCGACAAGGCTATAGGTTTAGCTCAAGAATTCCCTTTTATTACTTGGAGATCTTAGATTCTTAAACTTTAGTCTATGACCACCATTCTTCCATTGGCAAAGAGCTTATGGGATTGTCATCAATTTGAAGATGATCCTCGTCTAATCTTTTCAATAATACCTTTTAGCGAAGCCATATTAAAATTTAATTTAATTTTGATGAGGGCATTAAAAATAAATTCTAAGACTTGATTTACTATAGTAAAAGCGAGATGATCTACTTAAATTCAAAGAGAAATCATACCTAAGGCTATTTAACTAAAAAAACCGCTCTCTGTGGCCCTATGCTCTCTGTAATTAAAATAGCTTATATTTAACCCGGAGAGCGCAGAGGCTGTGAAAAAATTCGAAATAATGCAGCAGTTAGGCGAAAGTTGCAGCTGATGCAATTCTTGACGACGTCGTAGCCATAGCTACGACCGAGGAGAGAAGTGCGTCAGATGCAACTTTT
>JACCRY010000213.1 GCA_013813265.1 Parachlamydiaceae bacterium
AGATTAATGATTTTGTTAATTCAGGTGAAAATGATGGAATTGTAAAAATAAGCTCAAAAAAACTCTCAAAATCTGATAGAGAAGAATTATTGAAGGAATGTCCTGGATTTGATTTAAGCAAAGACATTCCAGTGAGAATAGTGGTAGTTATTTTGGATACCGGAGAAAAAGAAGTGTTGTTGACATCTCTTTTAGACTCAAAAAAGTATAAACATAAAAAATTTAAGAGATTCTATTTCATGAGATGGGGGATTGAAACTAACTTTGGATTTGAAAAAATTAGATCAGAAATAGAAAATTTTAGTGGGAAATCTCAAATTGCAGTAGAACAAGATGAGCGCAGGTGGTTGGAGATGTGGTTTGAAGGGGGGTTATGTTAACTCTTAATTTTAATTCAATGACATTGGGCTCACGCCCATGGCTATATGCTGCCATCGCTTTCGCGATTAACAATTAAAGCTCAAATCAACACCCTAAGCCTGACACCAAAAACCTGTATGAGATATTTTAACAGTTAGGCAATATTTCAGTCAAGAATTCAGTTCTTTCTAACAACTTAAAACCTCCTTAACGCAGGCCTTGATGAGGCCAGACATTCTGACATTTGCTACGAATATTTTAAAACGTGTCGACAACCTAAGGCCTTCAACCTTTGCCAAATGATTTGTATTTATTTCTTTTCATTTTTAGCGAAATCGCGTATACATATTTTTTATTGAATTTTGTGGAAATCAAGAAAAGCACACATATTTAAGCTAAATGTCTAAATTGAATTGTGGCTTCAAGCATGTGTGAGGAATGAAATACGTTATTGTATGACGTGTAACAGAAAGGGTTAAATGATGTTAAATGATCCAATAAACAGCACATACAGAGGGATAAGGAATGAATAAGACATTTTCTCTTAGAAAATATTTATTTTTGTATTTTTTGACTACGTCAATGTTGCTTTCAGCATCTTCAACGCTCCCTTCGGGATTTGAAGAGGGTACTGGAATTTTGCAGTCAAGAGATCAATTGATTGAAAAAGGGGGCTGTAAAGCACCTAGACAAGGTCCACCAGGATGTAATGGTGCCAAAGGTGACAAGGGACAACGAGGTCCTAGAGGTGCTAAAGGTGCCGCAAGAACGGGTGCTACTGGTGCAACGGGTGCGACCGGTGCTACAGGGGCGTCAGGAACAGGCACAGGTCTTGGCGCTTACGGCTTTTTTGTTACACATGCAACTGAATCAGGAGACTCTGGTGCTCATACGATCGAGAATTTTGAACCAGTTCTGTTCAATCAAAATATCCCTGCAGATACAGCGCCTCCAGCGCCTCTGTTTGGAATCACAACAAATCCAGCTCCTGTAGTAGATCCTTCTGGTTCTACATTCGTAGGCTACACAGATATCATTGTCCCAGTTGACGGCGACTACCGTGTAACTTTTGGTTTGTCGACCGCAAATACAGGAGGACAGTTTTCCTTGGCAACTGTTGTAGGAGGTGTTCCAACTCCAATTTTGAACGCAAAAGTTGATACAGGTGCTGGTAACCAAATGGTTACGAATTCATCAATTCTGTCTTTAGATGCAGGAACTGTTCTCTGGTTGATCAACAACACCGAAGGTGGAAATACGGATAATGAATTAAGAGCTGGAAACGTCGTACAGACAGGTGATAATGTCACTGCGTATGTCACGATTGAACTCTTAAGGCAAACGGCGGCTCCATAAAGTAAGGAAATAGAAGGCTAATTATATGAATATGAGTTTTTTTCGAAAGACTTTCTCCTGCATTTTCTTTTGTACCATAATTTTAGCAAACTCTTCTTTAAGAGCAGAGCTAGAGGATGTTTTTGGAGAAAGCTCTCTATTAAATGGAGAGAACTTTTCTGAGCATTCGGCAAACGAAGATTATGAGTTTAGAGAAAACTTTACCGTATATGACCGAGCTAGCTCTGGAAGTGTTAGAAGAGGTTATGTGTGGAACTATCCATTATATGGTTATATCGATCATGTAGAAGGAGAATGGTTTGATAACTCTCAAGGATATACATCTCTTGGGGTTTTCAAGGGATTGCCTGAACTTGAATTTTGTCAGACAATTGCATTTGTCGATGGTCGTGTACACTTTTTTAATTCTGGTAAGACAGCAGCTAATGTAGGGGCAGGTTTAAGACACATGATACCTAGTACCGGTCATGTCATTGGAGCTAATGTCTACTATGATTATAGAAAAGCTTCTGTTGCCCATTATAATCAAGTGGGTGTGGGAATAGAGTATTTAACTCAGTGTTGGGATTTCAGAATTAATGGATATATACCATTAGAAAAAAAGAAGCGTTCCAAGAATCGATATAACTATGCTGGTGGTTATTTTGCCACATGTCAAGAAAAGCAATCAGCTCTTTCTGGAGTCGATTTTGAAATTGGTAGTTGGTTGAGAAGATGTGGAGGCTATAACAGTTTAGATTTATACGGAGCCATTGGTGCTCATTATTATGATAAACATCGTTATGGTCCTGAAGCCCGTATTGTGGCAAATATTGCCCGCTATTTATTTATTGAAGTAAAAGCCGGGTATGATAAACATCACGGTTGTATGGCGCAAGGGCGAATTAATTTATCTTTCCCAATAGACGGTAATTTATTTTGTAATATCGCCAATGTTTGTGAATCCTCATGCGAAAACTATTGCTGTATAGAGGATTTATATCAACCAGTTCACCGCCAAGAAATAATTAATCTTGGAAGTAAGAAACGCTGCTGGACATGGAACTGGGATGACGACTCATGCCACCCTTGTTCCGGTATATCTTTAAAAGCTAAAAATTAATTGTTCGTTAATTATTAGTTGTAATGCCTCTCCTCATAGCAAGCTATGAATGAGAGGCATTTTTTTAAAACAGGTCTATCTTTGATCCAAGACATATCCAAAAATTAAGGGTGCAACAATAGAAGCATCCGATTCAATTATATAGCTTGGAGTTTCAGTCGAAAGTTTTTCCCAGGTTATCTTTTCGTTGGGAACAGCTCCGCTGTAAGATCCAAATGAAGTAGTGCTATCACTTATTTGACAGAAATATGCCCAGAGCGGTACATCTTGCTTAAGATCTTGACGCAATAACGGCACTGCGCAAATAGGGAAATCTCCTGCAATACCTCCACCGATTTGGAAAAATCCTAAAGCAGAATGAGTGCAGGTCTTTTTGTACCATTCAACAAAGTAGGCCATTTGTTCGATACCAGATTTTATGACAGAAAACCGGCTGATGTTTCCTTTCATTACATGAGCTGTAAAGATATTCCCTAAGGTCGAATCTTCCCAGCCCGGTGTCACGATAGGCAGGTTTTTTTCTTTTGCAGCTAGCATCCATGAATTTTTAGGATCGATTTCAAAAGAGTTTTTTATAGATGGCATATCTAAAAGCTGGTACATGATTTCAAAAGGAAAATAGGCTTTTCCTTCTTTATCTGCCTTATCCCATAAGGACAATATTTCCTTTTCTATACACCTTATTGCAGTGTCTTCTGGAATGCATGTATCTGTAACACGGTTCATTCCTTTATTAAGCAATTCCATTTCATCAGTTTTGCTCAAGGTTCGATAGTTGGGGACACGAAGATATTGCTTGTGGGCAACCAGATTAAATATATCTTCTTCGAGGTTGGCTCCTGTGCAAGATATTGCATGCACTTTGTCCTGTCTGATCATATCTGCCAATGAAATGCCGATTTCTGCAGTACTCATGGCTCCTGCTAGAGTGACAACCATTTTTCCTTTTTGATCGAGATGGGTTATCCATCCTTCGGCTGCTTCGACACAAACAACAGCATTAAAATGTTTAAAATGTTTTTGCATGAATGAGCGAATATTCATAATTTATCCTTAGAGTAATGAAAAATATAGCTAAGTAGCTTGTAGACTAGCTTAGCTGCTAAGTAATCAGGAGCAATATTGTTGGGCGTAGGACAGAGTTCCACAACATCAAATCCTACAATCCTTTTTTCTTGAGCAACTTTTTTTAGAAGTTTAAGTGTTTGATTCCAGTAAAGACCACCTGGCTCAGGAGTGCCTGTAGAAGGCATTAAGGAAGAATCAAAGACATCTAAATCGAAAGTAATATAAATTGGTCCCTCAAGTTTATCTAAAACTTTCTCCATCCAATGATCATTTTCATCGAGCTGATGTGCTAAAAATGTATTTGCTGGATCAGAATGGGCCTTTTCTTCAATAGCCATGCTACGGATTCCTACAGATACAACTCGTTTGATTTGAGAGAGCTCTTTAACGCGGGCAATGACTGATGCATGGCTCCAGGGATCACCTTCATAGGTTGGCTGCAAGTCAGCGTGTGCATCAAACTGAAGAACTGTTAAATTCTTAAAATGTTCTCCACAGGCACGAATTGGAGCATACGAAATTGAATGTTCGCCACCAATTACAACGAGGAATTTATCTTGGTCTACAATACGTTTACAAGTCTTGTAGGTGAGGTCGAGCATCTCTTGTGAATTTTCAGCTAGTAAAGGTGGAGCGGTATGTATTCCGTGTAGATAGACTTGAGAATCTGTTTCAATATCATAGAGCTCCAAGTTTCGCGAGGCTTCTATTAAGGCCGCGGGGCCTTTGTCAGTGCCTTTTTGGTAAGTTGTCGTTTTATCGAATGGCACAGGGAGCATCACTATTTTTGCAAAATCTTCCAACCCATAAGGGGCTTCTAATCCGGCAAAATGTCCTGCGACACCGTGTCCTTGTCCATGGATGGGGGTTTTCATAATTTTTAACCTAATAGTATTAAAAAATCGCTTACTTACTGATTACAGGTTCATCACCTCATTATACGATTAAATATGTATAGCTTTCCAGAGCTTGTTGAATCTTTTTTTTAATGAGTGCGGATTCATGTGGCGTGAGAAGTCCTGATTTTAAAGATGATTCGATAAGATCTTGTAAGAGCTCCATCAACTTCTCAGGACTGTACTGAACATAACTTAAAACCTCCTCGATTTTATCTCCTTCAATTTGTCTAAGGATTTTCCATTCTCCATTTTTTTCTAATTCAACGTGAACGACGTTTGTGTCCCCAAAGAGATTGTGAAGGCCGCCTAAAATTTCTTGATAGGCCCCAACTAAAAAAATGCCTAGGTAGTAGGGCTTCGTGACATCGTATTCGTGTAGCATAATGTAGCTCTCAGGATTCTTTTTCCCCGGAAAGCAATCAATTTTCCCGTCACTATCACATGAAATATCGGCTAAAATTGCTTGATGCGTCGGTTCTTCATTTAATCGGTGAAGAGGCATAACAGGAAATAGTTGTCCGATTGCCCATGAGTCTGGCAGAGATTGAAAAACAGAAAAATTACAAAAATAAGTGTCTCGAAGAATTTTAGTTAGATAATCTGTTTCTTCGAGAGTTTCATGCATTTGAACGAAAAATGCGTGGATTTTAGTGATGAGAATGCGATAAATTTTTTCTGCAAAAGCTCTTTCATTTAAGCCTATTCCTCCATAGATAAATTCTTCAAAAAAATTCTCCTTCAATTCAATCACATCATTGAATGTCTCTCGAAAATTTTCTAGGCTTAAATTTTCATTCAAGGAAACAAGTTCAAGTAGGGTCGGATGTTGTGAGGGGGTGTTTCCTATTTTTTCCGGTTTCAGAGCATTTGAGGTGACATCAATGACCTCTACAACCAAAACAGAATGGTGAGAAACAATTGCTCGACCCGACTCGCTAATGATAACTGGATCTTCAATGCCTGCCAACAGGCAAGCTTCTCCGATTACTGAGACGACGTCTCTTGCATACTCCTCCACAGTATAGTTCATTGAGGAATCGGAAGTACTGCTTGTACCATCGTAGTCGACTGCAAGACCTCCACCCACATCGAAATAGCAAAGAGAAGGACAACTTTTGGAAAGTTCTATATACATCCTTGTGCCTTCATTCAGAGCTTTCTTAATAGATTCAATGGTTGTAATTTGGCTTCCTAAATGAAAGTGGAGGAGCTTCAACCAATGTGTTTTTTCGGACTTATGAAGAACTTCCAAGGCCTCAACGATTTCATGTGCAAAAAGACCAAATTTTGAACAATCTCCTCCAGATGATAGCCAGCGACCAGTGCCTTTATTCGAAAGCTTCATGCGAAATCCGATTTGTGCTTCTATATTTAATTCCTTTGCGACTGAAAGCACAAGTTCAAGCTCATATGCTTGTTCAATGATAATGATAGCTGATCGCCCAAGCTTTGTTGACATCAAAGCCAAGAGGATATATTCGCGGTCTTTATAGCCATTGCAAAGGAGAAGACTTTCATGGTTTTGTTCTAAAGCTAAAACAGCAATGAGTTCTGGTTTGCTACCGACCTCTAAACCTATGAGATATTCTTTACCTGTGTGCTGGATAATTTCTACGACATGTGACTGTGGATTGACTTTGATGGGATAAGCCATTCGGTAGCTGTTTCTGTAATTAAACTGTTTTATTGCATCTTGAAAAGCCTTATGAACGGTGTGAATTCGGTCTTTTAAAATATCATTAAAGCGTATCAAAATGGGCGGTTCTATGCCGCGTTCCACAAGTGAACGTGTCAGCTTGTATAAATCTCCCTCTATAAGCTGACTTTTAGTTTTGATGGAAATATTGCCAACAGAGTTGATGGCAAAGTAACCTTTTCCCCATTGCTTAATCCGGTAATCATGTTGATTTTGCATTTGGATAAATCCTAAAAAAATAAGTTTACAATCTAAATTAGGTGTTGCTACTTTACCACTCTCTTTTTCTCTTTGTGGCTTTGCCTCTTTGCGTTGATTCAAGCTTGCTATACAAAGGGACATGGATAGTTGTAATTAGGAAAGGCTAAATCAAAAAATGACATTTCCCTCCTTTAATGTTTTTTGCCTTGATTTTTGAAAAATCCCTTTTATTTATGGTTTCAAATCCCGTTTTTCTCTTTTTGTCCTGTACAAAAACAGGTGAAAAAGTGCTAAATGAAGTGATGGAACCCTATATACTAAGATTATGTTTTTTAAAACCCGCTACTCAGTTCTTTCGACTATCTTCATCCTCTATCTCGTACCTCTTTGTGCTCTTGGTTTTTACAATAAATTGAGTGCCTCAAATGGTAATTGGGGATTTTTTTGTCTTGCCCTTTTAATATTGGCATTAGGATCTCTTCTATTTTTTTTGCTGATAACCCAATGGGAAAATCAGCTTTCTATGAAATATCTTTTAACAAATGATGATGAAGTGGAAGAATGCAAAAACTCCACATTTTTAACTCCCGTTGATGAGGCTGTTCAGGAAGAACAATTCGACAGGCAAGAACAACTAGAAGAATATGCTCAACAATTTGAAGATAAGATTATTAGATTAAATAGTCAAAATGAACTGCTCTTAGCAGAGCTTCAAGAGAAAAAAGACGCTATCTCTCAACTTTCAGCCGAAAAATCTCAACTTGAAAAAGATATGCATGCTCTTCAGAGAGAATTTAACCAATTTAAAGAAAGTCTGGAAGAGAAGTTAGAACAAAATCATATCTTTTTGCATGAGCATCAACAAACCATTTTAGAGCAGCGTCAAGCTATTGAACTCAAGCAGCAGTCCATTCAATTGCTTGAAGATAAAGTGCGCGATTTAACATATGAGATTAAAACACTCCTACATTTAGCTGAAAAAACTCAGAGTGTTGGCCAAGGGAGTTTTATTATCCCTAAAGAACCTATCTTAAGAAATTCTACGGGTGGGTCTCAAGACAAGCAACAGCTTTCAACAGCAGAGCGGCAGCAAAGTAATGGAAGTGAAGCATCTGAACAGCTCAAACGTTGCATTGAAATTGCCCAAAAAATGACTGGAGCAAGCCATGGTAGTGGTCGGATTGCAAAAGGGGGGGAGCTTCCTATCGAGCACTATGCCTTGAACTTACGTTCTCTTTTTGAAAGTTTACGCAGTGAAAATAGCTGTGCCATCATGATCTATTCTCAAAAAGAAAATAAGTTGATTTTTGGCAATAATCAAATTAAAACGTTGCTTGGGTGGAATGCAGAAAAATTCATCCAAAATTTCTCCTCTATTATTGAAGAAAGTTCAACAGTATGGAAAAGTAGTCTAGCGCAGTTAGCGTACAAAAATGAATGTCGAGTAGAACTTTCGATGAAATCTAAACAGGGTGCCCTTATCCCTGTTAAATGCCATCTAGGTATTATTTCTACAGGGATCTTTCGTAGCAATATTCTTGGACTCCTATACGAAGGTGCTGAGACTGAAGCTGTTCGTTATTGATTGCATCTTGTAATCTACTCTATGTTTGTAAGAGAGGGGATCCATATCCGCATATTCCAGGGCTTCGCTTTGCGCTCTTTGCGCCTTTTGCTGTTTTTCTGCGTTAAAAAATTAATCTAGTATAATTATCATCCGAAATTAACTATGGCTTCAGGTTAAGTAGTTTTAAGTGCCAGCCCTTTAAGGTGAGTTGAGACAAAGGTATTGATTATACCACTGCGTACTGCATGTTCTTCAAATGTTTTCAATCCCGCTATGGTCGTGCCACCTGGAGAGGTGACTTGCCATTTTAGTTCTGCAGGATGTTTTCCAGTCTTTTCCAGCAAATTTATACTTCCTCTGATCATTTGATAGGTGATGGATTGAGCATCTTTAGCAGGGAATCCTAAAGCAATGCCAGCTTCAATCATTGCTTCGGTGATAGCAAAAACAAATGCAGGGCCGGAGCCGGCTAATGCTGTAAAAGCGTCCATTTTATTTTCAGGAAGCCATAATATTTTTCCTAAAGGGGCAAAGAGAGAAGTTAGATGCTCTTTATAGGTCGAATTATCATTTTCATCCGAACAAAGGCCAATCATTCCTTCACCGCAAAGCAATGGAATATTTGGCATCATACGTACAATTTGGCAGTTTGGGAAATAAGTATTGAGTTGCTTAAGAGTTATGCTTGTTAAAAGGCTAACAAGCGTATGGGATGGAGTTAAGGATTCTTGAATTGCCGCAGCACTTTGCTCTAAATTCTGTGGTTTTATTGCTAGAATTACAAGGTTAGATTGGGTAACAGCTTCTTTCAAAGAGTTTGTAGATTTCCCAAACCCTTTATCGACTAGTAACTTAATTTTTTCAGGATGACGATCATAGAAAAGGAGCTGCTTATCAGCGGATAATCTTTCAGCGATCGCAGCTCCCATATTTCCACAGCCAATGATGGCAATTTTGTCAAAATTTGAGGTTAACATAGTGACTCTCTTTTTCAGGGAATACTAAGGAAAAAAACTACAAGTGTCTATGTTTTTTTGGTTTTTCTTGATTCTGAAGCTTTTTTTGCTATGGCAGAACGCTTCCACCCTTCAGCTGTCTGCAACCGTTTACCCACTGACTGGTTTAATGGTTCTTCATTGTATACTAACTTATTTTTTTCAAGTGTCAGTTCTTTCTGTTTGGTAACGGTTTTTGACTTAGTGTCAATGTTCCTTTTTTTGACTGGGGCTGGAGCTTTTTTAGGAGCCATAGATGTAGATTTCTCAACGCTCATCGAGGCGGAAGCCATTTTTTTTGGACTTGTATTAGTTTTTGCTTTAATCATAAAACCTCCTAGATCTTACGACTTCCAAAGATGCAAGTTCCATGCCAAGGAGGTGTTTTTAATACGAATACAGTTTACCGCAGAGCGACAGAGAACGCAGAATCGACTTTGTGAATTTTTCTCTAGGTTGGCATGTAGTAGTGACAAATGTTATGGAGTCAGTGGGAGTTCTATGACGATAATAATGCATTGTGCTAAATTGATTTTTTTAACACAGAGAAGCAGCAAAAGACACTAAGGCACAAAGATCATTGTGAAGGAAATTTGTCAAATGTAATAAAAGAGCAAGACAGCACTTTAGACTTCGTGGATAATATATTTAACTTTTAAGCAATCATGAATGAGTCTTTGGGAAAAGGATTTGTCACATTGTAAAGGCCTTTTTCATGTATCTAAATTTTTCTTTGTGCCTTTGGGACTTTTGCTCTGTGTTAAAAAAATTAATCTGGTACATTGCTATTAAATCCAATAAGTCTAGGCATAGTCTGAACATTCTCGGTTAAAGTTATTTGACCATAAATTTTAACAATTCTTAAAAATTACATTTCCTGTTATACATTAGAGTTTGTTCCCAAAAAAACATGGGTTAAGTACATTGTGCTAGGCACGACTACAAATAATGAGGTGTCATGACAAGTGCAATAGAAGAAGCATCATTCAACGATGAAGTCCAAAAGAATCTCAATGAGTGGCTTAATGGCGATTATGACGATTTAACGAAGCTAGAGATAAAACGGTTGCTCAAAGAGAATCCCCAGGAAATTATAGATGCTTTTTATACGACTCTTTCTTTCGGTACTGGAGGCTTGAGAGGAATTATGGGAGTCGGGCCCAATCGAATAAATATTTACAGTATTGGGAAGAGCGTCCAGGGGCTTTGTAATTATCTCAAGGAACAGCCAAAGCAACCTGGGGGCTTTTCTGTTCTAATTGGCTATGATACTAGAAATCAGTCCCGAGAGTTTGCAGAAAAAGCTGCTAAAGTCTTAGCTGGCAACGGCATTAAGGCTCTCCTTTTTAAAGCGGTACGTCCAACACCTCTTGTCTCGTTTGGCTGTCGCTTTAAGCAGTGTAGTGCAGCAATCATGATAACTGCATCACACAATCCTCCCCAGTACAATGGATGTAAAATCTATTGGAACGATGGCGGCCAGGTGGTTTTCCCTCATGACAAGGCAATCCTTGATGCAATCAAAAAGATTGCCTCTATTAACGAAGTTAAATCTGTTCTAGAACTCACTCATCCGCTGATTGAAGAAATGGGCAATGAGGTCGATGATGCCTACATCACAATGATGACATCTTTGCAGAATTATAGGGAAGATAACCAACGGGATGGAACATCGCTCAAGGTGGTGTATACAAGTTTGCATGGAACAGGAATTGCTATGATGCCGCAAGCTTTCACCGCTTGGGGCTTCAGAAACATCCATCTTGTAGAAAAGCAAGTGATTTTGGATGGCAATTTTCCTACGGCGACATCGCCAAATCCTGAAGAAAAAGCAGCTCTTGCATTGGGAATAGCTAAGCTTTTGGAAGTTGAAGGGGATATTTTAATCGCAACGGATCCAGATGCGGACCGCGTGGGAGTTGCTATTTTGCACAAAGGTAAAGTGGAGCTAATATCGGGAAATGAAATAGCGGTATTGCTTTTAGAACATATATGTGAGGCTTTAACAACACGGAAAAAAATGCCTGCAAATGGCGCTTTCATAAAATCTATTGCTACGACGGAGCTTTTTGCAGCTATTGCAGAGTACTATCAAAAACCAAGTTTTAATGTTTTGCCGGGCTTCAAATACATAGCGGAGAAAATTAGACAATGGGAAGCGGATCCGCGAGGTCGGCAATTTGTTTTTGGTGGCGAAGAATCGTGTGGATATCTTATCGGAACTGAAGTGCGGGATAAGGATGCCATTTCAGCTTCTGCTTTAATCTGTGAAATGGCCCTGCAAGCAAAATCAAGAGGAAAGACACTTATTGATCTTTTATATTCTTTGTACGAGCGCCATGGGATATATCAGGAGTGCATTTCAACAATTCCCTTCATAGATAGCTTGTCGGGTAAGCAGAAAATGGAGCGAAGCTTCGAACTTTTGCAAGGACTTCCTCCAAAAAAAATTCTTGACTACGATATACTTGTCGTAGAAGATTATAGTCGCTCGATTAGGATGGACTTAAAATCACGTCAAACAGAGCTGCTATTTTCTCCTAAATCCGATGCTTTGCTTTACTTGTTAAGCGACGGAAGCAAAATTGTTATTCGTCCTTCGGGAACTGAACCGAAAATTAAAATTTATTGTGGCGCTGTGAAGAAAAAATTTTCTTCTGTAGAGGTTGGGATTAGGGAGTGTGAGCAACATGCTAAAGCTTTGATTGAGGCTTTTAAGCAATTTCTTTTACCTACATCTTAATTTTTTTTTCAAATTTATTTCTAACTTCCTATGCCATGGGAGCCGCTTCAAACAAGTTTTGTCCAGGCTCCCGCATTTCATGCTTTACCAAAAAAGGAAAAGTAGGTATGATACATGCAATATAACTTGTTTAGAATAAAGCTATTAAAGAAGAGTTGAGCCAACATGAATGTCGAAGAACAAAATTTCTGCGAAGATCAAGAGATCGAGCCTATGAGTAACTCTACAGAAGAGCATTTTCTTTCAGAGGATGTGTCAGAAAGTGCAGAGGAAGAAATCTCTATGGCGGGTGGTGAAGATGAGGAATCAAGTGAGAGAGAAGGTAGCGACGGAAAAAAAATCAATCGCAAGCAGTTTTATGACACTTTTTTATCTGAGTTGGAACTTTTACAGACCCCGGAAGAGAAACTTCGGCATGTTATCGAATTTATGGCAGCAACTCTTGCAACAACACAAGGCAGTCCTTATTTCAAGGGATTTTGGGATGCTCGAACGCTAGCTCTCCAACTGTTTAAAGACACACCCAATTCACCGGCACGTACGGAGTTATGGAACAAGTATGCTGAGCTTTCAAAGGAAGCTCGTCATTTGAAAGAAACTCTTGATGAGCAGAGTCTTTTTGCCTCTGAGCAGATTGAAATTGCGATTAAAGCTATTGAAAATGAACAAGAGAATCCTACAGCTGCTTTTGAGGGAATCTCTGGCAATAACTTGTTGAATGAATGTCAAACTTTAAGAAATGAAATTAGCTACTACGAGCAGACTCAGCGAGAGCTTCATCTTCTTAATGCGCATGCGAGCCGCATAACTGCTTTACGTAAAGAGTTGATTCGTATAGAAATGCGTGTACGTCAAAAAAACAAGTTTTTTCAGCGTCTCTCAAGTGCTGGGGATAAAACATTTCCAAGACGGAAAGAGCTTATTAAGGAGCTCAGTCAGCACTTTAGTGCTGCTGTGGATGACTTTGTTCAAAAATATTTTTCGAATGAAGAATTTCGCGAGTCAGTTTTCTTTCTAAGGGAAGAGATAAAGCTTCTTCAAGCTGTTGCAAAATATTTGACTTTAAACACACAGTCTTTCACCTACACGCGGATGCGTCTTAGTGAATGCTGGGATAAGCTAAAAAGCTGTGACAAAGAACGTAAAAAGCAACGCGCTCAAGACAAAGCTCTTTATAAAGAGAATGCGGATCTATTACACGTTAAGTTGAGCGATGTCGAGCAGAAATTGCTTGAAGCTCTTTTAAACAATGAAGATGCTCATAATAGTCTTGATGATATTATCAACCAAATGAAGCAAACAACACTTGGAAGAGATGAAATTAGAGTCCTTAGGGATCGTCTTGCTGCGATTCGTCAAGCCATTGTTGATAAAGTTAAATTTGATGAACAAGAGCGCCTGAATCAAATTCAGGAAAAAGATAAGCTTAAGAAGTTTAGATTGCAAGAGCTTAAAAATGAGATCAGTTCTCTGATGCTAGGTCTGGAAAGTTATGATGCTCTGCAGCTTACGGCGAAAAGAGACGAAATAGTTGAAAGAATTAATGGACTTGCAGCTTCAAAAATGGAAAAGCAAGAGTTAGAACGTCTTTTAAAGCCTGTAAAAGATGCAATTGTTGATAAAAAAGAAAGAGATATCTTGGATTTATCAGATGATGATCGCCAGGCTATTGAACATTTACGTGAAATTCTTCAACAGCGTCAAGAGCGTCGTCAAGAAATCAAAAAACAATTGGAAATTCTGCGCAAAAACAGTGGAAGTTCAGGCCTTGATTTTGTACAGGCAATGAATTACAATGGTCAAGTCGCAGCTGAAAAAGAACGGTTAGAAAAGATTTCTGAAGGCATCAAAGAGATTCAAGATAAAATAGCCGAGAAGCTAAAAAAGGCTGATGCCGAGACCTAAAAACTTGCAGCATGACGCTGCAAGCCTTTTTGATCTAGATCATACCTTGCTGAAAGTTAATAGTAGTTTTTCTTTTGGCAAGTTTCTTTACCGTAGAGGACTTCTTGGGCCAGCCCAGCTGTTTCATCTTGGTTTCGTATATGCACTACACACCCTTGGTTTTTTTTCTATTACAAGTGTACACAAAATTGTGTTCAAAAACCTTTTTTGTGGTCGCCCCTCCTCATTTTTTGAAAAAGAAGTCCATCTCTTTTTGGAAGAAAATTTTGATGAGATGCTTAATGAACCTGTCATTGAAAGGCTTAAGAAAGCTCAAGCCAACAATCATTTTGTGGCTATCTTATCAAGCTCTCCCGAATTTCTCGTCAAAGCCATGGCCAATCGGTTAGGGGTTTCTCATTTTGATGCTTCTGTGTACGCTGTTGATGAAAAAATGCATTTTTTGCGTATCGACAGGTTGGTTCAAGGGAAAGATAAAGCTCTTTGGACAGCAGCAGCAGCTCAAAATCAAAGCATTACGATGAGCAATATCGCTGTCTATAGCGATAGTATTCTAGATCTGCCTTTTTTACAGAGTGGAGGCATTCGAATAGCTGTCAATCCTGATAGTAAGCTGCGCAAGTTGTGTCGCTTACACAAGTGGGAAATCATATCGTGAGCGACCGCTAACCAGTCTGTAACTGGACATTCCGATCATCGGAATGTCCAGTTACAGGTTGTTTTGCTTGCAGCTCTCTTAGCAATCTTCTTCTTTAATAAAGAAAACATAAGCTGAGGCAGGCCTCATCTATGCAATACAATTGACAAAACAACTAAAAAATGATAATCTCAGTTTTTTCGTAATATGCATATACCTTTATTTTTCAATGTAGGAGTTATCCATGGAATCATCATCTTTTAATTTTGCAAATAGAACGTTTTATTCAAGTAGTATTAATGACGTCAATCTTATTAATGAAGAAGCAAAAATGGAAGTAAAATTTACGAATGGTCATTCCGATTACGCCATTTTTGAACAGAGATATGAAGGCCGTCATAATGCTGTAAATGATGAAGGTATTTCTGAAACGTGCTTGGGTCGAAAAATATGGGCAATTCCAAATATGTTAATTGGGGTCGTTAAGACCATTTATCATTTGGCTTTATCTGCTTTAATGTACGTCGTGGGTGCCCCTTCAGAATATGTTGATCAATACCTATTTTGTGCCATCAGAGATGTAGAAGAAATTTATGGTAATTTTGTATTGATTTTTCATGATAAATTAGGCCTTTACCATATCGAACAAGCGCAATTCCAAAAACAATGCTATTTTGAATATGTTCCTCCTCAAGTTCCTCGTCAAAATGGGGCTACTGAAAATTATGGTCCTTTGAATTCTGAATTTGCCAAAAAATATAGTTTTGGGTGTTCTTCAAACAGCGGTAAATATGCAAACGATATATTAAGTTCTGCACTTCAAGAAATTACTCTTTTGGACTATAAGACGTTACCTGAAGAAGAAAGACAAACTGTCATTAAACGTATTTCAAATGAAGGAATTTTCTCTCGCTGCCCCCTCGATACAATTCTCGAAGGATTACCATCAAAAGGTTTGGACCTGGCCCATTTGCTGGAAACTAGTAGTGATGCCACCCTAGAAATGTTCACGCTAGAAGACCTGGTTTATTTTGACCTCTCTCCGTTGAAGTTCTTTTTGATGACAGATGAGCAAATCATGAAATTGAACCTTAACGAAGTAGGCACATTCAAAAAGGGAAGGCTGACGAAGGCGGAAGATTTAAAAATACAATACTTGAGAGAACGCCTTACCACAATTGAGTTAACCGATGCTCATCTAGAAGAAATCCTTCCAGATGCTTCTACCCTTGATGAGTTGACTCGTTTGACAGCTGAAGAGATCTATAAGCAACAGCAGGATCTTAATCCTATTGCTCTTGCTTTTTTTAGTAATGAGCAAATCGCTTTGTTGAAATTGACGCTGTTGACTAAGGAGCAAAATTTAGCATTGTTTGCTTTTCTAAATGCTGAAGAAATTGAAATTCGCTTGGGCTTTTTCAAAGATGATGATGTGATCAACGCCATCCACGAAAATAAGCTGCCAGAGAAAGCCTTAGGATACCTACCGGAAAATTATTTACTAAAAATGGATTTTTCATTGTTAGATAAAACTGTTATTGCTGGAATTTTTTTTGATAGATCTAGATCTTGTGATATAAGTCTATCAGAAGAAATTCTTGAAAATGATAAAAGACAATTTGCAAATTTTGATGCCAAAGATATCGTTAAAGCTCTCAAACTAGACAAACTAAATTCGTATCATATTAGCTTGCTTTCAGAGGCACACTGGGCTAAAGTACGACTTTCTGAGCTTGAATCCGATGTCCTCAAATCGATTTTTTCAATAAAATATGGAGAAACTGAAGGGGTTTTACTAGATAGAGAACGCTTTGCAAATTTCGATGCGAAAAGCGTTGTTGATGCGATCAAACTGAACAAATTAAACTGGTACCACTTGAATTTGCTTTCGAAAGAACAGTTAATAGAAGTGAAGCCTTCAGAGATTGATTCTGAAGTACTCAATTTGATGTTTTCAATAAAACATGGAGCTAATATCGGGATTCCATTAGACAGAGAACGCTTTGCAAATTTCGATGCCAAAGACGTCGCTAAAGCTATCAAACTAAACAAACTAAACTGGTACCACTTAAATTTGCTTTCGAAGGAACAGTTGTCTGAAGTGGAGCCTTCAGAGCTTGACCCCGAAGTACTTAATTCGATGTTTTCAATAAAACATGGTGAGAATATCGGGATTCCACTAGATAAAGCGCGCTTTGCAAATTTTGATGCCAAAGACGTCGCTAAAGCTATCAAACTAAACAAATTAAACTGGTACCACTTAAATTTGCTTTCGAAGGAACAGTTGTCTGAAGTGAAGCTTTCAGAGCTTGACCCCGATGTAATCAATCCGATGTTTTCAATAAAACATGGAGAGAATATCGGAATTCCACTAGATAAGGCGCGCTTTGCAAATTTCGATGCAGCAGATGTCGTTAAAGCTATCCAACTCTACAAACTAAACTGGTATCATTTAAATTTGCTTTCGAAGGAACAGTTGATTGAAGTTAAACCTTCAGAGCTTGATCCTGAAGTACTCAATTTGATGTTTTCAATAAAACATGGAGATAATACCGGGATTCCATTAGATAGAGAACGCTTTGCTAATTTCGATGCCAAAGATGTCGCTGAAGCTATCAAGCTGAATAAACTCAATTGGTATCACCTAAGTTTGCTTTCAAATGAACAATCGATTGGAGCAAAGTCTTCAAAATTTGACCCAGAAAGGGTAAAGGTTATGTTTCCCCAGAAAACTAATGAAAATGAAATTGCTGTTGATAAGGAATGCTTCGCAAACTTTGATGGCAAAGATGTCGCAGAAGCTATCAAGCTAAATAAACTCACTCAATATAACCTTAATTTGTTGTCTGTGACACAGTTGCAAGCGATTAATTTCTCCGAAGTTTCGCAGGCATTGATCAATACTTTATTTCCAGATTATTCAGTGGATAGATTTCGAAGAGAAAATTCCTCTTTCAGCAGTACATTTAAGAGCATCAACGGAAAAGTCTTGAAAAATACTTCTGGCTGGAATTGTCGTTATAGTGACGCTCAACTTCAGCGAATGTCAGAAGAGCAAAAGCAAAAAAATGAAGATGTTTTTAATAAATTGTTGCCTGAGCAGCAAAAAGATCTAGCTCCCAGGTTATACAAGGCTAGTAAGGAAAATCATGAAAATGACTCTAATAGCAATGTGAGACCAGGGCCTCATATCTTTTTCGAACCTTTCTCTAATCCTTTCTCAGATCCATTTTTTTCTAGTTTTTTCAGTACTCAAGGTTTCGCCTTCGACCCATCTTTTTTTGATGAAAATCAAACATCTACTATTCACGAAGACGATAAAAAGAATTTTGCTATTTTAGAAGTCTCAGAGGATGCAACTATAGAGGAAATTAAAGCAAAATATAAGAAATTGGCCATGCTATATCATCCTGATAAACAATCTATTCAAGAAAAGGAAAGCCAAGAAGAATTCGAAATACGGAAAAGCGCTGCTGAAGAAAAATTCAAAGCAATTACAACAGCTTGTGCAGAGCTTATAAACAGTAAATCGCGTGGGGCTATGAAATAAAAGCGTTAAATTAGTCGGTTCGACAAAAGTAGCTCGACCTTCTATGTCGAGTCTGATGTTAACCAATAGACTGGTCAGACAGTGGTCACTGCTGTAAACTTCACCTACTCCGATTCATAGATACAGAATATTCATTTTCTTATAAATAGATTTTTGTTATCATTACCATTATAAATCCATAACCTTTTAAAAGATCGTAATGTTTAAATTTCCAACTGTTCAAGTTGAAAAAGCTCGAGTCGCTACCAGTTTTATGTTTCTTGTATCCGGTCTTGCTTATTCTAGTTGGGCTCCGATGGTTCCTTATGCCAAGGCGCGTCTTGAACTGAATGAAGCAACACTTGGTTTAATTCTTCTCGCTTTTGGAATTGGAGCTCTAATCAGTATGCCACTAACAGGCTGGGCAGTTCATCGCTTTGGAAGCCGTATAATTTCTACGACGGTAGCTCCTTTAATGATTGCTCTTCTTCCTCTTCTTGCAATAGCTCCTACGAATATGATGCTTGCGGCATTACTGTTTGTCTTTGGTGCTACTGGGGGGGCTATGAATATTTCGATGAACTCGCAAGCTGCTGCTGTGGAAGCTCATCTAGGTAAGCCGATTTTATCAGGTTTTCATTGCCTATTTAGCTTCGGCGGATTACTTGGTGCCGGTTTAATGAGTCTTCTTTTAGAATATGGGCTATCTTTATTAACAAGTTCCATATGCCTCTTTATTCTTATGATCACTTTATCCTTATGGAACTGTCGAAAACTTCTACCCTCCGAAGCTGACATTCGTGTCGCAGCTTCGAGTCAATTTAGGTTGCCCCAAGGGCGTGTCCTATTCTATGGCTCTATTTGTTTTATTCTTTTCCTTGTTGAAGGGGCAATGCTTGATTGGGGAGCGGTTTCTTTGCGCACAATACAAGGCTATGAGGCTTCAATGGCAGGAATAGGCTATGCTATATTTTCTGTTGCGATGGCGATCGGTCGATTTTCAGGAAACGTGTTGATAACACGTTTTGGCACAGTTTTAATGATGAGGGCTGGAGCGCTCTTAGCTGCAACAGGTCTATTTTTAGCAGTGAATGCTCACTGGTATTATCTTGAGTTATTAGGATTTCTTCTGATAGGTTTTGGGGCTGCCAATATTGTTCCAATTATGTTTGGTGCTGCTGGAAAACTGACGGATATTTCTGCTAGTTTTGCACTAACAATTGTGATTACGATGGGATATACGGGAATGCTCCTGGGGCCTGCTTTTATAGGTTTTGTCGCTGAAGCAACAACATTGTCTTTTGCTCTTGGAGGAATTGCTTTCTTGCTTGTTGGCGTTGCCTTAAGTGCTACCGCAGTTGCACCTAAACAAGTTACATTGTTGTCAGACTAGTCAGCTTGATGGATTTTTTGGAGTGCTGAGACTTGTCTCCGCTTTGTTTTGCCTTCGACTTGTCGAAGGCGCTCGACGATGAAAGAAGCGCGCGTTAAAGACTTTGAAAAGCGCTTCGACCTTTTGAGAAAAATCAGCTATCATCGCAACCTTGGGTTCTTTCTGAAAAAGGGTTCATCAATTATTTCATCGATTGACATCTCACAACAAGTCGCATACGCGTTAAGCTAAGCGTTATAGAGGTAAGGACGGCATCCTAAGCTTTATAGTCCTTAGCTTATGCGACAAGTCGAGGCCAAAACAAAGCGGAGACAAGTTTCACTACAAATTAACAAGCTTCCTAGTCAGATTGTGCTTCAAACGCTTTCTTCCATTCCGGGACCCTGTCATACTGATGTACAATGGTAAATAAGTTCCCATTCTCGGTGTATACTTTCTGATCTTCAACCGAAAATACCGGTTCTCCTTCAAGGAGATAAGGTCTGAATTTCTCAACCATTTTGGGATCTGCCGTCGTTCCAGCATGACAAGCCCATCCATCCGCCTGAGCACAGAAAAGGGTAGTATCTTTGTAGGGCTGAGTATGGATCATCACATTGAATACCGACTGGTCACAGACTGCTATTTTGCGGTTGACACCGTTCATAAAGATGTTCATGCAAATGTCTTTAATATATTCGGAAGTGCCACCGATCGCCCCAACATTATAGATAGGATTGTCTTTGAAACGGTCATGAAAAAACTTGCCGTAAGTTTCCAATAGGTTTTGATTTCCCCAAGGTTCATCCCGGTAAAGGATTGATTCAGCTCCCACGATTAGTTTTTTTTCGCCCAAGTTCTGTTCAAGGAAAGAAATGGGATCTAATTGAAATACAAGATCTTTCACATCGGTCGTGACCACATATTTGTATTCCCTCCAGTGTTCAGATAGGTAGAGGTAGATATGAAAGAATCGTTCGAGGTGGACCGTAAGGTTGGACATGTAAGTATAAGCATTGCCTTCTTTTTCTCCACAAATGATGACTTTAAAGTCTTCTTCAATCAGCTTATCGATCGTGTCTTGCATCGCCTCGAACACGATCATAACCTTGTCGCCTTTGAAGCCACATTTATTTATTGATCTCACCCATGGTTTTACTTGTTCGAAATTATAGCCTGTCATTGCACCAATGATCAAGTTTTTGTCTTGTGCCATGTCAATGGTCCAAAATGAAATTACGTAAAAGGCCACTCTTAAAAAATCCATACCGGAACATATACCCAAGCTTTCTAGGTATTGAGGCTTTCTGCATTCCAAGATAAGCTTCTAAAAGAACACGCTTTTGACCAGAAAGTTGCGTTCCATAGCGCTCAATCAGCAGTCTTACCTGTTCTGTTTTTCTTTCTTTCATCACCTTTCTTCTTTTACGGTGGTGCTTAAGATAAGAACGTATGCCATAAGGTTTAGCTCCAGTATCATTGGAGCTATGTTGTCGATAAAGTAATGTCGATTGTGGAATATTGTCAATGGCTCCAAAACAAGCCGCTACCAAGGCAATCCACCAGTCGTGCATGACGCAATCTAGAGGGATAGGCACTGCAACTTCTTTTAATGCGCGATTAATCAGCATTGTACAACCTGTCACCTGGTTTTGCACAAGCAAGCAGGGGAGTTTTTGGCAGCGATCATGTGTGTTTAGGTAAGAAAATTGCCAGAAAGAGGGATCAATCAGTTTTAAATTTTCATCAGCCACAATCAGGTCCGTGTGTACAAGCAGGGGGGTATGCGCACCATATTTTTTTTCAAGCTCTCGCATTTTTGCAAGGGTTTTAGAAATTTTATTTGGAAGCCAAAAGTCGTCACAGTCACAAAAAGCAATATAGGGCGCATTGGAATTTTCTAAAAGAGCGCCAAAATTACCGATGACGCCGACATTTTCTTCAGATTGATGAAGTCGTATCTTTAGCGGAAAGCGCTTCTGCCATTTTTGAAGAAGAGCGGGAGTGCTATCTGTTGAACAATTATCACGGATATGGATCTCAATATTGCCATGGTCTTGTTTTAAAAGCGAATTGATAAGCTGATCGAGATATTTTTCTCCATTATAGACAGCAACTAGGATTGCAACTCGGTCTGTTTCTCTAACTCTAGAATTCATATTGAATTGCCTAATTTGTATTCGTCAAGGAGAACAGGGAGAATGTCCACGATAGAAGGCCACCATGTGAGACCTCTTTCATAGACGATATGAGCTCCCAGATGGCAAGCAATGATTGCCTTTTTATGGTGCTCAGGTATTTCGCTAAGAAGCTCTTTCTCATAATTTTCACGAAGAATTGTGGGGCAGTAATCTAAAAAGCATTTCACCAATGGATCATTGGGATTTGTTGATAATGGCAATGGATCAAGGGAATCAAGTATTTGGTACGTGTAAAGATTGATTCTGTCAGAAATTTCAGCTGAAATTTCAGTAAGAAGTTTTCCTGTCTCCCAATGCGTTTGAAGAAGAAGGTTTGCTTCATAAAATGCGCACTTCCGTAGTCGTTCAAGAATTTCTGTCACTAGGATCGGTTTGAGCTCCAAAAATTTCTCATCACCAAGGCACAATCCACACAGGACTTCAAATGATGAACAAATAACACCTGTTTTATTGGCAGAACTATCTTTAATGATCAAAACGCCAAGTTTTTCTAAAGTAACGCGTGCTTTTGGTGTTAAATAGAGATTTGCACCTTCAACAATAGCTCGTGCAGTGGGTTTACCTGTTTCATCCAGAAATTCGTCGACGTTCCCTTCGTTGAGAGTTCGAGGACGTCCACCTGCAGGAATAAAGATATCTGCTTTGATTTGATGGACATTATTACGCCATATTTGGTTCATCTCACTGCCCGAAAGCCAATTTTCAACAAGTTTATTGTTGGATTTTTTCCAGCAAAGTGTTTGCTGCGCAAAAGGCATTTGGCTGCGTTTTGATTGTTTATCGAGTAGAAATCCTTCATTAGAAAGGTTTTCAGGAGGATAGTACCTGATCGGCCTAGCCTGTCTAAAAAGTTCAATCAAAACGTCCAACTGGAGACCTTCAGGGTCATAGATGCACCCCGAGATATCTGTCAAGGCAACAAGCTTTGCAGTTTTTGGATAATAACGTGCAAGATTTAAAATTTCATTCCCTGCTACATCGCCGTCAGGACCACCTGAAATTTTAATTGTAAATGGAGTTTCAGTAGGGTCAATGCCAAGATAGTTAAGAATTGCTTCCATGTAGACATTAACGCCAAGAGAGGTTACTCCATATTCTTTGTGATTGATTCCGAAGTCTGGCTTTCCGGAAATAAAAGCGCTTCCAGGTTTATAATTGTATTTTTTGCTAAATTTGGCGATCCAGAGGATGATCGAATCGTGCATATTTTCATCCGGACCAAGATACAGATATTCCGGCAATTTCCAATAGTCCACAATGTTCTTGGCCCGAATTCTACCATCAGGATCACAGTTGACCAGGGTGATGAGTCCTTCAATAAAGGAGCGTTGGGCGTGATGGAGATATTCTTCTTTTTGTTCTTTGTAAAAGCTCTCAATGATAGATTGGATTTCGAAATCGGTCTTACCGGCATTAGAAAGTTCATTTTGTAAAATGAGAGATTCGGAAGCAAGCCTATCCCATGGTTGCAAGAAAATGATTCCTTTTGCACCGCCTTCGGGAATGTCCTTATTTTTTAGATGCTGTGTCAAAGCTAGACTATAACATTCGCTAAAAATATTATTGCGCTCTTGCAGGAGGCGTTCTGACTGTTCAAGATAAACCGTACGCAAGCCTCCTCTAGAAAGATCTTTAAAGCGGATGTGGAAGCCAAATGAATGCATGCCTTTGATGAAGAAAATGGCAAAAGGGAGCTCTGAAAATTTCTTAGTGCGTTCAAAAGGAAGGTCATAAAGATATTTGGGATCGAGCCTAAAGCTCATTGCCGTATAGTTTAAGCGAAAGAAATTAGTCTTAAGGGTGTATTTTATAAAAGAAAGAGCCAATCTTAAAATGTTCTTACGACGCGTATCGTTTTCTTCTATGCCAGTATCCAGTTTATTGATATCCATTTCAAATTCGCTTGCAAGAGTCAGATAGAATGCTTCGTTATGAAGTTCGGGATGAAATTTACATGCAAAAAGTTCGACTAATTTCACGGTAAATTCAGGATGACGACATAGGTCTTCTTTTATTTTTTCAAGGGTGTAGAGGTTGGGATCGAGATGGACCAAGAGCTGATGAATAAAGATTGTCATCGAACGTAGGAGATTACCGTTATTACCGCTAACGACACCTTTGTTTACAAGAAGGGAATCGATTAAATCTACCTCGGCAAAATATTTTACAGTTGCAAGGTCTCTTAAAAAATCTGAAAGGTCTGCAGCATCCCATGCTGCTCTGCCATCACCCCCATGAAGATCTAATACCATAAGCAGAATGCTATTGCGACTATATGGGTCAATGTAGGTAGCGCTGACTTTTTTCATCATCAAATTATGGCGGTGAATGAGAGCAGCAAGCTGATAGAGAAAGTTGTGTTTTGGAGTATTTTTCCAAGCTAATACAATTTGCATCGAAGCGCTTTTTTGGATTTCCCAATCTTCCTTATAGTCGACTTCGTATTGACAATTATCGCGCGTTTTTGAGCGGAAAAACATGTTTAAAGCACTCGTAAGGCTACTTAATGAGAGGGTGCTTACAAATTCTGCATTGATTGCAGAAAAGAGTTTTTCAAAATCTGCTGTGCTGATTGCAGGATCTTTTGCTTGGACTAAATTGCGGAGAGCTTCCTTGGAATTAGGAGGATATGATTTTTCCCTATGTAAATAGGATCCAGTGAAGTGGATCATTGCAATTCGCAAAAGAGCCGTACAATTCGGAAAAGGTGGGGGAATCGAAGAGAGGTAGCATTGGTAGTTTTGGATCCCATAGGCGGCAAAATCCTTAAGAATTCTGACATCGGCATCGGGGCTGTCCAAACACATGACAATAGCCGTGTGTTTAATGCTGATCGTGCAAAAGTATTCCTGCAGATCGAAGCCGATTAAGGCATGGGCAATGAGCGGAATATTTTCTTTAGCGACTTCATCAAAAAAAAGCGGAGACATGGCAGTCTCCAGCCAAGTGTAGCAGGCTTGAAATTTTTGCGTTTCTTCTGCAACTGCGCTTCTTAAGATATTATGCGGAGGGTTATTTAAATCTTGACCACTCATTGAAATTTCCTCCTTGAAGTACAAAACTGGAGTATACAAAATTTTAGAATATGTGCAACCTTATGAAGTAAGCCACTCCTGTACAGCTACTATTAGGCAGCGAGCTAGTAAGAAACTTTAGGCATCAGAGATTCTTGCCTCTGTCTTGTTCGATCGGGATTATTCGTGGAAGGTACGAGAGAGTAGTCATCATCTGTCGGCATGCGATAGCAGCTGTTTAATGCTGTGCTTACAGTGATGAGTAGTAGAGAAAGGTAAAGTAGTCTAAGCATGAAAAGATCTCCCAAAGAATCAGTTTTTTGGATTTAATGTAGCCGCTTAAGGCGTTCTTGGCAAGGAGTAAAGTGATAGTGATGGAGGCAATTGTTTATAAAGTATAGCCAGCTTCAAACTAAAGACACACCAAGGGATAACAAAAAGAGGCCCTGGCGCTTGCGTTTAGCTAATCAATTTAGTTTTTCTTTTACCATAGTTTGTAATGTCTAGATTTGTATCACCGCTACCGCGGCTACTAATATAAATGCCAGATCCCCACGTTCCGCTAACGCTTCACGCGGGGCTATTATGTTAAATCGCTACCGCGATCGGAGAGAGATCTTTTTGAGCTAATAAACTTTGCCTTGGATCGCGTTAGCGATTTCGCGAAATAGCACCGCGTGAAGCGTTAGCGGAACGTGGGGTTACGCAAATAAATTAGTTAGCCGCGGTAGCGGTGATAGGTGCGCGCGTGCGCGCACACATTTAGTGAGGTGAAAGTCCTCATCAAGGGTTGTCAAAGCCTTTGTAACTGAAAATAACTGCGTTACCGTGAGGTGGGGTGGGGAGCAATTGGAGG
>JACCRY010000231.1 GCA_013813265.1 Parachlamydiaceae bacterium
GCTTAAAAGTTTTAAGTCCCCCTCTTGAATTTGATTTCTTACAATATGTTGGGATCCGTCAGAACTTGCTTCAACTGAACCTTGTACTTCATTTCGAGTTAGTGAAAGATTTTCTTTTGTTTTTAAATGTATTTTCTTCACAATCATTTTACTGCGATCGATCAAAAGTGATTCTTTATTCTTGGCGAGAAGTTTATTTCCTTCTGCATCCATATTGATAATATCCGCTTGATTTGTACGTATTTGCATTGTGTCAAAACGTGCGGTCATAGTTTCAATCAAAAGTTTTAGTGCTAAAATTTTGCTTTCCGGAGAATCGATCCCAATATTTTTAAACGTGCAATTGTCGGCAGTAAAATTAATTGATTGATTAGCGTAGCCTTCATAATGATTTAAGACTAGGTTAGCGGCGACACAGGCAATTTTTTCGGCTTCATCGATCACTTTATTTAGAAATATTTCAGGTGATTGACGATTGATTTCACTAGAATATGATTTCTCATCATATTCTATAATCCACCCATCACTATTTTCATGTATTTTACCATTTGGGATTTGTATTTTGCCCATTCCCAAATTAAGTGATCGAGAACCATTTAAGGTAACATCACCTGTTTCAATTTTAAACGTACTCTTTTGTGTATTGAACCGTTCCCCTTTAAAATCTAAATTTCCTGAAATGTCCAAATGGCTTTTTTCTACAGAAACTTGCTTTGCATGCAGGGAAAGGTTTTTTCCTGTGCTGCTGTAGTGTTCGTCAAGATAGAGGGACCCATGGGGAGCCTCAAAAGATATATCATCTTTTTGCGCAAACATTTTTGTTCGCTGCGCATCAATCCACCCTTGTGCAGTTTTAAAGGTAATTTTTCCATCCATTTCTACTTTTGCCAGAAGCAAATTAAGCTGTTGAAAAGAATTAACTTCAAGATTACCACCCTCAATTATTGCCCCTAAAAGGGTGACATGCTTAGTTTTAGATTCTACTACAATATTTTTTTGAGGAGCGATGATTTTACCCTCTTGACCCCAGATTGTGCCTAGCTCAGAGAGCAAAATAATTCCCTCGGTACCATAAACTTCACCCTGTTGAAAAATATCTTGCTGCGAAGCCACTTTAACGTGCCCTCCAGGAGAAAATATTAACCCACCTGTATTATCAAATTCTTTGACTTGTGCATCTAATCCCATAGCGGCACGAATACCACCCTCTCGATTACTCCAAGTTCCATTGGTAGCGGTTAGTATTCCACCGACATCGACAATCCCCTTATCATTTTCAAAAAGATCAATTATCGCTATTGAACCATCTTGGACTATGAAAAGCTTTCCTACAGTATTAGAAAAAGTTTTTGCGGAGAGGTCTAACTGGTTTCCCTTTAATACACCGTGAACGTTGTCAATTTTGTCCAAGTGCAAACGTAAAACAGAATTTTTGGCGGTAATAATGCCGCTATTGTTTAAAAGTTTTCTTTCTAAGCAAACATACTTGGCTTTGGATTTTCGAGTACTTGCCGCAGTAACAATACTTTTCTCAGCCGAAAGAATTCCACGAGAATTGTCCAGCATAGCTGCAGTCCCTGAAGTCCAGATAATCGATCCCGCTTCACTAATGACCTTTCCCCTGACGTTTTGAATCATATCAGAATTAAGATTGACATCAAATTTTGCAGTTGATTTTCCACACGTATTATCAAAGTACCGACCTTTGAAATCTATTGCATTTTCTGATGATTTTAAAAGTCCACGATTTTTAATTTTATGAGCTCGGATGACAAAATCATTAATCACCTTAATAAAAGATTTCGGATGATTTGTGAAAGAGCCTCTTCCTTGAGCCACTTCAATAGTTAGTTTTCCAGGAAAAGAGAGTTTTTTATCATTTTCATAACGATCAACCTGCAGGAATACGTCTATCAAGTTATTGAAATTTATATCTGAAAAACTCTTGGAGATAATAATCAAGGGATCGATATGAAGGAAATTTTCATCTTTAACGGCATTTTTAGACTGACCAATAGGCCCTGTAATTACAGAGTTTTTACCGATAAAATTATTACTACTTATTCCTAACATTTCTAATTCCCTTGATTATTGTATTTTGTTATAATTGTAAACATGTTGATACGGTTTTTAATAGCCATCATCATCGGAAGTTGCGTAGGATGTTTCCCGGCTTTTAATAGATCCAGCGAGCATGGAGACTAAAGAATTATTTGCTATTTCTAACTCCTTAATTCTTCTTTTATATTCTATTTTTTCTGTTTTAAATTTTGATTCTAAACTTATATTTTCTAAAGAAAAATTTAGTTTTTCATCTTGTAAAGAATTTATAAAAACAGCCATTTCTTCCATTGTCCGTTTTAACAAATTATTCTCGGCATTTTGTTTTTCGATTAGAGCCTTTTGCTCTTGAATAATGCTATGAGCTTCTTCATTTTTAAGATGCTCTTGCTCTAATTCACCCTGAATTTCATTCTTTTGGAGTGTTATGCTTTCAATTTTGCCTAGCAGCTCTTGTTGAGTTGTCTGCAGGCCTGAAATCGCGTTTGAATCTGTACTAATTTTCACTTGTTGCTCTTGGACCAATGTTTTTAGGGGATTAAATTTTAACTCCAGCTCTAAGAAATCAGTTTTTATCAATATGAATTGTCTAGCAATGCAATTAATCCAATTAGGATATATGATTACGTGTATGGGTTGACAGTTATAGTACACAAAATCTGTTGCTAATTCATACGCGGTCATTTCATCTTTCACACGCATTTTAAAATGCCATTTTGAATTGCAGCCTTTTTCTGATAAATAGTTATTATGTTCTTTCACGCTTAAAACTGTATTGGCTGCTTCCTTGAAGCTATTACCCTCCCCGTCAAGTTTTGGATGAGAAGTCCAATAATTCTCAGACCGAAAATGAAATTGATCACTTTCAGTACACCTAATTAAATAGTGGCTACTTTCATTACGCTCACGATAGTTTATGTTCATAACATTTCCTTTTTTAGTGATTTTAATAATCTAGTCATGATTTCTTAAATTTTTTAAAATCATTCACTTGTATTCATTGCTTTGCACTTTTCACATTATTTTAAACTTGTGAGGCAAATTTCCCCTTCATCATCTGAAGTTGCATAAGATTCTTGCTGACTATCAAAATGTTGTATCCAATTCTCAGAACAAATTTTACTATTTCCCTCTTTATGCTCACCAAGTTCAAAAGTCTTTTTGCTAAGTTCGGAAGTTATTTCGGTAAGTTCATGTTTTTTTTGGCGAAGGTCGGTAAGTAAATGACTATTCATTTCCTCATGATTTTTTAGTCTTCTTTTATACTCTATTTTATCTGTTTTGAATTTCGATTCCAAACTTATATTTTCAATAGAATATTTTAATTTTTCATCTTTTAAAGAATTTATCATTGTAGCCATTTCTTCCATTGTCTGTTTTAACAAATTAATTTCGGCATTTTGGTTTTCGATCAGAGCTTTTTGCTCGTGAATAAGTCTTTGAGCTTCTTCATTTTTAAGATGCTCTTGATCTAAATCATCCTGAATTTCATTTTTCTCAATTATGACTAAATTTAAATCAGTTAACATATTAACTTTTGCGATTTCTAAAATCTCAATGCAACTTTGAGTCAATTGAGAATTTACTTGTTCTTCTAACAAGAGGTTTTTAACGTTTAATAATTCTGCTTTTGCATTTTTTTCACTATCTTCTGAAACTAATCGTGCTAAATTTATTTCGATTAGCTTATTAAGAATACTTGTTTTTAAATTTTTATTATATGAATGGTAGTGATGGGATATATGTGGATTCCCATTTATTCTTGCTATCTCCTCAAAATAACAATCTAAATAAACAGTTTTATCTAAGTTGATATTTATTAACTCCCCATACCCTTTGCCACACTTTTTTGTAAATCGATCTTTGTATATCCATCCCTGTTGGAGTTGGTCTACAGTCAAAGTTAATTCCTCGAAAGGACCAACGTTTGGATCGTTAGAGGTAAATTTCCAAGTTATAGAGGGAATTGCAAAACTCAAGAACGAAGTGATTTTCTAAAATAATACTAAAATTTTAAAAAAACAAAAGACTTGAAAAAACCTTTTCTGGTATGATGTGAGAGTATTCAACGCTCGCACAACCA
>JACCRY010000233.1 GCA_013813265.1 Parachlamydiaceae bacterium
AAGGAAATATATAGGGCATTAGGACTTTCTTCCTCAATTTTGAGGTCTAAAAAAACTATTGTATAAATTTAAAATGTAGTCAAGAATCTGCAAACTTCCTCACGGAAGCTGGTGAACTTGGGTTAAGCAAAAATGGCATGCTTGTAAAACGTCCTTTTTTGTTAAGCGATCAATTTGGTCTTCTTGGTTTTAACGAGGCAAAATGGTCTGACAAGTTTTAAGGTAAAGTTACCGCAGAGGCTGTGAAAAAATTCGAAATAATGCAGCAGTTAGGCGAAAGTTACAGCTGATGCAATTCTTGACGACGTCGTAGCCATAGCTACGACCGAGGAGAGAAGCGCGTCAGATGCAACTTTTCAGCCAACTGAAGCATCTTTCCAATTTTTTCACAGCCTCGCAGAGCCACAGATTCGAATTTGTGAATTTTTCCTATTCTGTTCGACATGTGTTAACCGCGAATGCGGTGATAAAGTGTAGCCAAAGGCGAAGCCCAATGTCATTTGTTAAATATCCAACACGAATTTTTGTCACCTGATCCTCTCAGTTCACGATTTTATTGTAAGATTACCCCATTAAAATCATGAAATTTAGTAAAAGGAACTTAAAGAACTATGAGTCCATAAGAATCTTGTCTATGGGAGTTAGCCAAAATGAAAATTGATAAAGTTTTAATCATTGACGATGAACCGCTCATGCGCTCTTTTCTTGAAGAGACGTTGCTGCGTATGAAAATAGATGTGACAACTGCAGAAAATGGACGGAAGGCTTTAGAAATTTTAGAAAAGGGTGCTTTTGACCTTATAATTAGCGATATGAAGATGCCTGGAATTTCCGGAATCGATTTACTGCGCAAGGTAAAAGAACTTTATCCCGAAACAATATTCGTTGTCATTACGGGTTTTGGCTCCATTGAATCTGCTGTTGAGGCCATGAGGCTTGGAGCATACAATTATCTCATCAAACCATTTTCTCCAGAAACGATAGAAACTCTTATCGAAAAAGCCTCAGAACAGCGGACATTGCTTGCAGAAAACAGCTATCTCCGTCAACAAGTTAGAGGAAGTCAGATGGGGTCTTTGGGATTTAAGGACACCAACTCTAATGGGCATTCTGAAGGCAATGTTGTTGAGGTTATCGGGGATAGTCCTGCGTTGAGAAAAATTCTTTCAGATGTCTTGCAGATAGCTAAAAGTAACGCTAATGTGTTTATTCATGGCGAATCCGGTACAGGAAAAGAAGTCATCGCTCATGCTATTCACTATAACTCTCTTCGCAAAAACCGACCTTTTATTAAGGTCAATTGCGCTGCAGTACCGGATACCCTTATTGAATCTGAATTTTTCGGTCATGAAAAAGGTGCCTTTACAGGTGCCAATGCAAAACGTGAAGGCCGCTTTGAGCTCGCAAATGGCGGGACACTTTTGCTAGATGAGGTCACAGAAATTCCACTGTTGCTTCAAGCAAAGATGCTTCGCGTTATTCAGGAACAAGAATTCGAAAGAGTAGGAGGAACCAAATCCCTTAAAGTCGATGTACGCCTGATTTCAACGTCAAATAGAGAAATGAAGGATGCAATTTCAGCCAAAGTGCTCCGAGAAGACTTATACTATCGCTTAAATGTTGTCCCAATCTATTTGCCTCCATTAAGAGATCGGCAAGAAGATATATTGCCATTGGCAGAGCATTTTCTCAAAAAACTATGCCTTGAGAACCATAAAGATCCGAAAAGTAAAATTTTCACCCCTGAAAGTCAAAAGCTACTTCTTGCTTATTCCTGGCCAGGAAACGTGCGTGAGCTTGCTAATGTCATCGAACGGGCAATAGTCATGGATCCTGACAAATTGATCGCCCCTGAGCATCTTTGTCTTGAAGGGGGTCGTTCAGCGGGGCACAGCGCCTCTTCGCTTAACATCCCCTTTGGGACACCTCTTCACATTCTTGAAAAACAGCTCATTCTTGAAACTTTTAAAAATCAGCAAGAAGACCCTAAATCAACAGCGGAGCTCCTCGGAATTACTCCTCGAAAGCTCCGCACAAAACTAGCTTCTTACCAACTTAAATAATTAGATAACAATATTAATTTGCTTAACTTTTTTTATGAGTGAGCTCTTAACTGGCTTAAGGCTACTTATGTCCCTTTTTTTGGTCGGAACCTTGTTTTCAGAAAGAGGATTCGTTTGATTCTATAGTTTCAAATTCCGCTGATAAATTTTCTTCAAATTGTAATAGGTTGTTATATTCATTTTTTAAGTAAATAAGATCCTCTTTTTTAATAAGTTCATCGTCGTAAATTGGTAAAAGATGGCACTTATCCTTTTTGGTATTTATGACCATACAGAGGGTTTCATTCAAGTCCTCCTCGGAAGTGAAGTTATAATACATACAGACGTCGCCCATTTTATCGCCTGTTCGGCAATATATATTGTAAATACTTGTATAGAGTAATTCGCCTGGATTTTTTTCTATAATTTGAGTAAGTCTTTGCAATTCTTCAGTGGAACTTCTATCAAAACGTGTAGCATAAAATGCTTCTCTAGAAGGCATAACATTGGTGAAAAAGCTCTCTAATATGCCTTTTCTTATAACTTCTTCCTCCACACCTTCACGACGTAACTCCTTAGCTTCTAAGTCACTATAATCTCTCATAACTTGAACAAAATAAGAACTATTTTGAGTTTGTCCTCTTTCACGAGGGGATATATCTTCATTTGATAGAAAGTCCTCGGCCTTTACTTCAGGGGAGATTTTTGGCTCAGTTTCGGACGGATATAAACATGCATGTACAATTTTTCCAAATGGAATAAACTCAATGCAGCCCATCTTAGCATATTCGAGTCCTAGGGCCCTTTCATGTCTATATATTTTGAAATTCTGATCAGTTAGTTTATTTCCTTCTGCAGCATGCCATTCAGCAAAGTAATTTAATGTAGCTTTTGCAATTCCATAGATAACTAAAGACAACCCAGTTATAGAACTTGTTACAGGTGTATATCGTGCAAATTCGACTGCTGCTAAAGCAGCATTTTGAATACAGTCCATAAGTAAATATTCCTTAAATCTAAATTTTTCAAAACTTTAATATTTATAGAAACTTATTATATCACACATTTGGATTTTTGTGAAACTTATTGCCACATTAATTGAAAATTTAATTGCCATAAAATTATATCGGGAAGTTAACTTTCACTTTCGCTTAAGAATTCAGTCGACGAATTGCTTGACGAACCGCTTGAGGAATAACTTGACGAATCACTTGACGAATCACTTGATGATTCATGATGCAAACTTTTGGATCTAGTTTGGTCAATTTGGAGGGCTTCATGGGCTCTAAGGTTAATTAAATTTTCTAATATAAGCAAAAGGACATCTTCATTAAGCCTTGGTCTAAAAATGGCACCAAAATGAAGTGCTTCAAGAAGTGCATGTACCCTAGACTCACTCCAGTGATTTATATGATGAATTTTTTCTGGTAATTTTTCTCTTTTTTCTTCTATATCTTTTCCCCAACCATTTTTAATCCTATTTACAAATAAACAATGTTCAATATTAGAATAACTATTTCTAACTTTTTCAATTATTTTAGAGGTGATAAGTTGATAGGATTTAGGAATTTTATCTAATCTCACAAGAAGATCGGAAATCAATAGGACCGAATTTTTTGATTTGTATTCGCTCATGTTTTGTGAATTAAAAAAACCTAAAAGGGTTTGAATTTGTTGCAAAGTTTGGGGTAGTCGATGAGCCGCAACTTCATTAATTGACTTTATATTTTTTACTAATGACTTTAAGCCTTCCTCTTGAAATAATGGCTTTGTACAAATAAGTAATTCAGTATTAAGGTATTTAATATGACTTATATAAAATAAAAGTGTTAATAATTCCTTTTCATTAGTCACTTTCATAGCGGTGCTAGCAATGAAGTCACTTAGGTAAAGGTCTTCTGATTTAGTTTTTTGAATAAGCATTTGAAAGGCTTTATATTTTTCACTGTCCTCAGCCCAACTCCAGCTATCACTATCATCAGTCCAGCTATCACTCTCCACATCGGTGTCCCCCTCCTCAAGGCTTTCACTATTTTTAGCAAAATTTTTCTCCATTTTTTCTAAGGATCCAAACTTTGTGCCTGATGGGATGTCTGAAATAATTTTATTAATTCTATCCCAGTCCAGATTGAAAGGAAGAGTGCTTGCAGCAAACAGAGGTAGGATTACAGAATTTTTTGAAAAGAAAAAATGCTTTAAGAATGCACTAAAGATGGCATTATCTGGATTTAAATTTTTTAAAAGATTTTTTGATAATTTAGCATTTTTAAGACATTCAGCTATCCAGTGAATACTGAATTGTATTTCATATATATCAGAAGTAGTCCTTGAAAAGTTTTGCAAAAAAGCAAGAAATAGATGCAATATTGAAGAGTTTTTGACGACTGGATGATAATTGGTAAATAACTTCAAAATATCAAATTTTTCAAGCAGAGTAAATTGCTTGTAGTTTTTTGTGATAAAATTGATTATAATATTTTCAAAATCTTTATCCATACAGGGAATTAAATAATAGGCCTTGAATTTTGTTTTGCCAAGTTTATCACCCTCAGTACGCAACCTTGAAAGAACATCCATGTCTTGATCTATACATCCCATGAAAGAATGTGTTTCTACAAAAAAACTGCCCAAAAATTTAACTTTCTCAAAAAAAGTGTCTGTATCAGAAAATAATGTTAAGAGGTGTTCTGGGATCGGTTCTCTAAATAAAACTTGGCTACAGGTAGAAATTCTCTTTGAAATTTCTTCGAGCGGACTTGACTCCTTTCCTTGAAGGAGGGTGAAGGTATCTATTATATTAGCGGGCTCAAATGTTTTTGTAATATCTCGCTTCAAGCTGAAGATAGAATCTATATAGATTCTTGAAAAATGGTTTGATGGTTTTTTATTTCTGAAATTGTATGTTGCTTTAGCAATATCGTAGATTGATTTACTTGCTACACTTTGATGAAACCTTAAACTTCCATCTAGATCGTTTCTGAGTATTGGCCTTAGGTTATTTGAAGCTTCTTTCCAGTCAGAACTGAGTTCGCAGATGTAGGAAGTATGATCAATAAGGTCTTTAGGCTTTATGTTGCTAGTACGCTCGTTGGAATATAGTAGATTTTGATATTCACAATTCATAAGAAAATTTTTGAAAATAATTTTTTCAACAATAACGCCCTGTTTAAAGACTAAATTATAATAGTCAGCAAAAATTTCATCCTCGGGTTTAATTGGGATAGGTTCATTTATAAAATAGTTACTAAGTTGAAGAATTTCAGAAAATTTAGTGGGGTTTGCAAAATGGTCAACAAAAAAGGAGCCTCTAAAGCGATTAAAAATTTGGAGAGCATCATTAAAGTATTGTTCAGATTCAGGGGAACGAATAAATTTTTTTGCGTTTTGGAGGAATAATTTTTGATCTAATGAACTTTCATCGAGTTCAAAAATTTTGTTTAGATCATATCTGTCACCTCTGCTTCCAATACTCCATGAGCAGAGGTAAGACCAACAGCGCCCTCGATAGCAAATTGCAATTTCACCATTTTTACGCTCTTTAAAAAAGGCTTTTTTGGTATCCGGAAAATATTGAGTGTCAATCCATTTTGCTAAGGTGTACATATAATAACTCTGTTTTATTATTTAATAGTTTGAATAAATTTATTGTGAATTAAACAAGCGTAATAGTCAAGCGATATTATTTTTCGGAAGGAAGTGTATAACTGCCTCTAACTAAACATTCTGATGCTGAGTTGGCTAAGGGGTTTAACCCTATGAAAAGCGTGGCATTACTTTTATCTACTAAGACGAACCAAAAAGTCGGTAACTGTACACTCAGATGCCGAGGAGGCTTAGGGGCTTAACCTTATGAAAAGTCTGGCGTCCACTTTACTAGCAAATTTACTCACAAAGTGATGACACGCTTTCATAAGGTTAAGCCCCCTAGCCAAGCATCGGAATGTTCAGTTACAGGTCCTATGAACTTAGCTTTTCAAGATACTCCCAGCGCTCATACAGCTTTTCTAAACGAGTCTCAGCAGAAGCTAAAAGATGGTAAACCTCTAACGATTTTTGCGGATCCGCTGCGTTTGAAGGGTTTTCAAGTTGATTCTTCAAAGACTGAATCTCATTATCGCATGCAAAGATTGCCGTCTCCATTCCATCAAGTTCCTTCTGCTCTTTATAAGAAAGCTTTTTAGAAACGATAGCCGCGGATTTCTGCTCACTTGGACTACTCGACCCATTTGTTTTACTCCCAGCAGAAGGCGCTGTAGTTCCAGCAGCAACCATCGCTTCTTTCTTAACCGGATTGACACTCAAACTCTTCTCCCACTGACTGTAATCTGCAAAAAAATGATGTTCATGATCAGTACCCAAACCGATGATTTTAGTGCAGACACGGTCCATAAGGCAGCGGTCATGAGAAATCAATACAACTGCTCCGGGGAATTCCATGAGGCTTTCTTCAATGACTTCTAACGTTTGAATATCGAGATCATTCGTAGGTTCATCGAGAAAAAGTAAGTCTGCTGGCTGTAAAATGAGTTTAGCAATAAGAATGCGTGCACGTTCACCACCTGATAGACAGCTGATGGGAAGACTTAATCGGTCAGGAGTGAAAAGAAATTTTTTAGCCCAGCCGTTGACATGAATTTCTTGACCACGATAGTTTACTGTATCGCTATGAGGGGAGAGGGCTTCCCGTATTGAAATATTTGGGGCAAGATGCGCGCGGTGTTGGTCGAAATAGACGATTTGTAAGTCATCTGCATACTTAATCGTCCCTTTATCTTGTTTTACTTGCCCTGCAAGAATTCTCAAAAGTGTCGTTTTTCCTGTTCCATTTTTTCCGACAATTCCCAGTCGCGTTCCTGGAGAGAGCGTGATGTCAATATCTTTAAAGAGAGGTTTATCTCCAAATGATTTATAAATATTTTTAGCCACAACGAGTCGGCGTGTTTCTCTTTCGGATGCAACGAAGTCTATATCAACTTTAACTGTTTTATTTCTTTGCTTGACTTCAGAAAGTTCTCCAATTAGTTCATAAGCTCTTTGGATTCGTGAACGCGATTTTGTTGTGCGCGCCGGAGCAGATTTCCGCAGCCAAGCAATCTCATCACGTACATTGGACGCTAAGCCGCGTTCTTGTTGAGCTTGAGCTTCTAGAAAAGCGTCTTTGTGCTCCATATAGACACTCATGCCGCCATCGCTAATGAAAATTCCTTTAGGATAACATTTATTAAGCTCAATGATCTTATTAGAAATATTTTCTAGGAAATATCGGTCATGGCTCACGGCAACATAGGCAATTTTTTCGCGCAGTAGAAATTTTTCAAGCCAAAGAATTCCTTCAAGGTCAAGGTGATTCGTCGGTTCATCCAACAAAAGGAGATCTGGTTGATTCATCAACGCCCGAGCGATATCAAGTCGTTTTTTCCAACCGCCTGAAAGTAGAGAAGCATCTTGGACATCGTCTTCGAATTGCATCTTCGAAAGAATAATCTGAGCGCGTGTGCGCAGTTCAATCGGATCTCCATGCAAATCTTGATTTAACAGCAGTTCCTCAAGTGGGATGGGCGGAAATTCAGGTTCTTGGCAAGCATATCCGATGCGGAGGCCTTGTTTTTGTGAAACATGACCATCATCAGATGAATCCATACCCATTAAAATTTTTAATAGAGTGGATTTTCCGGCTCCGTTAGGACCTAGTAAACCAATTCGATCATTTGAATTGATCGAAAAGGAGATTCCCTTGAAAAGCCGTTGGGTTCCATAGGATTTTGATAAATTATGAGCGCTGATTAGAGGTGACATAGTTAAACTATACACTAATTTCACTCAGGAAGAAAGAAAAAACACACTGGCCAAAGAAATGAAGGACCTAAAGGACAGTCCTATTAATGGCAGAAAACCTTTTCGGTCCAATCCTTTAAAGAGCTCAGTCTATTGACAAAGACAATGTGGTCTGCTGCGAGGCTGTGAAAAAATTGGAAAGATGCTTCAGTTGGCTGAAAAGTTGCATCTGACGCACTTTTCTTCTCGGTCGTAGCTATAGCTACGACGTCGCCAAGAATTACATCAGCTGCAACTTTCGCCTAACTGCTGCATTATTTCGAATTTTTTCACAGCCTCTGCATCTCGCAGCAGACGTTAGGGGTTATTTAAGGTGAACATGGCTTATTTTATGTTTAATTTAGCAACTTCCTCAAGTCCCTTAGGTCCTTTGTCCTTTGATCTTTTCTAATTTCACGAAATTAAACTGCATTTAATCAGACTTTTGATACACTAAAATTCGACTATAGGAGAGACCTAATGACACGCACCAAAGTTATTTGTACGATTGGACCAGCTTGCAATACTTATGAGAAAATCATAGGTCTATGTAAAGCAGGCATGAATGTAGCCAGACTAAATTTTAGTCATGGGACCCATGAAGAACACCTTCTAGTGATCGAACATTTAAAAAATGCCCGCCGCGAACTCAAAATGCCTTTAGCCATTATGTTGGATACAAAAGGTCCTGAAATCCGCATCGGTAAACTTTTCGAGGGTGAGATAGCTTTGCAAAAAGGTGACCTTTTGTCTCTAATTGAAGCAGGGAGAGAGCCTCCAGGTCCTATGCAAATCCCCATTCATCCTGGAAGCATCTTACCTTTGATTCCCATCGGAACACAGGTTCTTTTTGACGATGGGTATATTTCGTCATACGTCGTTTCTGTCGACAACAATATTGTACAGGTCGAAATTGATAATCAGGGATTGCTTCTTTCCGGTAAAGGAGTAAACATACCTAATGTCGATCTTCAACTTCCTGCCGTTACCGAAAAAGATATTAGTGACATTTGTTTTGGATGCGAACATGATGTTGATGTTATTGCTGCTTCCTTTGTACGTTCACCTGAACATGTGATGGTCATTAAAAACCTACTGGCTAAACAGGGTAAACCTGAAATCCAAGTGATCGCAAAAATTGAAAATTATGAAGGAATTCGCAATTTTGACAGTATTGTGTTAGTTGCTGATGGGATCATGATTGCGCGTGGTGATCTTGGTGTTGAAGTTCCTCTAAGCGAAGTGCCGCGTTTGCAAAAAATGATGATCCGCAAAAGCTACTTGGCCGGTAAGCCTTCTGTAACTGCTACACAGATGCTTGAATCCATGATCTATCATCCTCGTCCCACACGTGCAGAAGTTTCCGATGTCGCAAATGCGATTTACGATAGTACTTCCGCGGTGATGTTATCAGGTGAAACTGCCATTGGGCGATATCCATTTGAAACTGTGAACGTAATGAAAAGGATCATTAAGGATGCAGAAGAGGATTTTAACTACCGCGCATTTTTTGATAACTTTCGAAACATTACTTTCGTTGACGTTCCTTCTTCTGTAACTTTAGCGACCGTTAAAACAGCCTACAGTTCCAATGCTAAAGCTATTTTTGCTTTTACAACTGGTGGCTCAACAGCGAGACTGGTCGCGCGTTTGCGGCCCGGAATCCCCATTATCGCCATGACAGCAAATGAAAAATGTTATCACCAGCTTGCCTACTGCTGGGGTGTTGTTCCTTTTCTTCAAGGTGGCTGTCGGACTGTTTTAGATGCATTTAGAAAGGTAAGTGATTTTGCATTAGAACGAGACCTTGTACACCTCGGAGCATTAGTTGTTGTGACTGCCGGAGTTCCTTTTGGAACCTCAGGGACGACTAACACAATGATGGTTGAAAGTATCGGTGAAGGAGAAATTCTTATTCGGGCAGGAAATGGATTTGGCAGTGCTGTCTATGGCAATGTAAAGCATGTGTTTTCTCCTGAATTAACCCACACATACACTGTGCGCGGTCAACTTTTGGTAATTGCAACATGTGATGAATCTTACTTGCCTCTCATTCAGGAATCTGCTGGAGTGATATTGCAAAACCTTGCGACAGATTTAGAGTCCGAAAATTATTTGTTAAGCGTTGCGAAAGAATACAATAAACCTGTCATCACACGTGCTGACACAGCTTTCCGTGTTTTGGCAGAGGGACAATTAGTCACCGTAGACCCTGAGAAGAAACTTGTATACAAAGGTGCCGTGGTCCTTAGAGAATGACTCAAGTAATAAAATTTAGCATTGACAGTCTAGAGTCAAACCAAACGGGAACTCTAGCAATTACCATTTCCCATCCTTTGAGTTTTGATGGGATTCGACAGCAGATTGCACACAAAGAGCTTCTGCAGCTGCTGTATAATCAAGAAATTAATTTTAACACTAAAGCGAAAAATCGTCGTTTTATTGGAAGCAATACATCCCTATCGCTTTTCCATGTCAGCTATCTTGCAACAACACGTGTTTTAGAGTTGCTTGTCGCCAGCAAGGCCTTTTATTTTAAGCAGTATTTACTTATGTGCGACCTTTTTAGTAAGACGACCTTTTCTTATTATATTGAAGCCTGCGACAAAAATCAGCCTACAATCACTGGAAAGCTCAAGAATTCTCATCAGGAGCTCGATCTTTCGGAATGCGATTTCCTTTTTACGGGAGCCCACCATTACTACATCAAGGGCCCTTTTTTAAAGCAAATTACCACTGAAATCGCTTGGAAGGACTTAAAACAGCTTTATGCCGAGCCTAAAAAAGTCTCTCTAAGCCATATTCAAAAGTGCTATTCTGATGAAGATTCCCCAGACCAGCCACAGCTTATCTTTCATCATGAAGCAGAAGAAAGATTAGAAAAGTCAATCAAGCCCTCTCCCATTCTTACATTGAGCGATCGATTGGGTGCTTTTGCGGATCTTTGGATGAGTTATCCCCAAACCTCAGGAAAAGAATCTGGAAAAGCAGCCTTCCATGATCCATCCCCCTGGGTGAAAGATGCAAAAGGAAAGCCTCTGATAAAAAGACAAGGGGGTGCGGAAAAGGAATTAGAGCTAGATCTTTTAGAAACAGATTTTATTCGAAAAATTGCCGGATCCTCTCATTACTATTGCCCTGTAGATTGCGTAGGAAAAAGTTTAACGTTTTTGCTTGATGTGGGTTGGCCTCTTTTAGATTGCAATGGAAGTCAGATTTGCCGTTTGACAGATAGTGATCTGAGTATAACTTCTGGGACCGATTATTTCCTTGTTAAAGGGAAGATTCGCTATGGGGAGCATGATGTTGATCTTACAGATGTCGTCGGTGCATTTAATCGTCGTGATCAATTTGTTCAGCTAGGCTCCAACCGTGTGGGACTGCTTCCTAAAGGAATTGACAGTTATGGTCTAGGGGGTCTTCTTGAAGAAGGGGAAATAGTTGCTTCAGGAATCAAACTGCAACGTAATCGATTCGGAGCTTTAACCGAATTGTTTGAATCGACTTCAAATGTGTCCTACGATGACACTTTTGCAAATCTTAAGGAGAAGCTTTTAACGTTTGACGGCCTTAAACTTGCAGAGCCAAAGTCCTCTTTTAAAGGGGATTTGCGTCCTTACCAACAAGAAGGTGTAAACTGGTTGTCTTTCCTTTATGAATATGGCTTTCATGGCCTTTTGGCTGATGATATGGGGCTCGGAAAGACAATTCAGGTCTTGGCATTTCTTTCGCGCCTTGAAATTAAAAATCCTATTCTCATTGTCTTGCCGACATCGCTGATTTTTAACTGGAAGCGGGAAATTGAGCGTTTTCTTCCTGAGATAGATACATTTATTTATCAGGGTGGTCAAAGAACTCCTTGGTCGAAAGAAGGCCCCTTACCTTCCATCATTTTAACTTCATATGCGACTTTGCGCATTGACTTCGATCTTTTTGAAAGTCATACATATCAATGTATCATTTTGGATGAAGCGCAAACGATTAAAAATCCAAACACTAAAACTGCAAAAGCAATCTATAAGTTAAAGGGAGGTTTCCGGCTTTCATTAACTGGAACACCCATAGAAAACCATATCATAGAAATTTGGGCACACTTTCACTTTTTAATTCCTGATTTGTTTGGATTGGAGAAAAAATTCACTGCGGAAATCGAAGCCAGTAACGCTGATTTTCGCTATATGCAGAGAATCAGAAAAAAAATGCGTCCTTTTGTGTTAAGACGTAAAAAAGAAGAAGTTGCCAAAGACTTGCCTGAACGAATTGAGCAAGTAGTATGGATTGAAATGCCGCCAGAGCAACGGAAAGTATATGAAAATTTCTTGGCAGGATTTAGAAGCAATCTTTTGAAGAAAGTCGAGTTGGACGGGCTTGGAAAGCATCGTATTGAAGTATTAGAAGCTATTTTACGCTTGCGGCAGATTTGTTGTCATCCCTTGCTCGCTTTGGGTCAATCAGAAGATATGCAATCAGTTCCTTCTGCTAAGTTAGAAGCGCTCATGCAAGATATAGAGACTGCCGTTGAAGAAGGGCGTAAGGTGCTTGTTTACAGCCAGTTTACAACGATGCTTCAGCTTATTCTAAGTGAGGTTAATCAGCGAAAATGGTCATTTGTCTACCTTGACGGACAAACAAAAGATCGCGAAAAGGTAGTCACACAGTTTCAGGAAGATCCTTCGACTTTTATTTTTCTCATCAGTTTAAAAGCGGGAGGTATCGGATTAAACTTAACAGCTGCTGACTACGTTTTTCTCTATGATCCTTGGTGGAATGAGGCTGTTGAAAATCAGGCAATTGATCGAGCACACCGTATAGGACGAAAGGAGACAGTGATAGCCAAACGTTATGTGATGGTCGAGACAATTGAAGAAAAAATGATGACTTTAAAAGCATCCAAACGTGCCCTCTTAACAGATCTCATGTCAGATTCTCTAGGGGAAGCTCAGCTTTCAATGGATGATTTACGCTATCTTCTCGATTAATTATTCTTTTCATGGTATAACCTCAACTTTGTAACCTGTTTTTTCCCATCTATGAGGTTTTAAATGAATCAAAATTTTATTAAAATGCAAAATTTTTTGAAGCAATTTTTTATTCTCGCTCTTACTTCTCTTCTTTTGACAAGTTGTGCTGGAACGAGAGCCCCTGTAACATGTCTTGCCAGCATTAATCTTATTGATGCAGATGGTGTCTCAGAAACAATTAGTAATGACGAACGTTTAAAAACCTATGATAAAGTCAATTTTTTGGCTCCTCAGCCCTACAAAAAAGTGTTAAGAGTCTACAAGCGTAATGAGCAAGGGATGATTTTGGCATGCTTGACAAGTTACCATCCAAATGGAGAACTTAAGCAGTATCTTGAGATGGTCAACGGACGCGCTTATGGAGAATATGGAGCTTGGTACGAAAACGGAACCCAAAAAGTTCGTGCTCGAGTTATCGGAGGGAACGGAGACTTTTATGATGGTGTTGAGAATACTTGGCTATTTGATGGGATTTGTGAAGCTTTCTCAAATGAGGGATGTTTAGAAGCAGAAATCCCTTATATTAAGGGTAAGCGCGAGGGGATCGCACACTATTATCATAAGAATGGACGGATCTGGAAGGAAATTCCCATGTGTGAGGATAAAATCAATGGCCTTTATCAAATTTTCTTAGACGATGGCACCCTTTTTGAAGTGAGTAGTTATGTTGAAGGCAGGAAAGAAGGGAATGCTTTTCGTTATTGGAAGGATGGAAGCATAGCGTTTAAAGAGTTGTATGAGTGCGATAAACTGATTGAAGGTTCTTACTTTGGGATTGATGGTCAGCCTGTTTCAGAGATCGTTTCTGGAAATGGCTATAGGGCAATTTTTGACAAAACTTCAGTCCAGGAATTTCAAGAATATCGTGCTGGAGTTCAGGAAGGTTTGGTTAAAGTTTTAGGTAAGGGCGGAGTCATTACTAAGACCTACGGAATGAAGGACGGTTTTAAAAATGGAGAGGAGATTGAATTCTATCCGAATACAAATCAGCCGAAATTTTCGATTGGTTGGGTGGAAGGGAAAATTCAAGGGGTGACTAAAACATGGTATCCTTCAGGTGTGCAAGAAAGTCAGCGTGAAATGGCAGGAAATAAGCGTTCAGGAGTTCTGACGGCATGGTATGCCAATGGAAAACTGATGCTTTTGGAAAATTATGATCAGGACGCACTTGTGAAAGGGGAGTACTATAATATGGGAGATCAGTTTTCTGTAAGTCGTGTGCTATGCGGAGACGGAACAGCGACGTTGTATGATTCGAACGGAGTGTTTATGCGCAAGGTCAAATACCGCCAGGGCAAGCCAGAGTGGTAAGAAAATGTAGCTCGACATTCCAATCATGCTAATAACTCAATCTTTTTTTAAAAAACCCATTCCTGTCTCTTGCCTCACGCAATTCTCTTTAGCCGCGAATGCGGTAATAGCATATAGCCACATGCGTGAGCGTGTGGTCTGAATATTAATTTGGTTGAGCCGTGGCAACGGCGACAGTCACCTTAAGCTTTCTGTCGCCGTAGCCACGGCTCACACTCTACCCTGTTTACCACACGCTTACGCGTGTGGCTATATGCTGTTGCCGCATTCGCGGCTTCTAATTAAAGATATTATGATTAGCAAGATTCAAAAAAAAGATTGAGTTAGGTGTTAACTTAACGTTCGCCAACAACTTTGAACTAGTAATATTCCTTTATAAATTCCACAAGGTCTATAGGCTCTTCATAACCTTCATAATAAAGTTTCTCATCATGAAAAGCTTGACGGATGATTTCTGGACTCAGGGAATTCTTAAGAAGTGTTCCATCGGGCAACTTAATACCTTGTGCTAACGCTTGAAGGCAGTATTGATCCTTCCTGAACTCTTGAAGGCATCTTTTCAATGCTTTAGGAGACTCAAGTGAGAGAAAACTATCGACTAAATGTTGTATTCTAAATCCGTTCTTTTTTATTTGATTTAATTCTAACTCGCTAAATTCAAATTCAGATTTAAAAATGTCGCATATATCCTTGCTAAAACCATTTTCTTCCTTACAAATGTGTTCTTTTAACACACTTAAATGAAAAGATTTAATAGGCTCAGGAAGTTTTCGCAAATTTTCAAGAAGTATACCCACTTCAGTTTCTGTTTTTACATAGGGGAATAGTTCGTATATGGAACTCCTTGGACAGAACAATTGAAAAATGGCTTTAAATATTATTGCATGTGCATCGATCATTTGGTGGTGACTGAGGCTAGCACTTACTTCAAGAAGTGCTTTAAAATTATCACTGATACTGTAAAGCTCATGAATGAGAACAATATGCGTGAAGGTGATAAGCTTTTCCTCTACGAAAAATTTATCATTCTCTTCGGATAAAATGTATGCTAATGTCTTTTCAAGATACGTCTTGAGTTGTTCTGGAGATTTAAGACACCTAGCGATACTGGCATTAACCGTGGCGCGTTCACATGTCCATCGCCTTAAATTCTCTTGGCATGAATTTTCTTTTAAAATGGGTTGCTCTAAAAAATGAAGGGTTTCTGCAATGCAAAGGCATTCTACATAGCTGGAGGGTAGGTTTTCTTCTCTATTATAAAAGTGTGTCCACTGAAAAAAATCAGGTTTTTCGTTATAAAATGCGATTGTCAATTTTTCAGCAAGTTTCACTAGTTCGCTTTCATTGGCTTGACTTTTGGCAGAATTCCATTCAATAAACTTGAACAAAGACAGAAGAATAACATGTCCAAATTTGGGTTCATTATTTTTTATTAGAGAAATAAGTCTTTCTTGTCTTATTTCTGTTAATTCATTAAAGAGAACATTTTCTATATCTCTACGTCCAAAGAACGATTTCTTGGCAATAAAGGAGCGTAGAAATTCATCAGATTTTTGGTCAAAAAGAACTGTTAGGCAGTTACTAATTAGAGATGATTTTTTTGGGAGGTTTTCAAATTTTTGACCATCGAACACCTCTGTCTCAATAAGCTCAAGTACATGCTCATTAAATGTTTTATCTTCAATAAAATATTCGGTATCATTTTTAAGCTGACTAAACGAAAGAGTCACCTTTTCAGCCATACTCCTTTCAATCTTTCTACATTTTTCAATCTTTAGGGGCTTTAAACTGCTTAAAAGTAGAGGATTTTTTATTAAGTTCTTAAGAAAAATGTTAAGTTCTTTGTAAAAGTATGCAGTCGCTTTAGCAGTGCGTCCAGTATCTACAAATGTATATGAGGCAATAAATTTGCCCGATTTGATCATATTCAGCAGTTGAACCAATCGAATAAGCTGAGTTGTCAAGGGTTCTAGGTGTTTTTTAAGGAAGTCAACAGAAGAGGGCTTTTCATTTTCTAAATCTGGTGTTGGCTTACGTGTCTTCGATATAGTAGCAAGGTCAACAACGGATAATTGAGAATAGATTTTGTTGGCAATATCTTGAGAAATTATAGGAAAGCAATCTTTTGAAAGAAGAGCAGTGTAATCGATCCCTTTTTCATTAAAAGCTTCGATGATCGCTATTTTTTCTTGTTGACATTGTTCTATAGTTAGAGAGATCTTTCTAGAGTCATTCATGCCTTTTTCGACAAATACTCGAGGTAAATTACGAGTATTGTGAACTGAAGTAATCCATTTATAGTCTTGAGTGTAGAGAGCCAACTTTCGCTGATTATCTTCTTTAATGGAGGGGGTCAAATTATCACAGGCATTTAAGTAATCTATTGCCTGCTCTTTTGTTCGAATACAGTCGCAAAGGAAGTCAATCTGTCTATTGTCATTTGTTGTGTTAGAAGGTGTACAATAGCTTAGAATAATCCCATTAATCAGAAGCTTAGCCAAATCTGGGTTTGATTCATATAACTTAAAAACTTCGGGAAACCAAAGAGATTCTCCTTGGTGCATTTCTACAATTAAGTCAAATCGATGGTCAGTATGCCCACAGCCATGATATGTTTCTACTGTGGGTATTGGGCCACACCCCCTTAGACCTTGAATGAAAGAAGTGATTTGAGCAGGTGATGCATCTTCAAATGAGTTTAACAGGTTTTGAAAGAAATGTTTAAATGTTTTTTTGCCTAAAGCATATGTCTCGTAATTAACTGAATTAAATTGACAATCATTTAATTCTAGAAAAAATTCATCGCAAATTTTAGAAATTTCATTAGAAGAAAGAGTCATTTGTTCTGGAGAAGCTTCGGGCAAAACTTCATTAATAATTTTGGATAATTGTTCCTTTGTTTTTAGTTCTAGTTCCTCGATATAAAGTTTTTCTACTTTATCGCTGGGCATTATTTCATTTCCCATATTTGTTTCTACATCTACTTTTAGTTCTGTATCTAGATCAGTAGAGCAACATCGTAGTAAGCAAAAAATTGTATTAGCGAAAGGGATAAATAAGAGCCAATCTTTTTGAAAGTCTTGGGCCCTCAGGTAAGTGTAGTAGCGACTTTCAGTGAGAGACTCCACACTGTCCGCTTCTGGTAGGAATACGTGTTTTTGAAAAACTGCAATGAGATTTGTGACTGTGCTGACACCAGGAATGTAGTTACAAAATTCATGGAAATCAACTCGAGATTGGTCAACGAAATTGTAAATATTAACACAAAATTGATTAAAAGAAGATTTTTCTAAATTAGAATATGGTTGCATGTCTTTCCTTGAAAAATTCGGGTTTGTATAATGTATTATATTATTTTAATGCATTTATATCAAGCATAAAGCATAAATGAACTATAAAAATATTGTGTAAATTTTAAGATCTGTCCACCTGTAAATAGGGTGTTCCGCAACTAACGCCTGTGGCTATATGCTGTTGCCGCATTCGCGGCTTCTCATTAAGGGTATTATGATTAGCAAAATTAAAAAAAAGATTGAGTTAATTGCATGATCGGAATGTCCAGTTAGATTTTGCAAGCAGTTCGTTATCAAACCTCTATGGTCTTTCCAAAATTAATGTAAGCGGTCCATCATTTGTCAAGAGATTTTCATATGCGCTCCAAAAATACCGGATTTTACTTTGATTTGATTTTTTTGGAGTGTCTGAATAAACGTGCTGTATAATTGCTCCGCTAATGCGGGATCAGCAGCTTTCGTAAACGAGGGTCTTCGCCCTGCAGAGCAATCTGCATACAGTGTAAATTGGGAAACAACAAGGACTTCTCCTTGATGTTCTTCAAGTGAGCAGTTAGTTTTCCCATGTGCATCGCTGAAAATACGCAGATTGATCAACTTTTCCGCAAGCCACATTGCCTCTTTAGCAGTGTCTTGGTGGGTTACCCCTACAAATACAAGCAGCCCGGGACCAATGACTGCTACAATTTTTTGCTCGACTTCAACTGAGGCTTGTGAGACACGTTGAATGATTAGTTTCATAATGTCTGGGATTTTACATTTGAAAGCAGGAAAATGCCAGCAAAAAGAGAAGAGACTGGCTGCAAAAAACGCAAAGAGCGCAAAGAAAATTGAGAACCCATAGGTATACGCTGCCGCGGCTGTTTAATTGTCAATTGACTACCCCACGTTACGTTTAGACCTTATAGCCTTCACAAAACACGCTCCACATGTCAAGGACGAAACAAAGCTGAAACAAGTCTCAGCACTCCAAAGGTCAATCGACTTTCTTAAAAGTTGCATATAATATACTAGGTTTTCTCTTTGCTCTGAAAAGAATGCCGCACTATACTCCGAATAAGACGATCTCTAAGGGTAATGGAGAATATTTATGGCGACGAATTTAGCATTTGCAGGCAAGACTGTTCTCATTACTGGGGGGACAGGTAGCTTCGGCAGAACTTTAGCTAGACGTCTACTTAAAGAAGATGCTTGTAAAAAAATCATTATCTTTAGTCGTGATGAGTGGAAACAGTGGGAAATGGAACAATCTGATCCTATCTTTTATCATAGAGCTGGGGATGTCTCAAAAATACGTTATTTCTTAGGGGATGTACGAGATCTTAACCGTTTAATCCGTGCCTTTAATGATGTCGACGTTGTTGTCCATGCCGCAGCTTTAAAGCAAGTCCCCGCAGCTGAGTACAACCCAACTGAATTTATTAAAACAAATGTCATCGGCGCAATGAATATCATTGATGCTGCTATTAATTGCGGAGTTCAAAAAGTCATCGCCCTTTCCACAGATAAAGCCGTTAATCCGGTTAATCTTTATGGGGCTACCAAACTTTGTTCCGATAAGCTATTTTCCGCAGGGAATGTATATGTCGGGTCTAAAAGGGATACAAAGTTTTCCGTAGTTCGCTATGGAAATGTTTTTGGCAGCCGCGGAAGCCTGATTCCTTTTTGGCAAAAACTTATTGCGGAAAACGCTCCAGCATTGCCCATCACTGATCTTCGTATGACACGCTTTTGGATTACTTTGGATCAAGCTGTCGATTTCGTGCTTAATTGCTCTATCCTTATGCAAGGAGGCGAAATTTTTGTGCCTAAAATTCCAAGCATGAAAATTGTCGATCTTGCAAATGTTATCGCACCAAACCTCCCACACAAAGTTGTTGGGATTCGACCGGGGGAAAAACTGCACGAGCTCATGATTGGCCAGGAAGATGCGCGGCATTCGCTAGAATTCGACAAATATTACATGATTGTGCCAGAAGTTTTTTCTCAAGACCCCAAAAGACTCAAAGAATTTTTGGCCGGGCGCAAGGGAAATCCTCTGCCGGAAAACTTCGCTTATACGTCTGACACGAACACTCAATGGCTTACACCAACAGAACTTTCCGGTTTTCTTGCAGATACACACAAGTAAAAAATTGCACTCTCTGAGCAGAAAGTGTATAAGTAGACCATGCGATTAATTTCAACATTACAAGATGAGCAGCAAGGAATCTTGCTTTCTAAATATCTCAAAACTCAAGGAATTGATAATGAGCTTGAGATAACCACCAACGGAAACTTGGAAGATCCATCACGCGTTGATGTTGTCTGCAGAATTTGGGTTCGGGATGAAGAGCATTTTAAAAGAGCAATTGAAATTAGTCAATATCCTGATCTTTGGAAGCACCCTGTTCCTGTAGTACCCGCAGGTCTTATTTTTAAAGATGTTCCAGGGAATGACCTTCCACTAGTGACAACAAAAAAAAATGGATCTATCGCTCCTGTTGTTCAACCTATTGGTCTCTTAACTATTTACCTTCTAGTCAATTGTTGCCTTATCTTCTTTTTGTCTCAGTTAACTCAGCCTTCCATTCCATTAAACCCGAAAGTCGCCTCAGAGCTATCTTTACCCTTCGTTCCACTTTATGATTCACCACTTACAAAAAATCTACTCTTTGACTATCCGAAGGCTTATGAATCTGTTGATGAACTTGCAGATAAGGCAAGCGCTCAGAATTTGAAAGAGACAAATCAACTTCCTGCCGACCTTATGCCAATAGTAGAGCAATTTCGTGCGACGCCATATTGGAAAGGTTTTTATGAAAAAATTGTTTCTTTTTATAAAAATAAAGAGGTTTCATGGGCATCGGAAGCTCCTTTGTTTGAAAAAATTCATCAAGGAGAATGGTGGCGCCTAATTTCACCGATTCTTCTTCATGGAGATATTTTTCATATTCTTTTCAATATGATGTGGCTAGTCGTTTTAGGCAAACAGCTTGAACAGCAAATGGGGATTCCACGTTATTTTATTTTTATTGTATTGGCTGCTCTGGTAACCAATACAGCTCAATATTTAATGAGCGGTGCTAACTTCGTAGGATTTTCTGGAGTCATCTGCGCAATGATTACATTTGTTTGGATGCGACAAAGAAAAGCACCTTGGGAAGGGTATCTTTTGCAACCGCTGACATTTAACTTTACGATGCTTTTTCTAGGTGTCATTCTGCTTATTCAAATGTCTTCTTTTTACACAGAAGTAGCCTTTGGGCAATCTATGGCTACGCAAATTGCTAATACGGCTCACATGTCGGGTCTTCTCCTTGGACTAATTCTTGGAAATCTTGACTTTTTTGCTTGGAAACAACGCTAAAACAACGCTAACAAACTAAGGACTTTATGCTAAAACTTTCACACTCAAACATGACTTTTTTTTCAGGTACTATCTGGTTTGCTATTGGATTTTTCCTTTTGCAGCTTGGCCTAAGATTGATATTTGATTCAACTGGAACCCCGGAGGGGTCGACTCCTCTCTTGAATAGCTTCAATTCAGTTTTAGCTGCTCAAGAAGCTGCCATTGTCATTACTGGTGTGGCATTGTATCTTGGATTTTTAAAGGCTAAACATATTCTTTCAAAATCTGCGAATCGTAGTGTCGCGCATATTCAAACTTTACCTAATCCTGGTGAAGTTAGGTTTATGTACAGTAGAAACTACTATTTTCTGCTTGGTGGAATGGTCCTTCTTGGAATGTCTTTTAAATATTTAGGGCTTCCAAATGATGTACGTGGTTTCATTGATATTTTGATCGGTTCGGCATTGATCAATGGAGCTATTCATTATTACCGCATTGCATTGGATTTACGTAAACAAGAGAGCATTGCGTAGTAAGGCTTAGGTCTTTAGAGGGGGCTGTGTCGCCCCTCCCAGGGTTTTTAAATTTTTTTGGTCCTGTCCAGGGGTTTGTATTCGCTCACCCCTAGTTTACATATTTAGGCTCATCCGAGCTTTTTTAGGTTGATTCTAGGATTCTTTTCGAAACTAGCACAGGCCCGGATGGGCCTAAATATGTAAGCCAGGGGTGAGCGAATAGCGAACCCCTGGAAACAAGCCCACGCACCGAGCCCCGAGAGGACGACACCTTAACGTTTTAATGCGTTACTTCCGCGAAGTCTTGCGAGGCTGTTTCTTGAATGAATAGATTGGCTTCTGAAGGGTTCCCGTAACATTGAATGTAAAGAGCTCTGCCAACTTAAAGAAAAGGCTATAATGTTTCATGCGCATTTGTAAATTCAAATTTCCATTAAAATCTATATAAGATGAATTGCTACTAGATAGATTGAATTTGGAGAGTTTGCCATCGCTGTAGACGTCTTTTAACTTCGTGAGAATGATCTTGTCATCAAGAATTTCAAAGAAGACATTCCCTGACAGAGGAGTCAAAATCGAAAGATCTAGACCAATGCGATTAATGATTTCCATTGGTACAACAAAAAGAGGGTTGTTTGTTGCACGATTTGATTGTTGACTAAAATGAAATTCCCCCATCCCCTTGAAGCTGGAAGTTTCATTGACGATTCCTTGAAAACGATCGATGATGAGACGGCTTATGACTAAAGATGTATCGCTTTCAGGGGACTTTTTACCCATTTCTCGCATTAAACTTGGCCGCCAGTTAGTTAATCTGCATGTGCCAGCTGAGACATTCCAGGACCTATTTCTGTCAGGCACTCCCATGATTTGATCAATTTGTAGTGAGCCTGCAGGATCTTGAAGGGTCAAATTATTTAAAACTACTTTGTTCGTACTAAATGCGCAATTGGCTTGGAGTAACTCAAATTCATAGCCCTTAAATTGAACGTTTTCTCCTTTAAGATTGCCTTCAAAAGAGAAGTAACCGTCTGTCGGTTCGAATTTTTGACTAAAATTCCATTGGCCTGTGAAAGAAATTTTTTTGCGAATATTCCATTCCGACATAAATTTTTGAAAATCAGAAGGCATTAATTCAGTGATTTGACCAAAGTCAATAGCAACTGTCCCTATCAAGGGTGCATGAGTCCTTAGGCTGATATCGTTCACGTTTTGGGCTAAATCTATAAGCAAGCCCCTTTTTGGGAGCTCTAATCTAAATTTGAGTAATTTCCCTGTGCTTAAATCAAAGGTTGCATTTTGAATTTCCCCAAAAGAAAGGCCCAATAATTCTGGATCTGTAATGGAAAAATTTAAAGATAGATTTGTTTCCCATTTAGGAGAAATTAGAAGTTTACCTGACCCTTTAAATTGTCCTTTTGGTTGTAAATGGGAAAGCAAAGAGTAAAGCAGCGGTATATTTTTCAATTCACCTAAATTCATTTCAAGGAGGTCAATATCGCCTTTAAAGGTTTGTTGATTGGCTAAATATTCTCCTTTTAAACCCATGAGCAGCGCGTTGCCCCAGCGAAGGCCAAGAAAGTTAAAAATCCACTTTTGATTTTCTTTCACGAAATCAGCAGCAATAGAAAACTTGTCGATTTTTAGTTGCTCGATCGACCAAAGATTTCCTCTTTTTTTACCGTGAAGGAGGCATTTACCAATCTTTTGTGAATTGAAGGAGAGGTCAGAGCCTTTTACATTAAAAACAAAAATATCGCTCTTTTGCTGATATTTCATTTCAACTTGCAGGGTGCCTTGACTATCTAAAGCAGTTTTTTTAATGTCTCCAATGCCGATATCGCGCCATATTTTTGTTTTGTTGAGTATTTTGCCGCACGCAATGAGTTTTTGTAGTTGAAGAGGGAATTCTAAGTGGAAATGTTCAATATGAAAGGCATCATTTAATGTAAGATCTAAACGAGATAGAGACATGCCATTAATATGGGAACGTTCTTTATCAAAGAATACAGGAAAAGGTTTGCCTTCTTTTTCTTTTGTTTTTTCCTCAGTATGACCCGCAAGTCTAAATATGTTCCCTTCTTTTCCTAAGAGAGATATATCGAATGTTGCTTGAAACTTTCGAAGATCAGTAAAACTAATCGAATGTCCTGCTAAAGAATATTCTTCTGCATTGTCAGCTGCACCAAGAAAAAGGGCCCCTTGGAAATTGTTAAAGTAAAGCGTTTTGGCATCATAGTCATAGGTGAAGTCGAAAGCAAGATCATCGAAGGTAAGGTCTTGTCTAGCTCCATTAAATCTCCCTTCAGAAAGTGATCCGAAAAATGAGGGATGGAGTTTGCATCCGTCAGGTGTGAACATAAGATCAAAGCAATTTTTTTTTTTTCCAAGTGCGATATTGCCTTGTAATGGCAATGCAGTCAAAGGAGTAAACTTGTCGAAATGAGAAAGAAGCTGTTGTATATCTGAGACACGAGCATTTAATGCTTCCACAGTTAATGAAATTCCATAATGCCCCTCCATGGAGGGTTTCAGAAGGATAGTACTGGCAAGGTAGATATCGCAACAGTAGCTTTCAAATGGAAAAGCATCGATTTTTTTAGTGTAAAATTTTTGCGCATTTTCAAGGTCAAATGCAATCATCAAAGTCTCTTGAATTGGATCTTTAGAGTCGCTTAGAGTCATAGTTGTATCAACAGTGCACCTAGAGTTTTCTTTTTTGACCAATCCAAGCAAGCTCAACCGATCGAGATCAAATTGTCTTTGAAGAGCAGCAGCAATTGTGGCGGGTAGAAGCTTAGCAGCTAATAGTGCGCTTCCTGAAAATTGAAGCTTAGAGCTGTTTCCACCGAAAAAATCATCTGAAAAATGAGCTGAAAAATGGTTTCCTTTTATGTCTGTAAGAGTTGCGTTAAGTTTCTTGAAAGCAAGATCTAATTTGAGAGGAGTTTCTGTGAAAATGGGGGAAATATGACCATCTAAGGAAAGACTTAAGGGTTCTTTTCCATTCGCCCATTTACCATGAAAATTGATCAATGCATTGCTAAAATTCTCCCAGTAGATACCACCTGTTAATTCAGATAGATGATTTCCTGAACCCATATAAAGTTGAGAATCTCCTTGAAGCTCAAATTTACATTTTTCTCTGCGATCTTTGGCTAAGCTGAGGACAGCTTTAGAAATTTTGCTGGTAAGTTCCAAGGCGGGCTGCTTTACAATGATGTCTGTGAAAGTTAACTCTGCATCTATTGAAGGTATTTGTTTTTTTTCTAAGCGTATATTTGCAGAACCGTTGACCACCCCTGATGTAATTTGTAGTTGGCTTAAAGGGCCATCAAAGTAGCGAAGAACTGTAGAAAGTTCTGTGAGAGGAATTTGATTAAAATCTAGATGTATAGATTTTTCCCCTGGGGCATTCGAGAAAAAGTATCCATCTAGTCGCTGAGATTGAGAGTGGTCAGATATAAATTGCAAAGAGAAATTACCTATTGAGCTTTCCTCGTCAGCAATTTCCAAAGAAAAAGGAAACTGTTTTCTATTTCCTTGAAGAAGGGTTCCGTGAGGGATAGAAACTTGCCAATTGAGGCCAAAGGTATAAATTGTTGTACTTTTATTGAGTAAGGTCTGTACTAGCATTGCGGCGGCTGAATTTACTTTGAAAGAGGGTTCCTTCATAAATACTTTTAAGAAAATTTTTCTGTCCCATAAGGAGTATTCATATTGAACAGCAACTTGATCTGCATAGAAATGCTTTTCTTCGCTTTTTTTAGTTCCGATGGCGATTATAGAGGGGGATTCAAATAGCAAACGTCCATTTTGCCATGTTACTTTTTGTGCATGAAAATGACCGCCAAATTGTCTTTCAATTTGTTTCGTTAGATACCACTCTAAGGCATTAGAAGAAAATGGAGGCCATAAAAACCAAAGGCCTCCTAAAACTAATACCAAAGCCAAAATTGTAAATATAACGCTGCAAAAAAAGCGAAGCATAATAAATCTTATAGGCCGTAAATTTCGCTGTATTTATTCGTAAGATAGTCAGTATAGGCATTTGCGGTAAAAGGCTGTTGAGTAATTTTTTCCATGAGCTCTTGCGTTGTATATTGACGGCCATAGCGATGGACATTTTGGTTTAGCCATTCTTTAATGAAAAGAAATTCTCCTGTCGCTAAACGTGCTTTCCAGTCAGGATAGCTCTGTTCAAATGCAGGGAAGATGTGGCTCGCATATATATTCCCTAGAGCATAACTTGGGAAGTATCCAAACGCACCCATGGACCAATGAACATCCTGCAGACATCCTTCGCTATTATTTTTCGGAACAACTCCAAGAAGTTCATTCATTTTGGCGTTCCACGCTTCGGGGATATCTCTTACTGAAAGAGAACCATCGATCAAAGCTCGCTCTAGTTCGAATCGTAAAACAATGTGCAGAGGGTAGCTTACTTCATCCGCTTCTACGCGAATTAAGGAAGCTTGAGCTCGATTGATTGCTTTGTAAAATTGATCTAGAGAAATCTTATCTAACTCGTCAGGGAAGCTTTTTTGCAACCTGGGCAGATAGTATTCACAAAAAGCTTTGCTTTTTCCAATGCGTGTTTCCCACCAGCGTGACTGAGATTCATGCATTCCATAGGAAATAGGTTGCCCTAAGGGGGATCCATATTGGTCAACTGGTAATCCCATTTCGTAAAGAGCATGTCCAGCCTCATGCATAACCGTAGAAATATTACTCATGAGTGAAGTTGCATGAATACGTGTCGTAATACGGCTGTCAGTTGGGTGCATAGATGCTGAAAAGGGATGAACTGATATGTCAAGGCGACCCCTTGAACGGGCATATCCTAGTTCATTCAAAAGTGACATTCCTAATTCAAGCTGTTTTTTATGATCAAAATCACCAAAAAGAAAACTGTCAACTACTTGTTCGGTCGAAGATATCTTTTTTAACAATGCCGAAATATCTGTACCTAATGTAGCAAACAGAGTCGAAATTTCTTTTGTGGTGGTTTCAGGTTCATATAAATCTAAAAGAGCGTCGTAAGGGTGATCTTTATAACCGATCAACTCGGCCTTTTTTCGGCTCATACTGATGATTTTATCTAGAAAAGGAGCAAACTGTTCAAAGCTTTGCTCTTTTCGTGCTTTACGCCACGCGGATTGAGATATGGAGGATAATTGGGCGAACTCTTCAACAAACTGAGCAGGAAGAGCTGTATCGATGATATAGTCCCTTCTCCATCTCTTTAAAGCACTATTTTGAGCTTCGTTTAGCCCTGTAGCAATAATGTTACCGCTTTTGAGGTCAATAAGCTTTTCCAATGCTTCCGTAAATTTACTGCTGATTCTTTCTTGATGAGACAAGCCTGCAAGAAGTTTGAGTTGTTCACTGCGGATGCTTTCTGCGTCAGTAGGCATGTAAGTTTCTTGGTCCCATTCCAGCAGTTGTGAAACGGACGACAGCAACTGTCCATTGAGGGATAATTGATGAAGATTTTTATAATCTTGTTTGGAAACGTTCATTACGGGAGAAGAAGTAGTCATTGTAGTCACCTTGTTAAAAAAAAGCTAGGGAACCTCTAATAGGTCTTAGGTACATTGTTAGTCTCTGCTTTTTGTTTTTTTTATTCTAGAGGGATTTTACTTGTGGTAAGTGGGGCATGAAATTTAAGTGTTGTTGCCCGGTTCGTATCGTTAAAACCTTCAAACTTAATATTGCAAAATTAAAAATGAACTGATAAGCTGTGACAGATATTTCAACCATACACATTTAAATAAATACTAAGATGAATAGTAAAGGAGTTATTTTGACGCAGAATAGTGGATCAACTTTCAGAGGGATATTACTTGTATCAGGAACTTCTATAGGTGGAGGAATGTTAGCGTTACCAGTTTTGACAAGTTTGGGAGATTTTCTACCGTCTCTTGCGGTTTATTTTTTTTGTTGGCTATTTATGGCTTGTACCGGATTGCTTTTTTTAGAAATTTCTTTATGGATGCATAAAGATGCAAATATTGTGTCGATGTCTGAGCGCACTTTGGGGTCCTGCGGTAAAACGTTTGCATGGATACTCTATTTATTTTTGTTTTACTCTCTATCCATCGCTTACATTGTTGGATGCGGCGATCTGGTATCTCAACTTTTTAAAAATCAAATTTCCGATTGGATAGCTCCTTTCTTATTTGTTTTATGCTTTGCGCCAATTGTCTTTATAGGTACACGTTTTGTCAGCAAAATTAATGTTGTTTTCATGATCGGTTTGGCTGTATCTTTTTTTACATTTCTTATTTTAGGCTCTGGTTTTGTAAAAAAAGAACTTCTACTCGATCACAATTGGTCAAAATCCCTCTTGGCTCTGCCTATCGCATTTACCTCCTTTGCTTATCAGGGGATCATTCCTACGCTGGTTAGTGATATGAATTATGACGTTAAGCGCACGAGAAAAGCGATTCTCATAGGAAGTTTTATTCCATTGATCACTTATACTGTGTGGCAATGGTTGATACAAGGAATTGTACCTACGGAAGGGCCTGGAGGCTTAGCTGAAGCTTTAGCAAATGGTAATAATGCTGTCCAACCCTTAAAAAACTTCATTAATACCCCTCTAGTTTACATTGTTGGGCAGTATTTTGCGTTCTTTGCTTTAGTCACTTCTTTTTTTGGAGTTACGCTTGGTTTAATGGATTTTCTTGCCGATGGTTTAAAGATCAAGAAAACTGTTTCAGGAAAATTTTTACTTTGTTTGATAATTTTTATTCCTCCGCTTTTGATTTCTTATACCTATCCTCACATATTCCTTACGGCATTGGATTATGCTGGAGGGTATGGTTGTGCATTACTCCTTGGATTGCTTCCTGTGCTTATGGTGTGGTCGGCACGTTATCGCTTAGGAATGAAATCGCCTTATACATTTCCAGGGGGAAAAGCAGCCCTTCTTTTTCTTGCAGCTTTTGTCATTTTTGAGATAGTCTTAGAGCTTAGAAAGACTATAGGTCACTTTCAAGGTTAAATTGCCATATTGGGCCCAGTGGTGGCAATTTAACTTTGAGAGTGTACTCGACTATTTTTAGTTATTTTTCCGATACGGGTGCCATATTGACCTTCCTCAATGCGCGTTAAATTTTAGATAAAAGGCACATGTCGTTGTATTTTCTGGTGGATGAAACGAATATTGAAGATTTTTCTTGACGAAATGTATTTTTTATTTAATTTTGAAATTATAGATTGACGCCTTCCCGCTGGTAATGTTTTGATAAATTGTTTGAGCTCTAGATCTTGGACTCCAAATAGGAGTCTTCTGAAGAGTTACAATTTGCAAAATTGCACCTAAAATTGAAGTTGGAAGACAAAGTCCTTAAATTAGTTTCAACGTTCCAAAAACTTTAGGAGAAAAAATGAATAAAATATTCACTCTAGTTGCTTTAGCATCTGTTACAACATTTTCAGTCGCATCTGCAGATCATGGCAGATCAGGTTGCGCATCAGGTAATTGTGGTGCTGGACAATACCAGTATCAAAATCAGCAAAACGATGGCTACAATCAGCAAAGAGGCTATTCTAGCCAAGGTCAAGCTCCTCAAGGATATTACAATCAAAGAAATGATCAGAATTTTCAACAAAGAAATGATCAAAATTTCCAAAGAAACACTCAATACGATTATCAGCAATCAAATCAAAATCAGTCATACAATCAAGACCATCAGAATCAACCAAGCAATCAGTCTTATAACAGAGATCAACAGAATCAAAGCAATCAGTCTTATAACAGAGATCAACAGAATCAAAGCAATCAATCTTATAACAGAGATCAGCAAAGAAATGACAATACTTACGGGTCACAAAATGATTCGACTCAAAGAAGTTCTAATCAATCCAATACAAGAACAACTTCTGGTTCAAACACACAATATGACCAAAAATATTCTCAAGACACAGCTTCAAATACACAAGATAGAGAATTAAATGCAAAAATTCGTAACCAGTTAAGCGATGGATGGTTTTCAACTAGCTACGAAACAGTTGTTTTAAAAACAAACAACGGTGTTGTTACTCTAAGTGGAACTGTTGATAAAATGGAAGACGGTCAAAAGCTTGTTGGTGATATTAAAGCTATAGAAGGTGTAAAGTCTGTTAACAATCAGCTAACAGTTAAAAACACACGATAATTCACAAATAGGTGTTTCGGTCATTTTAAGATCTAGCTAGCTAGATCTTAAAATGACTTTAAATTGATAAAAAAAATGAACTCAGCGCTTAATTATTTGGTGCCATCTGATAATGCACAAACGTTTTTTTACCCTGAATTGCAGGTAAGCTTAAGGGGTTCTTTAATATCACCTAATCGTTCAGTTTTTTTAAACTAAAAATGTTTAGGTCCCCACTTCTGTGTCTTTTCTATGGAATTTTTCTTTTTGTTTTTTTCATATTGCTCCAGATTGCTAGAAATGCTAACATAATAATAGCCCACTATGGGGGTGTCACGGTTTCGACTTGGGAATGAAGTATTAATTGCATGCAGAGGTTTATCGGTTGGCCTCTTAAAAAGCCGATAAAAACATTAATTGCCAAACAACAGTTTAGCAACAGTGGCAAAATCGAAAGACCTAACTTTGGCAGCTATGCTGTTAATGTTAACGTTTCTCAATTAGCGGCTGCTGCGGCTTAAGACCTAATAGTCTTTCGCTGCACGTCAGTCTAAAACTTGACCAAGGGTTTTAGAGTCTGTCGATAAGGTACTTGGTGTGATTTTAGCTTCCGTCAGCTTCTAGGCGGCTAAGATCGAGATTAATTGAAGCTAGCTTACCTTAGTGGCGTGTTCTGCATCGAGGTGAGCCTATTTCAGAACACTAAGCATGTAGTGGTCATTATGTAGTTTGCTAAGGACGAGAGTTCAATTCTCTCCACCTCCAACCCC